>ONMU01000025.1 GCA_900319035.1 uncultured Bacteroidales bacterium
ACCTTGTTGGCGGAACGAACTAATTTCTTTTTTGCCATATTATTTTTGTTTTTGTTTGTCTTTCAGTTCTTTTTTATCTTTGCGTTTGGTGGAAGGCCAGTTAAAATCTTTCTTCCACATGAAACCGACGCCTTGTATCGTGGTCGCCTGACGGAGAGAATACTTGTCCACGGTGTGCGTGTATCCTTTCAGTCGCCACTGTCCGTCTTCGGTCAGCAGCACCTCCACATCCAAGTCTCCGAAGAACGGCTGGTTCGATACGTCGTTGTACCGGTAGCCGAAGTTACCGTTGATGATCAGTCGGTCCACAGGCTGCAACTGGAACTGCGCCTCGTATTCCTGACTCGCGTTCGCACCTTCACCGTCCGAACGTATAGCCACACCGAGGGTCAGAATATTGGTCAGCTTGGACAACCATGCATTGATCTGGCTCGTCACGGTGGACGAGAGCAGCGAATAGGTCGAGTTGAGGGTCGCGTACTGCGAGTTAGCCATGTAATCGGGCGTGAAGAACCGTCCGAAGACAAGCAGGTAGATCACCTGCCTCATCAGCATCTCATCCGTGTTGATCACCTGACGCACCTGTTGCTGGATCGACTGATCGCTCATCGGGAACTCCAACGAGAAATTGAGGGTCGGGTTATTGAGCAAGCCGCTCAGGTGCATACAAGTCAGCACGGGGACGTTCGTTCGTGTCGTTGCCAACTGATCCACTTCTTCGCCGAACAGGTCTTTGAGGTTCGCCGTCACGCGGTATTTGGCGGTCACGTTCAGCTGCGGGTTAGTGGGGTCGCCGGAGAAGACGATCGTCGAACCGTCACCTATGGTGAACTCCTTACGGATCACGTTCGCTACGGTGTACGAGAGTGTTCCGCGGGCGATGTCATAGGTGCCTAAGAGCCGCACGTCACCCGTGTTCGTGTCATACGTCAGACGCAGACCTCCGCTGCCTCGGGCTTGGATGATGTCGCCGTTACGCTCACCTAAAACCAGCTGGAACTGCAACAACGGATTGATGTCGAGCCCTAACTGCAGCAGACATCGGCCTAAAGGCTTCGCCGCTTTCTGCAGCAGCTCTTTGGCAGGGGTGTCGATGTTATCCAAGTCATGCTCCTCTATCGAGTCGGTCTGTTCCTCGGGGTGCTCCACGAAGTGGATGAAGTTCGTCTCGTACGCCGTGGACACATTATCGATACTCAGTCGGAACGTCGAGTTACGGGCAGTCTCTGCATTCGCTTCCACACGTATATCCTCCTCACTGCCGGTGACATCCACTTTGCCGTTCGCATAGACCTTACCGCGCAACATCTGCCCTTGACGGTCATCGTCAAAGACGATCGCTTCATGCGCCTCTACATGCAGATCCAAGTTAAAATTGCGGAACTGGTTGTGGGTGATCTTGCCGTGCAGATCTAATGGGTTGCCCTCTTTGTCGGTCAGACGAATATTCGGAAAATTGATCGACGTGGAGTCCATGACGATGGTGTCTTCGTGGATCGTATATCGTGCGCCTGTCCACGGCAGCGTGAGCGAAGCCTCTTTCGCAGCAGCACGAACGAGCACATACGTGTTGCCTTTATTGCCGCCAACAACCACTTTTCCGGTTGCTGTTCCCGTCAGGTCGGTCAGCACGGTGGACGTCCAGTGGTTCACAAAATCAAGCGGCACACCATTGGCTTGCATATCTAAGTTCCAAGTGCCTGTTCCGTCAAACAATGCCTTACCGTCCAAGTCCACTAATTTCTTCTCATTCCGCGCCACATCCGCATGGAAATGCAACGAATCGTCTATATGCAGATCCACTTCCGCATCGCCGAACCAACAGCCGTTCAGACCCATGGAATCCACATGAATCGTCGTCTCTATATTTGGCTTTTTCAAGGTGTTGGTCACTTGCGCTTTACCCGTCAGCAGACCTTGGAACATGATCGTCTGAACCGGCAGCAGGAACGGTACGACGTACCCGGCATTGATCTTCTGCAAATCCACTTCGAGGGTGTCTTTGGCATGACGGGACGCAATACCATGCGCTCTGAGATGCTGTCCGCCTCCCTCAAAAGCAAAATGCTCCACTTGTATCGTTGTGTCCGCCGCACACCACGTCAGACGGCTGTCCGACAGGCTATACACCGAGTCGCGCAGCAACAACGTGCTCGGCATAAAATGTACATCTATCAGCGGCTGATCCGCGTACCGCGCAAAATGCGTCACGCACCGCAGATCACCGCCGTAGTTACCGGCTCGCTGTGCTGCCACCAGCACTTTGTTACGCTCTCTGTTACTCAGTCCGTCGCTCAACGCACGCTGTAACTGACGAGGCGTCAACTCTCTCCATCCTTCCGGCAACATCTCATCCACGTCGGACTGCTGTCTAAGTGTCAGATGCGTCAGCAGCGTGTCGTGGTACGCCAAGCACGAGAGCACGGTCTGCATCTGCATCGCTTCGGCAGAAACAGAGAAAGCCAGACCCGAACCCTGTCCGCCCTTATGACGGAGGGTGTCTATCGTGTTGAGTGTCAGCGTGATATCGTGTACCGGCGTACTGCCTGCTCGCACACCGGGTGCAAAGAACCGCATCTCCAACGACGGCTCTTCGCCTTCCTCGATCCGAGCATCCAAGGTCAGCGTCGGATGATCGCTCAGCGTGATAGGAGCCGTGTACAGACGTTGGATGTCACGCAGACGCTGACCGTCCGCACGCATCGAAAGCGACACCGGCAACCACTCTTCCTTCGGAGCCGCTACGGCGGAAGGCAAGTAATGATGCATCATCGCCTGAACAGCCGCTGTGATGTCTTTGTATCGGAAAATACCATCCGCTTGCGCCATCAGATAATCCGACCGAAGCGTGAACGACTTATAGTGTCCCGTCTCGCCGGAAGCCATCAGCGTCAGCTGTTTCATCAGGATCGAGTCTTTGTCGGTTGCCACAAAAAGCGAATCAAGTACCATGTATCCGCTGATCCGGTCGGTCTCGGAACCGTTCATATCAACCGCAAGGTTAAACCGCGTCTTCAGACCACCATTAAGCGCAGCGATACCCAAGGGCTTCGCATCAAAATGATCGCACCGCAGGTTGAAATTGACCTCGGGGTTGATCTCATGCAGATCCACCACACCGTCAAAAGCCAACATCAACATCGTGTCGTTGATATGAAACTCACCTTCATAGCGCTTAGGCTCGTATTTGCCGTTGATCCGCAGGTCGTTATACGTGTAGCCGTTGTACGTCAACTCACGCACTTTGGCGTTGATCTCGCCGCGCACTTCGCCCTTCTTGATTGTTCCGCCCGAACGGAAATCAAGCGTCACGGAACTCAGTTTCTCTTGACCGATCATACGTCCCAAACGGAACCGGCGACCCACCACACGGGCTTGATATTGCATCTTTTCAAACACAGAATCGGCTTGAAAAGTACCGTCCGTAGTGATCGTTCCCAAAGCCGTACGGAAAGCCCCGTGCAGCGTCAGATCCTGCAGATGACCTTCCGCCAAACCGCGATACCGGATTGTGCCAAGACGGTGTAACTCTTTCGGCAGACGGATCGGCTGACCCCTCAGCTGCGACAGGAAATCCTGCATCTGAGGCGCACTCGTCTGGAAGTTCTGCAAGTCTGCCCGCAGATACGGGTTATTCAGATCCGGCAAACCGACCGCACTCACGTTTCCTTCGAGCACCGTCTTGCCGTTATACCGAACCGCTATGTCTTGCAGATAGAGCGAATCCAGCGTACCGCCAAACGTACCGTTCAGCGTCACAGCACGGTTCACCCTCCTCAGACCCGGCACCAACAGCGCTACGTCCGCAGGCACCAACTCTGCCTCGTGAAAAATCAAACCGAAATGAATATCCTGAGCTGACTTCGAAAGATAGAGCGTGTCCCCTGCCGGAAAACGAACTTCCATACCGCTGATGTCTAATTTCGACCTCGGCAAACGGGCGGAAAGAGTAGGGAACGCCAACATCGTGTCGTTGAGAATGACGTGCGCTTTCATCGACTCCACGCTCAGCGTCTCGCCGTTCGTCACGTCCATCGCAAGATCCGTGATCTGGGCGTCCAACTCTTCGCTCGTCAGACGGTTCAGATCCATCGAAGCATGTGTCAACTGCGCGCGGTAGTCCTCGTACCGCAAACGGATGTTCTCTAACCGCACATCCCGTACGCTCAGCAAACCCGACATCTCCTTGTCCTCTTTCTTTGACTCGCTCTTGAAAAGCGGCAAGAGGAAGCTGTAGTTCCATGTGCTGTCCGGCAAGCTGTATATATTCGCATACACGTCACGCACGCGCACATGACGAAAACTAATCTCGTTTCGTACTAACCGTATCGGGCTGAAATGGACATATAACTCTCCGGCGTAAAGCAGCGTGTCGCCTTGCAGATCCTCTATATAGACGTCTCGCACGGCTACGCGCGCAGGAAAACGGTATTCCACCGCTCCCACGGACGCGTTGGTGCCCATGGCTCGCGAGATCTCGCTTGTCACGAGGTTCACTGCAGCCGTCTCTACCTCATCGCTCGCCAATGCCGCTAACAGCATACTGCCCACTAACAGTATACCGACCACCAACACCGTTAATATGTATAATATCCGTTTCAATTTCCTAAAAAGTCTGCAAAATTACTACAAAAATTGCATATATGCAAATTTTCGGGTATTTTTCGTCCAATAAAATATTATTTTATAGATTAAATGGGCATATGGGTCTTTATGCTTGCATAAAATGACCTATAGGCACATTTAATCCAAAAAGCCGTTAGGCAGGACGAAAAATACCCGCTTTTGCATATGCACCGCAGGACGCGAACGTACATTCGGAGGGAACCCACTTGCGGGGCGTGCCGAAATTACTACAAAATTAAAAGTTTTTTGATAAAAAAGTGCAAAAATATTTGGTAATATCAAAAAAATGTAGTAATTTTGCAGCCGCAAATGTAAAACAATCTCTTTTTATTCATTTTGACCCGAGGCGGCGACGGGATATAACAGCCGCAAAATAAAGCATGAAAAAAATATTCTTGTTGGCTGTAGCTACTGTTGCTGCGTTTAGCGCTTATGCACAGGATGTCATCATTACCCGTGACGCAAAGCGTGTTGAAGCTAAGATTCTGGAGGTCTCCTCTTCCGAAATCAAGTACAAAGAGTTTAACAATCAGGAAGGTCCTACTTTCGTTCTCACTACCGGTGAGATCAACACCATCATCTATCAGAATGGTACGGTAAAGGTCTTTGACCAACAACCTCGTCAGGCTGCTCCGGCGTATGGCGCTGCTCCTGCTTATGCTCCCGCTTATGGTACTCCGCAAGCTACCGGCCTGCCTATCGTGCGTAATGATGATGATTATATCATGGGCGATGTGCGTATGACTGAAGATCAGTATGTCGCTTTCGTTCAGCAGAACTGCACACAGGCTTACGAGCAGTATATGAAAGGTCAAAAACTCAGAAAGTCAGGCTGGGGCCTCTTCGCCAGCGGTCTTACCTTCATGGGCGTAGGTAGTTTGTTCGTTGGTCTGGCTTACGGATTGGCAGGACCTAAGACTACCTATTCAAAATATGGTAGCTCTTCCAGTTATGAGGATGAGTCTTTGTTCTTGGGTATGTGTGTCCCGGGTGCTATGTTGCTCGGTGCTGGTTCGGGTCTCTTCGTGGCTTCTATTCCGTGTATCGTAGTTGGTACCGTTAAGCGCAACAACTCCTACGAGCTTTACAATCAGACTTGTGCGCGTCAGACCGCACTGGAGTTTGGTATCCAAACTTCCCAGAATGGTGTCGGTTTAGCGATGAAGTTCTAATTATTTAGAAAATCAAATGGCTTGAGGGTGTGTCAAATCTATTGGCACACCCTTTTTTTTTGCTCCTTCCTCCTTTCCCTTTTCACCTTTCACCTTTCGCCTTTCGTCTTTTCTCATATTAAATGTTCCATAGTTCTGAAAAATAAATAATTTCGTGTTCAAATTTGCGTATGTCGATAAAAATGCGTACCTTTGCACCGCAAAGTGCGCATTGGGGTCCCCGAAAATTTTAATTTTTGCGGGTGAAGAAGTGCCTCGGATGGCACTTCGAGTGTTGCAAGCAACACATAGAACCTCGGAGGCATCGGTTTTACCTCTAAGGCTCCCGCAAATTTTAATTTGTGGGAAGAGGAGGAAGCACGACAACTATATTTGTTACCTAGTAACTTAATCGTTGATCGTCGCTTCCGACGAAGCGGAGCGGTATAAACCCTTGCAAACCGATTGTCGAACGCGACGAGTACCTTTGCAGCCCCAAATTGTTTTTAGAAAGAAAAAAATCAAAAACAATATTATATTGAATTAATTTAACAAAATATATTATGAAAAAGATCTTTTCTTACCTCGTAGCAGCCTTGTTCTGCACGAGTCTCAGCGCACAGACGCTGAATGAAGGTTTTGAGGGCGAGACTTTCCCGCCCGAAGGATGGACGACCATTGACGGCTATGCCGGATATGGATGGAAGAAAGCTGCTAAGTTCCAACAGACTTGCGCTAAGATTCAGGAAGTAACGGGCACAGAGAGTTGGCTCATCACCCCGCAACTCAAACCCGCTGCCGGGGAGAGTCTGACCTTTCAGGCTTGTATCGGCGATTATGCTTCGTCCGGTCAACTGCGTATCGAGATCTCGCTCGGCGGTACCGATGCCAGCTCGTTTGAGGTGCTGGACACCTATTACACCTCTCAGTCGATGGGCGATGCAGCGCATCAGCTCTGGAAATCGGAGTGGAGAACCTATACCGTCGATCTGTCCCGGTATGTAGGCAGCTCGATCTATATCGGTTTCCACCAAGCAGGCTCTACCGATGGTATCTTCCTCGATAATGTCGGCGGTGTGTCGCTCCGCGGCAGCTCGGCTTGCGAGAACCCCTCTTCTATCGTTCTCTCTAACCTCGATGCCCATCAGGTCACTTTCTCTTGGCAAGGCGACGCTACCCAATACCAGTACCTCTTGGTCGAGAAAGGCGAAGAACTCGATTGGACAGCCTCTACGCTCATCTCGGCAAAGACCGTCACTCTGACCGGACTCTACGAGGAGACCGACTATGAGTTCTATGTTCGTTCCTACTGTTCCGAGGATGCTCAGAGCTTGGCTCCCAAAACGGCTTTCAAGACCCCTTGCGAGGCGTTTGCTATCCCTTGGCTGGAGACCTTTACCCGTGACCAGACCGGTTCCGGTTTCGATGTATCGGCTCCCGACTGCTGGACAGTAACCTCCGGTACGATCAGCGTTGTCAAAGACAAGACCTACGATGACGAAGGCAACGCTTCTACCGTCAACGGACAGGCACATCTGCAGGCTATCGGCGGTGGACCGAGCAGCGCACAGGTATTCGCTATGCCGACCTTCACAGAGGCACTCAACACCCTTGAGGTCGCTTTTGACTACAAGACCAGCCTCACCACCGAGATGTGCGGTATGCTCGAAGTAGGTTATATGACGAACCCGGGCAAGGCTTCGACCTTCGTGTCCTTGCAGACCCTCGACCGTTCGCTCACCTACACACACGCAGTCGTTTCTTTGGCTGACCTGCCTTCGACCGCTAAGTACGTAGCCTTCCGTTTTGCAGGCGGTACCAGCGACTACTGCTCCCTCTCGATGGATAACTTCGTTGTGGCTCAGATTGGTCACTCCGGCGAGGTCGATCCCACTGAGGAAGACATCCCCGATGCAGGTATCTATGCGCTCTCGTATTGTGAGGCTTCGTTCACATGGTACTCCTATAACACCTCTGCGTTCGCTATCGGTTTGGCAGACGCTAACGGTACCCTCATCGCAGGTATCGCTTGTACCACCGAGGAGTGCGACCGTTTCGCTTATCAGGACGGCGTAGGCTTCTCCGATGATGACGATTATGGGAACCATTACTACTGCTCCACCAAGTGGATCCTCAATGTGGACGAGTCCGGACAGCAGCGCGGTGACGCATGGAACAGCAGCGTCATCAACCTCGGTACGGCTACCACCTCGCTCTTGGCGCTCAAACCCGGTACCTACCAAGTACAAGTGCTCGAACTCAACCAGACCGATTCCGCTTACTCCAAAGGCGCTGTCTTGGCGACTATCCCCTTCACCCTCGTGGAGAAGAGAGTAGAGAACCTGCAAGCTGTTGTTGCTGACGACCATACTACCGCTACCCTCACATGGGATGCACCTGAGTTCGGTCAAGGCGAACGACTCTATGTACGCGTTTGGAGCGGTGAGACCGTAGCTTATGATAACTTCTCTACCAAAGACCGTCCGGCAAGCCCGCTGACCGTTAATGTCATCGAGGGCAAGTCCTATACCGCTATCGTGCAGGTTGTTGATAAGAATATGAACCCCATGGGCGCTGAGGTGACTACGAACTTTACCGTAGGTGTCAATACCTTCGAGCCGACCAACGTACATGCCGAGGTTTCCGGAGGCGATAACGTGACCTTCTCGTGGGAAGTAACGAGCGTAGCCGACGCTTATCAGATCGTCCTCTTCTGTGACGGCGAGTACTATACCACCCTCACCGTTCATGGCACCACCAAGATGACCACCATGCCGAAAGACGGTACGTGGACGTGGACTGTACAAGCTTTCAACATCGGCGAGAACGATAACTATTTCGAGGCTTCCAATGCGATCGAAGGAAATGCGTTTACCACCAAAGCTGCGGACATCCCCGAGGACGCTGTGGTCATGAACGTATGGGGTATGGAGGCCGGTTATCTCGATCAATACACCGATCAGTTCCCCGAGGGTAAGTTCGGCTGGATGGTGATGTTCGCTACCGGCGAAGAAGGCGGAATAGGTATGCCGATGCCGACCTTCCTCATCTATACGAACCAAGAGAACGCTATCTCCGGTGTCTATAACGTCACCCGTGGCAACATCGACTTGGAGAGCTGCTATATCAATACCAACGGCACGCAGGCCGGTTGTATCATGGCTACCGACGCTGAGGTGCGCCTCCAGTTCGTGGCTTACGACGACGATATGGCTGCACAAGGCGGTTACCGCTACGGTTACTACACCGGTCAGTTCCGTCTCGTAGGAGAGGACGGTAATACCTATGTCGGTAAGTTCATGGAGACTTTCTGTAACTCCTATAACTACTCCACAGCCGGTTCGTCCGTTCGTGACCATAAGGGTATGTGGGACGAAGATCCGGACTACATCGCTCCGGAGCTCCAAGGCATCGATCAAACTCCCTTCCCTTCAGGGGAGGGCAGGGGTGAGGCTGTCAAACTCCTCATCGACGGTCAACTCTACATCCTCCACAACGGTAAAATGTACAACGTACAAGGCACCCTCGTGAAGTGATGTACGAAGGAACAATGTACGAAGGAAGAAAAATCGCTCAAATTGGGCGATTTTTCTGTTTTTTCTTGCATATATCAAAAATTATTACTATCTTTGCAGCCGCAAATAAAAAATGAACTAACTACTAACGACTATCGACTCAAAGATATTCATTATTAATTATTCACTATTAATTATTTAAACAAATCTAATTATGTCAAGCGTAAACAAAGTTATTCTTATTGGCAACGTCGGCAATGATCCCGAAGTTCGTTATTTAGACCGCGGCGTTGCGATCGCTAATTTTAATCTTGCTACCACTGAACGTGGCTACGTGATGCAGAACGGTACTCAGGTGCCGGACGTGACCGAGTGGCACTCCATCGTTCTTTGGCGCAACCTCGCGGAATGGGCGCAGCAGAACATCCGCAAGAGTATGAAAGTGTATGTGGAGGGTAAACTCAAAACACGTTCGTGGGAGAAAGACGGTCAGATCCGCCGCAAGACGGAGGTGATTGCCGAGAATATACAGATCCTTCATCGTCCTGAGCAGTACCGCCGCAATGATGGTCTCCAGACTCCGACGAATGATTCAGCGGAAGAGGCTCGTGACGAGGCTCCTCAAGTTCAAGAGCCACAACAGACCCAAGGCGGATTCTTCAATAATCTCTTCTAATGACGAACAAAGAGCGCTATAGTAAGTGGGTGGAGCAGCAAGAGTATGTGCCCATTATGATGACCCCATGGTGGTTAGATGCTGTCTGTGCCGGTAAGGAGTGGAATGTGCTCTTTGCCGAGGACGAGCAGGGCGAGATCTTAGGTGCTATGCCTTACTTATTGCGCAAATGTCTCTGGCAGAAGTTCATCGTCATGCCGCAACAGACCCAGACCGGTGGTATATGGGTTACGGCGGAGGTTACTGCCGATAAATGGAAAACGGCGGAGGTATGCCGTCAGATCAAAGAGCAGTTGGATCAGATGGGCTTGGCGTATTACTATCAGCAGTACCTGCCCGGCAGCCTGTGCGTGGATGCGATGCGTGCCTTGGGGTTCAAGACCCACGAAAGGGTCACCTATCGCGTGGATGACCTGAGCGACCTCGATGCGGTGATCAATGCTTTTAGCAAGAACAAACGCCGTCAGCTCCAGAAAGCCCTCAGCCTTCATGCCGAGCGGACATTGGATGTGGAGGATTTCTATCGTTTCCACAGCCGTTGGATGCAGGCTCGCAAGCGTGAGTTGAGCTATTCGAGGGAGTTCCTCTTGGTCTTGGAGCGCAAGGCAAGGCGTCTGGGGCAATGCGAGATACTGAGTATCTGCAATGCGGACGGCAAACCCTATGCGGCGGCTTTCCTCGTCTGGGATCAACATTATATGTACTATCTCATCCCTGCTTTCGATCCTGCTTTCAAGGAGTCCGGTGCCGGTGCGCTGCTCGTCTTGGAGGCGATGAAACTGGCTCGGGAGAAACATGTGCAGTTTGATTTCGAGGGCTCCATGGATCGCGGTACGGCTAAGCACTACAAGCAGTTCGGTTCTACCGCGACCAAGTATTACTCCGTGGAGAAGTACTACAAGCCTTGGTTCCGCCTCGCTATCTGGTTCCAGAAACTACGCGAGTGGAGGTATAGATAATGAGAGTTCTCTTTCTGACACCTTGGTATCCATCGGATACGGATGCAATGAGCGGTCTCTTCGTGCAAAAGCACGTAGAGGCCGTTCGTGCGCAAGGGGCAGAGGTGCGCGTGATCTTTTCGCAAGGATGGCGCGACACATGGAACCAATGGAGAGCCATAGAGAGAGAAGGGTGGTTGCCCGATGTCGTGCAGCTGAACGTCATACAGAAACAAGGACTGTTGGCGCTTTGGCTCAAACGACGGTTCGCTATTCCTTATATTATTATAGAGCATTGGAGCGGTTATCTGCCTCAGAACGGACAGTTCAGACAGATGTCCTCCCTCCAAAAACGCTTCTATCAGCGTATCGCCTCGCAGGCGGAGATGATCCTGACGGTCAGCCCTGCTCTCCAACGCGCGATGCAGTCCAACGGCATCGAAGCCAAAGCGTGGGGCACGATCGATAATGTGGTGGATGAGTTCTTTAAGTTTTCAGAATTCAGATCTAAGCATTCAGAAAAGAAGACCTTGCTCCACGTGAGCTGTTTTGACGAGAAAGCCAAGAATGTCAAAGGCCTCTTGCGGGCAGCGAAGATGCTGTCGGAGAGGCGGCAGGACTGGTCACTGGTGTTGGTCGGAACAGGTGTAGATTATAGGGACGTGCGCGCGTATGCGGACGCGTTGGAGATCCCCGAGGGCTTGTTGCGCTGGACAGGCGAACTGACACCGCAAGAAGTAGCAAACGAGATGCACCGCGCTGACGCACTGATACTAAGTAGCCGCTATGAGACATACGGAGTAGTCCTTGCCGAAGCGGTTACGGCTCGTCTGCCGATCCTCTCCACGCCCGTGGGCATTGCCGAAGAGGTGGCGGATCTGATCGTGCCGCAGGAGGTAGCGGTGTCCAAACCCGGGCGTTTTGCGGAGTTCATAGAGACGATCCTCTTCCACCAAGAGCGTCTGGACAAGAAGCCCGATTGCAGCGAACGGTTCACGGCAGAGCGTATCGGACAACATCTGATGGATATTTATGATAGCTGTTTGCATCGCGACATATAATCACGAGCTTTTCATCGCCGAGGCGATCGAGAGTGTCTTATCGCAGGTCTGCGATGAGCCGATGCGCGTCTATATAGGCGATGATGCCTCGACGGATGCCACCGAGACGGTCTGCGAGCAATACGCCCGGCAGGACGAGCGTATCGTCTATATCCGCCGCCGGCAGAACCAAGGGCTGACGAGCAACACGATTGACCTCTACCGGCGTATCATGGCGGACGGAGCGGACTACATAGCGATGTTGGACGGCGATGATTATTGGTCAGACCCCCATAAGCTGCAGCTCCAGATCGAGTATTTGCGAAAACACGCAGAGGTGGGTTTGGTACATACGGCAGAGCAAACGCAAGGAGACGAGGCAATCCCTGAGGGGGATCTGAGCGAGACGTATGGGCTGAGAGGCGCTAAGCAGACTAATTGCACCGTTCTTTTTCGGGCAGAACTATTGCAGAAAGCGGATTTGGACGAATTGGAACAGCAGGATTTTCCGGTATTGGACTACCCGTTATATGGTATTTTTTCGCAGTACACTAAGTTCGGATATTTAGGTGTTCGAACGGCAGTATGGCGTGTTCATTCGTCGGTGTCCAATCCGCAGAGCTTGAAGGGGCAGTTACATTATAAGCGGGAACGCCTCCGAATGTGGTATTGGTTGGATAAAAAGTACTCAGGACGGTTCCATTTTCGGTGGTTTAAGGCAATTTTATGGTATATAAGGCAAATTTTTTACATTTTATTTGCATATATAAAAAAAAAGTAGTACCTTTGTAGCCGATTTTGAAAAAACGACCTAAAAAACACAAGATATGCAAGTCAAAAAATCAGAAAATGCAAGCTTGGAGAAAGACAAACTCGTTTATGTTTTAATGGGTTTGGTCTTCGTACTCAGCCTCGTTTACGTAGCGCTGGAGTGGACTGAGCGTGAGGTTACCAAGTATGAGGTGACCGACACGGAGTTCCTCTTTGAGGAAGAAGTAGAGATTCAGCAAACCAGTCAGGAGACTCCTCCTCCCCCTCCACCCCCTGCTGTTCAGGAGGTTGAAGTGCTGAACGTCGTAGAGGATAACGTAGAGACCGAGTCTATCGAGGTGAATACCGAGGATGACAAGGAGGTTGAGGTCGTTATCGCTGCGCCGGTTGAGGCTCCCGTTGAGGAAGAGGAAGAAGAGGTGATCTTCAAGGTCGTTGAGCAGAACGCCGAGTTCCCCGGTGGTGAGAAAGAACTGCGTAAGTACCTGAGCGAACATATCAAGTACCCTGTTATCGCACAGGAGAACGGTATCCAAGGTCGTGTTATCTGCCAGTTTGTGGTTAACAAAGACGGTTCGTTGGAGGATATTCAGGTCGTTCGTGGTGTGGATAAAGCTCTCGATAACGAGGCTATTCGCGTCATCAAGACCATGCCGAAGTGGAACCCGGGTAAGCAACGTGGTAAACCCGTTCGTGTACGCTTCACCCTGCCGGTTAACTTCAAACTGCAATAAGGGCGATCTAACGTGGAACTATCTCATAGAGATATAACGTATTGTAAGAATGTCGGTGCTAAGCGTGCCGACATTCTTCGTAAAGAGCTCGGGGTCAATACCGCCCTCGATCTCATTCGGCAGTATCCCTATAAGTATATCGACCGGAGTCGTTTCTATCGCATTGCCGAACTTGACGACGAAGATACCTATGTGCAGATCATCGGCGAAGTGACCGAATGGCACACTATCGGTATCGGTAAGGCGCAGCGGCTCAGTGCTACTTTCTTTGACGGTACCCATCAGTGTGAGTTAGTGTGGTTCCGAGGCGTGCAGTACGTCAAGCTGCAGCGAGGTGTGAAATATCTCCTTTTCGGCAAACCAAGCCGTTTTCAGCACGTCTATAACTTCGTGCATCCCGAACTGACACCGATGTCTAAAGTGACGCCGGAGATGACGCAGGGTCTCGAACCCTATTACAACACCACCGAGACCATGAAGAAGCATGGCATCAACTCCAAAGCCATGCGAACGATGATAGCCGGTCTCCTTCCCGAACTCAAAGCCGGTGTGCCCGACACCATCGGTGCCGATATCTTGCAGCGTTACCGCTTGATGAGCCTCACGGAGGCATTGGTCAACGTCCATTTCCCCAAAGACACACCTTCGATGCAGAACGCTCGTGCGAGGTTGAAGTTCGAGGAGCTGTTCTATATCCAGCTGCAGATACTTCGGCAGATGAAGCGTCGGGAGCAGAACCCGGGTTTCGCTATGCCGATGGTCGGTAGCCGTTTTCATGGCTTGTACAAGAGCCTGCCCTTTGATCTGACCGGTGCGCAGAAAAGGGTCATTCATGAGATCCACGATGACCTCAAGTCCGGTCGTCAGATGAACCGTCTGCTGCAAGGCGATGTGGGTTCCGGTAAGACCCTCGTGGCGCTGATGTGCTGTCTCTTGGCGGTCGATAACGGCTATCAGGCTTGTATCATGGCACCGACCGAGATCCTTGCTAACCAACATTACGAGACCCTAAAGGCTTTTCTTGCTCCCCTCGGCGATGCTGTCCATATAGCCCTTCTGACGGGCTCTACCACGCCTAAGAACCGCGTGCCGATACATAACGGACTGATGAACGGTACTATCCATATTCTCATCGGTACACACGCACTCTTGGAGGATAATGTCCAGTGGCAGAACCTCGGGTTTGTGGTCATCGATGAGCAGCACCGTTTCGGCGTTGCGCAGCGTGCCAAACTATGGACCAAGAACCAACTGCCGCCGCATATTCTCGTCATGACCGCGACCCCTATACCCCGTACCTTGGCAATGACCGTCTATGGGGATCTGCAGGTCTCCATCATCGATGAGTTACCGCCCGGACGTAAACCCGTCCAGACGATCCATTATTCGATCCAACGCCGCGCACAGGTCTATGCTTTCCTCCGCAAACAGATACAGGAAGGACGGCAGGTCTATGTCGTCTATCCGCTTATCAAGGAGAACGAGAAACTCGATCTGCAGGACTTGCAGAACGGTTTTAATGAACTGTGCGAAGCGTTTCCTGAATATAAGATCTCCATGGTACACGGTCAGATGAAAGCCGCGGACAAAGATCTGCAGATGCAGCGTTTTGCGTCCGGCGAGACCCAGATCCTTGTGGCAACGACCGTCATCGAGGTCGGCGTCAATGTGCCCAATGCTACGGTGATGATGATTCAGAATGCCGAACGTTTTGGGCTCAGTCAGCTCCATCAACTGCGAGGTCGAGTTGGACGAGGCGGCGATCAGAGTTACTGTCTGCTCTTGACCGATCTCGAGCTAAGCAAGGACACCCGCAAACGCATGGATATCATGGTCGCTACCAACGACGGCTTCCGTATCGCCGAAGCCGACCTGCAGCTCCGTGGAGCCGGTGACCTCGAAGGAACGCAGCAGTCCGGTATTCCCTTCGATCTGAAGATAGCCAACCTCTCTACCGATGGACAACTGCTCAACCTCGCCCGTCAGGCTGCGATGGAGATCTTGGACAAAGATCCGCTCTTGGAGGACGAGATGAACCGCATGTACAAACGTCAGTTAGACTTCCGCCGCGTCGAGCAGTCCTATAACTGGGGAGAAATCAGTTGAGATAAAAAAAAGAGTCCCTTTTGGACTCTTTTTATTACATATCGTCGTGAGCGTGCAACGACTGTACATACTTCGCATGTGCCATCTTAATTCGCTTCAGCTCGCTCGGTTTGTCGAATTGCTGACGACGACGGAGCTCTTTTACGACACCCGTCTTATCGAATTTGCGTTTGAATTTCTTAATCGCGCGCTCGATGTTCTCACCTTCTTTTACAGGAACGATAATCATTGCATACACCTCCTTTTAGTTACTCTCCGGGCAATTAGCCTGTTCTGAGTGGATAGCGGCTGTTTAAGTCTCCCGCCTGACCTTTTGTTAAACATTTGCGCGAGCATTTATAGCTCGCGCGAGTACCCAGGGCCGGGATCGAACCGGCACGGTTTCCCATTGGTGTTTGAGACCAACGCGTCTACCAATTCCGCCACCTGGGCGATTGTTTTTTAGCTCTTGCGAGCGAAAAAGCGTGCAAAAGTACTGCTTTTTTTTGAATTGACCAAATTTTTTGGCATTTTTTTTGCATAAATACGTATTTTTTTGTAATTTTGCACCCAAATTGGTCAAATATGAGTGAATTTTTTAGTAGAAGTGAGGTTTTGTTGGGCGAAAAGGCGATGCACGAGTTACAGAACAAACGTGTCATTCTTTTCGGAGTTGGAGGTGTCGGTTCGTGGTGTGCCGAAGCCTTAGTGCGAACCGGTCTGAAGCATCTGACGATCGTGGACGGCGATGTGGTTCAGGAGTCGAATGTGAACCGCCAGTTGCCGGCTACGCGTGAGACGATCGGTCAACCGAAAGTGGAGGCGCTGAAGGCTCGCTTGTTGACGATTAACCCCGAAGCAGAGATCACGGCTATTCATGACTTCTATCACGCGGAGAATGAAAATCTCAAATCTCAAATCTCCAATTTCCAATTTGTCATTGATGCCATCGATAGCGTCAATGACAAGACAGACCTTATATTATGCGCGACGCGGGCACGCGTGAAGATCTTCTCTTCTATGGGCGCAGCGCTTCGTTTTGACCCGACGCAGGTGACGACAGGCGAGTTGATGTCCATCAAGGGCGATGCCTTAGCGAAAGCCGTGCGAGCAAGGATGAAGAAATTGGATCTTCATCCCTATAAAAAAGTACGTTGCGTCTATTCGACAGAACAGGCGCAACGATGTGAAGCTCGCGGTTCACTCATGCAAGTGACGGCAGTCTTTGGCTGCACGCTTGCAAGCATGGTGATCGAGGATATCCGGAAAAACGGATGATTACTTGGCTAACGAGAATCCCTCATCAATATACGTATAGGTACCCTCTGAATAATCCTTGGCAGGGTCGTATTCGGGTGTGTTCCACTTCGATATGTGGACATACTTATCGTTTCCATAAGCACCTCCCATGGTCTTCGATACAAACACCAGTCTCAGGTCTAACTTATCTTTCTGGTAATAATGTGTAGCGGCGTTACCGATTTCAAAACTGAGTTTAAAAGAAGCCTCTGTGCTTGAATTCCAAGTGAAGGTAGCCGAAGGGTCACTTACCTTGTTTTTGTCGGTAGAGCCGTATAGCGTGCTGACGGTTACGTTGTAATCGTTATTGGAGATCTTCGAATCGAACTTCACCGTCAGATCACTCATGGTGAAGGTATAACCGGTCATGTCTTTTGAGGCAAGGTCATCTTTTTTCTTGCATCCCACCAGCGCTATGCAGCAAACAAGGCAGGTGATGATAAATAGACGTTTGTTCATAAGATAGTGTTTTATTGATTTTCGGGTTCTGCAAAGTAGTTACGACGGATGATTTTGTCGCACAGGATATATGCCTCTTGCTCCTCCATGAGACGTTGAGGCGGTTGTGCATTGCCTTTCTTACGGGTCTCCACCAAGTTGACGCCAACTCCTTTCCAAGGATATTTGTCGCAGCCGATGAGGTGCATGATGGTGGGGAAGATATCCGCCTGTTGGCACTCTTCATTGAACTCCTGTCGGTTGATATGCGGTGCCAGAACGATGAAAGGCACGTAGTTGCGATCCGGCATCTGGGGCATGTCGTGACGAATCATGTACTGCTGAAACTCCCACCAGAGCATGGATTTGAAGACCGTGTGGTCTCCGGTGATAGCGACTACGGTGTTCTCCAATTCGCCTGCTTGCTCTAAGTCCGCAAGGAATGCGCCGATACACGAGTCGGTATAATGGAGACAACTGAAATACGCCTTCATCGCTTTAGGCAGCGAGGAAGGGAAGAGCAGGTTCTTGTTCTCGGGCACGAGCGTAAAAGGTGAGTGCGTAGAGAGGGTCAATGCCATGAGGCAACGGGGTTTGTCCATCGCTTTCCATTCCTCTGCGGCATGAGTGAGCATCTCTCCGTCTGTCCATGACAGCTCCATCACTTTCTCGAAGACTTCCACGCTCTCTTGGTCGAAATCAGTCTTCACCATCCGTTGGTATCCGTAGTTGCGATAGGCAGCGGCATTGTTCCAGAAATCCGGAGCAGCAGCATCCACTAATACGGCATCCTTGAAGAAATGCGCGTAGTTCGGATATGTGTTCTCGGGATAGAGCCGACAAGCAGCTCCGTGTTGCAAGGGTAGTAATCCGGTGTTGATGATCATCACTCCATCGCCGGAGACACCATGTTTGACTTGGCTCTTCATGCACGGCGCAAAGAAACCCGACGAACTACGCGAGAGGGCATAGAGGTTCGGTGTGACGAATGCGCCGGACTGATCCGTGACCTCTATAGGCCAACTCTCCAGACTCTCTACGACGATGACAAGCAGGTTACGTTTCGGTGTCAGTTTGGCGTCCGAAGGCGTGTAGATCTCTTCCATCCATTGCTCCTCCTGCTCGGTCAGCGTAGTGGGCAGTTCGACAGGAGCACCGGTGTCGGTCATAGCGCCTTGCAGAAAAGCGATCGGCAAGTACGTGAAGACCGAGTGCTGCCGGACGTACTGGTAAGGGTCAGACAACGACAACTCGAAGGCATCGAAGAACGGATTGACCGTCAGAGCTTTGCTCAACTCGGCATCGGCTTTCATGCGCAAGAAATAGTTGGCATAATTACCGATGGAAGAGCATAAAAACGCAGTAAGCAGCACGCATATATTCGTCAGGTACGAGCGCTTACCCGGGTTGGATTTGTTAACGGGAGCAAGCCACATTGCCACCACGGCATATACCACCGTGAGAATAAGGAAAATAGCAGATTTCCAGTTAACGAACATCAGCACACTTCCTCCAACTCCGCCCACGTTTCCTGCCATCATAATGGCATTGTACGTAAGCAGAATATTATTGGCGCGGAAATAAAGGATGTTGGCAATAAGCCACACATCGAGTATAAACAGCGCCAAGATCGTCCACCAGTTGCGCCGGACTATCCAGACCGGCGCAGCGATGAACAGCGAAATAGCTATCTGGGGTAACCAAGTAGCGATGAACTCTAAAGGCTCTGTCAGGTGTAGATCATGATAGATGAACACATGAAACAGCAGCGAGAAGAGAAAAAGGAAAAAGGAGAACCAGCAGAATATAAATATTCTGGACCGGTTCCCTTTCTCCATATAGGCACGCCAATTGTTCATTACAATCCGAGACTTGCTTTGATAGCCGGAACACGTGCTTCTGCTTCAGCGGTGCAACGCTCATAGTCTGCGCCGGTGAACGGTTTGCCGGATTTAACCGGAATCTCGAAGTAGAACTTGATCTTCGGCTCGGTACCGGACGGACGAACGGACACTTTCAGACCACCTTCGGTGAAGTACTGCAGTACGTTTGAAGTAGCGTTCAGCGGCATCTCAAACTTCTCGCTCTCCCATTTGCCGTTGACCAGTTTCTTCTGCTCGAGGATCTTGTAGTCCTTGATGAGGCATACTTTCTCGCCTGCAATCTCCAACGGCGGGTTCTCGCGGTAGTTCTTCATCATCGCTTGGATCTCCTCGGCGCCCGTCTTACCCGGACGAACGACGTTGATCGTGGTCTCTCTCTGGAAACCATAGTCCTCGTAGATCTTGAGCAGGTAGTCATAGAGGGTCATGCCGTTGTCCTTAGCGTACGCAGCGATCTCGCAGATGAGGCAGATAGCCGAAGGCGAACATTTATCGCGTACAGCGTCGTACGGCAGGAAGCCGAAGGACTCCTCACCACCACCGATGTATTTGCGTTTGCCTTCCCACATGCGGATACGGTTAGCAATCCACTTAAAGCCCGTGTACTCGTCGGTCAGCGTCACACCCTGTGCATCAGCAATCTTACGGATGAGCTCGGAGGTCACGATGGTCTTAACGATATACATGTCATCGCGGAACTTGCCCAGACGCTTCATGTTGTTGATGATGTAGTAGTGGTACATGATATTGGTCTGGTTACCATTGATGATCACCCATTCTCCCTTGTCGTTGCGGCAAACGATAGCGATACGATCCGCATCGGGGTCAGAAGCGATAACCAAGTCGGCGCCAAGCTTGGTACCGAGTTTCATACCAAGGGTCATAGCCTCTGCGTTCTCGGGGTTCGGGGAAACGACCGTCGGGAAGTTACCGTCGATCACCATCTGCTCGGGTACTACGTGGATGTTCTGGAATCCCCAGCTACGCAGACAGAGCGGTACGATCTGACGACCTGCTCCGTGCATCGGGGTATAAACGATGTTGAGGTCTTTCTGACGAAGGATAGTGTCTTGGTCGATCATAACGTCCTTAACAGCCATCATGTAGTCGTAGTCCATCTCGCCGCCGATGATCTCGATGAGGTCTTTGTTTGCCTCCCATTTCACATCTGCGAGGGTCACTTTGTTCACCTCGTCGATGATACCTTGGTCATGCGGCTGGAGAACCTGCGAACCATCCTCCCAGTAAGCCTTGTAACCGTTGTACTCTTTGGGGTTGTGCGAAGCTGTTACGTTCACACCGCCCTGACATTTGAGATGACGGATAGCAAAGGACACCTCCGGTGTCGGACGGAGCGACTCAAACAGATACACTTTGATGCCGTTAGCCGAGAAGATGTTCGCTACTGTCTCAGCGAAGAGACGACCGTTGTTACGGCAGTCATGACCCACTACTACAGCTACGCGACCGTCCTGAACATGGTCAAAACCGCCTTCTTTCTGCACTTTGAGCATGTAGTTGGCATAACCTTGGGTAGCCATAGCTACGATGTACTTGTTCATACGGTTGGTACCCGGACCCATAATACCGCGCAGACCGCCGGTACCAAACTCGAGGGTGCGATAGAAAGCATCGATGAGGTCAGTCTTGTCCTCTGCTTCCATCATGGCTTTCACTTGTGCGCGGGTCTCCGCGTCAAACGGTTCCTTGGTCCAAACCTCGGCAACCTCCATTACTTTTTTCAATTCTTCGTTCATGGTAGAATTAATGATTAATTAATAATTAATAATGAATATTTATTTTATTCTTTGACTTTATAGATGGCATCCAGATTGCGCTCGAAGCCGTCGAAATCGAGTCCATAGCCGATGACAAATTCATCGGTTATCTCGCGACCGATATAGTCCGGTTTGGCATCGTCGTACTCTAATTTGCGGGGTTTGAAGAGCATGGTAGCCACACGGATAGAAGCGGCTCCTAAACCTCTGAGATGCGCTTTGAGTTGATGGATCGTCAGACCGGTGTCCACGATATCTTCGACGATGACCACATCGCGGTTGTCCACCACTTGCTGCAAGGGTACGATGAACTCCAATTTGCCGGTGGAGGACATGCCCCAATACGAGCTCACACGGATGAACGTCACCTCGCAACGGATGTCCTTGAGGGCTCGGATGAGGTCTGCGGCAAAGACAAAAGCGCCGTTGAGAACGACTACAAAGAGCGGTTCTTTCTCCTGATAGTCCTTACTGATACGATCAGCCACTTGCGCTACATCCTGCGCTATTTCCTGAGGGGTTAACCACTCTTCGAAATGATAACCCTGTTCGTCAATCGTTTTCATAATGTTGGAATAAAAAATCGTTATACGGGTAACGCTTCACGTGAATAGCTTTTATACGATCGTACATGAGCGCGCGCAAAGCGTCAATGTTTTCTTTGTTTCTCGCGGAAATGAAGATGCAGTCCTCGCCAAGTCTTGCCATCCACGTCTTTTGCAGATCTTCCAAGGAGTAGTTCTCCCGCTGCATCGGCGTGAGGTCATCTTCTTCTTTCGGTGTATAAGTGAAGTTATCAATCTTGTTAAAGACAACGATTTGAGGAATCTCCCGTTGACTCTCTCCCTTCCCTTTAGGAGAGGGTTGAGGTGAGGTGATCTCCCTGATTGTCTGTTCGACTACTTCGTACTGCTCTTCGAAATTAGGATGCGAGATGTCCACTACATGGATCAGCAGATCCGCCTCGCGCACCTCGTCAAGCGTCGATTTGAAGGACTCGACCAAGTGGTGAGGCAGTTTGCGGATGAAGCCGACAGTGTCGGAGAGCAGGAACGGCAGGTTCTCGATTGTCACTTTGCGTACCGTGGTGTCAAGGGTAGCAAAGAGTTTGTTCTCCGCGAAGACATCGGATTTGGAGAGCAGGTTCATGAGTGTCGATTTGCCGACGTTCGTATATCCGACGAGTGCCACACGAACCATCTTTCCGCGATGCTGGCGTTGGGTAGCCATCTGTTTGTCAATGGTCTTGAGTTGCTCGCGCAGCAAGGCGATACGCTGACCGATGACCCGTTTATCCGCCTCTATCTGGGTTTCACCCATACCGCGGTTCGTTCCTCCACCACCGCGCTGACGATCCAAGTGCGACCACATCCTCGTCAGACGAGGAAGCATGTATTGCAGATGTGCCATCTCGACTTGCGTCTTCGCATAGGAAGTCTGCGCACGTTGGAGGAAAATCTCCAAAATCAATATCGTTCGGTCAATCACACGCACGTCCGGCTTGCCCTTGTGGTTCAGCGCTTTCTCTATGTTTCGAATCTGTCTCGGACTCAACTCATCGTCAAAGATCACCACGTCTATGGGATGATGCTCCAAAATAAATTGGTCAATCTCACTCAGCTTTCCTTCTCCCACATATGTAGCCGTATTAGGCAGATCAAGACGTTGGGTAAAGCGTTTGACGGGTACGATACCATGCGTGTCGGCAAGGAATGCCAACTCGTCGAGGTATTCTTTCGTGCGGTCTTCCGGCTGGTTCGGAGTGATCAGTCCGACCAACACCGCGTGTTCAATATAGGGCTTGATTTCAATCATCAGAACTCTACTTTCGGGGCTTTGGAAGCGCCCTCTTCTGCTTCGAAATACGGTTTTTTATCAAATCCGAAGATACCTGCAAGGATGTTGTTCGGGAAACGGCGGATGGTCTTGTTGTATGCCTTAGCCGTCTCGTTGAACATCTGACGTGCGATAGTGATCCGGTTCTCGGTACCTTCGAGTTGTGCTTGCAGGTCGCGGAAGTTCTGGTTCGCTTTGAGATCCGGATAGTTCTCTGCTACAGCGAGCAGTCGTCCGAGAGCCTGACTCAGTTCACCTTGTGCAGCTTGGTATGCAGCCAGTTGCTCAGGCGTAGCGGTAGCCGGATCAATAGTGATCTGCGTTGCTTTAGCACGTGCTTCTACCACGCCCTCCAAGGTCTGTTGCTCATGCGCAGCATAACCTTTGACCGTTGCAACGAGGTTCGGTACAAGGTCAGCACGACGCTGGTATTGGTTTTCAACCTGCGCCCAAGAGGACTCCACTTCTTCTTCTGATGCAATGAATGCGTTGTACACATTGGCTACCCAAAGGGCAATAATGGCGAGGATTCCTAATCCTACAATCCATGGAAGTAATTTTTTCATTATTGTGTTGTTTATTATTTGCTGCGTTTGTTTGGGGCAAAGCCCTTGTTTGACTTTGTTTGTTTGGGACTACGTCCTTGTTTGACTTTGTTTGTTTGGGGCAAAGCCCTTGTTTGACTTCGTTTGTTTGGAACTACGTCCTTGTTTGACTGCGTGTTCGAACTCTCAAACAAAGCCCGCAGGGCTCAAACCAACGGACATTGTCCGTCAAACCAAGCCCCAAGGCTTGCTTACCATCTTCCTCCGGCACCTCCGCCGAAGGTGGAACCGCCGCCCCAAGAGCCGCCTCCGCTGAAACTGTTGCCGCCTCCTCCGCCACCTCCGGAGATATAGACCGTGTGGGAGCGTTTGGGGATGATGAACGGCAGGACGAACACGTTTCCGCAATGGAGACACCGATAGGTTCGTTCGCCTTGTCCTTCGCGGGAGTACGTAGCGGTTGTGAGGATACGCTCGTGTACGGCGTGCGCGTTACGTTTGCCGCATTTGGGGCAACGCTTGACGGACGACCACCAGCCCATGAAGAAGATGAGCAGGATCACCGCTAACAGGACAACGAGGATGGTGATGATCTCACCGGTCGTCATCTCTTCCTCATCTGCGTACTGACCGCGGTTGGTGACCGAACGGATGGAGAGCAGCTCTTCCGGCACGTCTCCGTCTGTGCATATCTCGTATATACGCAGGGCGCCCAGACACAGACCTCCGCCGTAGTCTCCTGCCTGAAAAGCAGGGATCATATCGTCATGGATGATCTGCGAACAACGGGCATCGGGCAGCACGCCTTCTATACCAACGCCGGTCATGATACGGATGTCATGGCTCTCCTCCACGAAGAGAATGAGCACGCCGGTGTTCTGACCTTTCCTGCCTATGCCCCAACGCTGGAAGAGCTCGTACGCAAAATCGAACGCATCGCTTGTGCCGATGGACTCGATAGCTACGACGCACATCTCCACATGCGTAGCGGCATCGAGCTTCTCAGCGCAGCTGTTGAGCCACACGACATCCGAATCCGCAATCAGCGCATCGGGGTTAGCGACATAGAAATCCTGACCCTCTGTCTTGGGATCGGGAACCGTAGAGGGCGTATAAACAGCCGCCTGAACGACCGTTACTATCCACAATGCGATATATATTCCTATTCGTCGAAGCATGTGTTCCAACTTTTGCGGTGCAAAAGTACAAAAAAAAATTGACATATGCAAAAAAAAAACGCCCTAATGGACGTTTTTTTGTTTTTTTCGTACTTTTCAGTGTTTTCGCCCTTACGCAAACTGCGCAAATGACGAAATCGACGAGAAAATTACTTACGGATGCTGAGCTCTTTGATGAGGGCACGATAACGCTCGATGTCTTTTGCCTTCAGGTAGTCCAACATACGACGACGCTTACCAACGAGGGTGGTCAATGCGCGCTCGGTACCGAAGTCCTTGCGATTCTCCTTGAGGTGCTCGGTCAGGTGGTTGATACGGAAGGTGAAGAGGGCGATTTGGCTCTCTGCAGAACCGGTGTTCTTAGCGTCTTTGCCATACTTAGCAAAAAGCTCTGCTTTTTTCTCAGATGTTAAATACATACTATTTTTTCATTTGTTCATTTACCATTTGGTCATTTATTGAGTCATTTATTAGTCATTGGACCATTGGCAAATGGAGTTAAACAATGGTGGCAAAGCATCATACGTGTATCAAAACTTCGCCACATTTAGTGCGCTTTTTCACGAAAAAGCCTGCAAAATTACTGCTTTTTTTTGAATTGACCAAATATTTTGGCAAAAATCTTCTATTTTATTTACTTTTTTACCTGAAATGGGAACGAACCGATGAGATTTCCGTCGCAGAAGAAGTCAATCGTATAAAATCCTGCTACGATATTCTCCATAGGCCAGTAGCAAGTACCGTTGTACTCGTCTCCCGTGTATTCAATCTGGCTGGAGAGGGTATAAGGCACCTCGCCGCTCTCAAAAGGAAAAACATGTTCTTCACTCTCGCCCAGCAGGTTGCCGTTCGGGTCGATGATACGGATGTACAGGTCTTTGAGACCGGGTGTACAGGTGATGTTTTTCGCAATGGTGTAGTCAAACTGCAGCTTGCGGATGTGACTCGTCATGCGTGTCTTCTTGTCGTTCTTGTTGAGAGGTGTGTGTACGCAAGAGGTGACTTCCAGCATGGAAGCACGTGAGACGGTCTCGCTCAGTTGCGAGTTTAGAGTGGAGAGTTGAGAGTTCTGCTCCTTGAACTGCCTGTTCTCCCGACGGACTTGTATGTTCTCTTCCGTCAGACGTGCGTTGGTAGCATTGAGGCTGTCTATCTGACGCACATAATCTTTCATGACCGCACGAACGGTAGCGAGCTCTTTCTTGAGTTCGGCTATACGGCGCGCGTTGGAAGCTTTGGTGTGACGCAGCTCTTCGAGCAAGTCCTGCACACGTTGTTGCTCACGGCTCAGCAGGTCTTGCAGACTGTCGTTACGGATATCCATCTGCTGATAGCCGTCAAACTGGATAGCCAAGTCTTCGTATTCTTCTTGCAGCTCCTCTTTCTCGATGGTCATCTGCTCCACTATCTCGTTCAGGTCTTGACGCTGGCTGATGTTCCACCACACTAATCCGGCGATGATAACCAGCAGAACGATGATCCAAATGAGTTGGTTTTTGTTGTTCTGTATATTGCTCATAATAAAGGAATTACTTTTTCTAATTGGTTACTACGACTGCCTTTGAGCAGGATGCGGTAGCCTTGGAGAGGCTCCTGACGCAGGTGTTCGCAAAGGGCTTCTACGTTCTCAAAAACAGGGTAAGGAGCGGTCGTCTCTTGGTACTCATTGCCAACGAGAAGCACCTTGTCGGCTTTGCGTTCCAAGAGCATGTTGACGATGTTCTGATGCTCCAAATGGGAGTATTCGCCCAGTTCGCGCATGGCGCCTAAGATATACGCCTTCGGCATTTGAGGTTGTACTTTGTCCCTTTGTCCTTTGTCAAACGCTTCTATCGCTGCCTGCATGGAGGTCGGGTTGGCGTTATAGGCATCTACCACCACCGTGTTGTGCTCACTCTGCATCAGTTGCGAGCGGTTGTTAGAGGGCACATAAGCGCGGATAGCAGCCAATGCCGCCTCTTCGCTCACTCCGAAATAGCGTCCCACACAGATAGCCGCAGAGACGTTCTCGGCATTGTAACCACCCACCAGATGAGTGTCGGAAGGCATCGTGCCCGTGTGGTACAAGACCGCTTTGCTGACAGAAGACAGACCGGCTACGCCTGACAGACCGCTTGCTTCGCAAGCTGACAGATACATTTTCTCCAGATACGGGTTATCGGCATTGCGGAAGATAGTGCCGTTATGGGCAACGAGGAAATCGTACAACTCCCGTTTGGTGGCTTGTACGCCTTCGAACGAACCGAAACCCTGCAGATGAGCACGACCGACGTTGGTGATCAGACCGCAGGTCGGTTCCGCTATCTCCACCAACTCTTGGATGTCCCCCGGGTGCGAGGCGCCCATCTCCACAATCGCCAACTCGTGCGCGCGCGTCATACTTAATAAGGTGAGTGGCACTCCGAGTTGGTTATTGAGGTTGCCTTGGGTATAGTAGATCTTATACTTGGTACTCAGTACCGCAGCCGTCAGCTCCTTGGTGGTCGTCTTGCCGTTTGTACCGGTGATACCTATAATAGGTATCCCTAATTGACGCCGCCATGCGCGAGCCAAGTCTTGCAATTCCGCCAAGGCGTTCTCGCCCGAGATGATGTACGCGGCTCCTTGTGCTTTCGCTTGCTCCACGAAGTCGTTGCCGTCAAAATGCTCTCCTTTGAGTGCAACAAAGATGCAGCCGGGGCTTACTTTCCGGCTGTCCGTGGTGACGTTCAGGGCGTCTTTATTGTCTATCAAAAAACTCCAATTCATCTGTTCAAACCTTTGCGGGTGCAAAGGTACTGCTTTTTTTGCATATATGCAAATAAAAAGCGAAAAATCGCCCAAATTGAGCGATTTTTCTTCCTTAGTACATCGTACATCTGTCCTTCTTTACTTCTTTTTGACGCCGGTATATTCCTCGACGGTCTTCGTGGTGATGGTCGTTGCGTTCTTGGTGCTATCCGCGACCTGCGTATAGGTCGCCGTGGTAGAGATCGTGCGCCAAGCTTTGCAGCTCGTCATTCCCAGCGCTACTGCGCAACATGTCAGCAACGCTAACACGATCGTCTCGATGATTTTGTAGATCTGTTGATTAGTCATAAATTTAACAATTTAACGGTTTAACAGTTTAACGTAAAAGAAGTGCCCGAAGGCACTTTCTTTTACCCGTTATGCTCTGCATCGTAAGCCTCTTTCTCCGTCCTTGACGGCCTTGAAAAGGCTTACCCTTGATGCTCCGCATCATAGGCTGCCTTTTCGAGACTCCAGAGATAAGCCTTCATGGTTTTTACACCGCCCGGCTGATCCTTCTGCGCTGCGAAAGCGGCTTGGTCAGCGGAGATCTTCATGAGGTCTTTCGCACGAGCGGCTACTGCTGCTGCCACCGCCGAGAAGCGGTTACGAATACGCGTCTCGTCGGTACTTAACGGAGTGTTGCGTTTGTAACGCTCGGCGCCAAACGCATAAACGCGCTGACAATTGGGGTTCGTGGTTGCCGCCTTGCGGTGGGTTGCCACCAGATAATTACCGTGGTTGTGACCGTCCTGTTTCTTCGGTCGTTTCAATGCGCCCGAGATCGTCTCGATTCCCGCAACGCCTACTGTCATTACTGCCATAGATTGTTCGGCGTTTGCCGAACAGACCGCCCTTTGGGCTGAAAGACCGCTTACCAGGTCCGACCTAGGACCGCTACGCTGTAAGACCGGCTTCGCCTGTAAGACTGATTTTGTCTGTTCGGATTCCTACGCCGTGAGGGGGTTAAGGGTTAGTAGATTGTTGATGATTGTTCCACGTCGGATTAGTCCGTGTTGCGTCCGTGTTGAGTCCGTTTTTAGTCCGTGATTAGTCCGACGTGGAACAGTGTTTTTGTCAAGGCCTTATCGAAAAACAGTGCAAAGATACGTCAAAAGTGAACAATGTGTTCCTTGGCAGGTGGAAATTTTATCAAAAAATCGTATCTATTTCGTCGGTTTAATACCGTGCTTGGTGGCGGTTACTTTTCGGGCTTTGCGAGCGGAAGCGCCGTTTGCACGAGAGAGGAAATAATCATCCACTACGGCTTGGTTCTTCAGTTCGATCTGATGCCGTTTGGCGGACATATAGGTATTGTTGGGTTCACGTACCAACCATGGTACGTCGTATAAAGGATAATCCATTACTGCTTGAAATTTAAAGGTTTCACATCTTCTAACTGGAAAGCTTCAGCGGCTTGGGCGGTGTAGATGCCGTAGCGGTTAAAGTACTTTGCGCTGACCATCTTGAAGTTCTCCATCATACTCTTTATGTGGTCGGTTCCGTTCCAGTTAAACGGCATCGGCACGCAGTCTTTGATAGCGTAGTACGGATGGTTTTTGATGGCTACTCCGCGCAGTTTCTGCTCCCACAGCGTGACCCAAATCTGCCGTTGCCGTTGGAGTGGGATTGCGTTCCATTGCTCCTCGGCAGGTCGGATCATCCGTTCGTTTTGCGGTGCGATGTATGGTCTCAGCAAGTCGAGCATCACCGTCCAGCTGCTGCGCTTCTTCAATATGTCGTCTAAGGCTTCCATAAAAATAATTTTTCAAAAAGTAGTAGAGGGAGACTACAGAGGGAGTATATACTATGCAGATAGTCTCCCTACTACGAATTTTCTTTTATTCTTTTGCTTCTTTTCTTTTTCTTTTTACTCGATGACTTTCACAGTCAACTTGATTTCGTCCGGCTCTTTGTCAGGGTACAGCTCCACGAAGGTCTTGACATAGCCGTTCATGACAGCGGTGCGTGCTTTGACGAGGTTCTGTTCTTTGGTCTTTTCTTTCGCGTTCTCTCGCCATTTGACCGCTTGCTCCTGCGGGTAACGGCGGTAGTCGCTGAAATCAAAACTCTCTGTCCGTTGAAGCTGGAACTTACCAACACCTTCCACCTCAAACTCGCCTTTTTCCAAGCCCTTTGCTGCAAGGATCGCTACCGCCTCATTGGTTGCCTCGGTTGAGATCTCGTCAATACGTGCTTTAATGGCTTTTTCTTGGTTGCGCAACTCGCGCAGTTCTTTCAAATTATTTGTTGTCATGTCGTGCGAGCTATCCTCGTAAGCGCCTCAAAACTCCATTTTGAGGGTAGTTACTCGGATGTTCTCACTCTTCGGTCCGCAAAAACAAGTTTTTACGTCCCGAGGGGGAGAGCCCTCTAAGCTCGATGAGAGGGTTTAGTCAATGTTTTTAGGGTTAGTAAATGTGTATTTGCTGAAGATTTGGAGGAGTTCCTCCTTGGAGCGATTTTCGGGGAGTAGATCTGGTCGCTTGTCCATGATTGCGCACTTGCGTATAATTCGCAATAACTTTGCGCATCGGTAGTTCTCCGCCACGGTTACGATACGGATGTTGTCACGTGTCCAGTTGTTGATGTCGCCGTTCAGATGATCCACTTCCCAACCTGCGGGAATGGAGCCGATCCACGCCAGTGCCATAAGGATATGCACGCGGTAGTGTACGCCTTTGTACGTCACACCCGGATACGTCTTGCCTCGTATAACACCGTTAAGAGTGCGTGTGTTGTAACTTTTTCGGGCACATGTATCTACGATACGCCTGTGCCAACGCCTGTTGGCGTAACGGATGAATACATCGCCCTTTTCGGACAGCCAGAACGGAGTGCCTTGTGCATGTGCGAGACTCAGCCCTTCATGCGTGCAAACCTCCGGCACAAACCCCTCACGGGGGTAGCAATAATACTCTGTTGCCATAATAATTACTTGTTTAAAAGTTAAAATTATGGCTGGCGCCAGCCGTTAGCTGTGAAATTTCACTGCAAAGGTATATACGAAAAATGAGACCCGCAAAATTGGGTCTCATATTCGGACAGATTAGGACAAACTTTCGGACAAACTGCCGCAAATCGGTTATTTGTCCTCGGACACTTTCGGACAATTATTGTTTCGTGCGTCGGTTGCGTGCTTTTGTGAAATCGTCACCGCATAAAATGAATTTGGGAGAGGCAAACGGATTGATGAGTTCGGCTTTTCGCTCATCGGTCACGTTACTTAATACTACATAGCCCAACGGCTCCAAATCCATGACGCGCCTACACGCATCGGCTTTGCTTGAAGCGGATTCGATGGCTTGCCGCAAATTCTTCTCAATGATGTCAGATGTGAAACGAGTGGTACAGAAGAACGAGGTGTTAACCGGAGTGATGTCCTCCGCATCTCTTGTCGTGTTTTCGTTGGTAGCATTAGATCTTACAGAACGTACCAATTCCGCGAGACTGGCTGCCGACATGTTAATGTTACTATGACGAATATCAAGGTGCACCGCTCCGGGTGCATAATTATAAGTGCTCATGCTTTTATGTTTTTGGGGGGTAAAAAGCATGGACACGTGGGGCAAACGAACGGAGTCGGCAAACTCTTGATAAAATGCCCCACGCGCCCATACAAGGGTAGTGGGACATATTTCTTCTTTATCAATTTAAGTTTTGCCGACTCGTTCGTAAAGGAATATGCCTGCCTGCGCAAACGCGCAATCTCAATATGTTCTTCTATTTAACGTCGAGAAGTCCGCGACGATTTCGGGTGCAAAATTACTAAATTTTTCTCATATATGCAAATAAAATTTGATTTTTGATGTTATTCCGTTATAAAACTATCACGAATATCCATATGAATTGAGCCTTCGTGATAATGATGCTCCTCATTTACGATTACATTCACAATGACGATGGGCGCGTCCGTGGTAGTACTATCACAAACATGCTCACCACCAGCACATAATCGGTCGCGACAATTACTGCGAACCATATTCAACACGCGCGGAAGTAGCGCATTACTGGTTTCCATAGTATCACGATTCTCCCATAGTTCCGCATACACATCTTGCACGCAGTCACGCGCCGCATTACGGTTACGGAGAAGAGTGTACGCAAGCGCGTACATCTTCCCACATAACGGTAAATATATTTGCGTAAACTGCTCGTGCGTCATGTCAAATACTTACTTTGAGCCACTCAAAATACCACTTTCGGTATCTTCATTGTTGAGACGTTGCCAACCTTCGCGGTGCTTGGTACCGAAGTCCAGATTGACGTTGAAATTGAGCATCAGCACTTGACGATAGTTCTGCATAACGGCGGTATTGGAAGTCGGGGCAAGGGCAGACAAGTCCTTTGTGACGGTTCTGGAACCATGCGGCGAGAACGGATTGACCATCATAATACCAAAGCCAAAATGCTCCGAGTTATAATTGATACCTATATCGTGCGTCAATTCGCCGAGGGTCAGCGTTTCGCCCCATAAGTTATGCTGCGCCGTGACTACATCGGCATAGAACCGCCAACCTTTCAGCAGATAGAAAATGCCGCCACGCACACCGTAATTGACATGCTCATGGTGGTAGTTGTTGCCCTGACTGACCATGTATTTGACAAATGGTGTGACATTGAACATCAGTTTGTTATCAAGCAGTTTAACTTGCACACTCGGTGAGACATTCAATTTATGATAGCCGCGCTGATTGTCATACATGCGGATGGCATAAGGCGACACATCTATGATTTCCTCAAAGGTCTCTTCCATAATAGGCTTGTGGTCGTAACTGTAATTCGCCCAGATATTGATATTGACATGTTTGGACTGCCATGATAATTCCATTTCGTTCGATACGTACATGACTGATTTTAGGTTGGGGTTGCCTCGCCGCATTTGGTACTTGTCTATCTGTTGCGTAATATCGGACAACTGCGATAGAGACGGTTGATAGCCGGACACATAGCCTTTGTATTTCCAGAACCAACCTTTGCCGAAATCGTAACTCATGGTCAGTTGCGGTCGGGCTATCCATGTGCTTTGCTTTTGCCCGCCTTGCTCAATAAGGGTGTGCATAACTCCGATACCTACCACATACGAAAACTTATCTACTCTGTGCCTCATTTCTGCAAACGCGTAGGTCTCGGCAGTTGTCATGTTAACGGTCGCTTCGGTACTGCCTAAGTACGTGTTCTTCACCCATTGTTGGTTATGCCGTGCACCTACGGTCAGCATGATATTTTCCCATTCCTTTTCATAGATAGCTTCGCCGATAAGTGACCACTTGTCTCCTCTCACACGCGATATTACATCGGTCGTATCTGTCGAAGATGAGCCCCGAAGCGGTGTTTGTAGGAATCGGCGGTCGCTGTGGGTGTTAATATACGTGCCTACCACGTCAAAATACAAGTGTTGCTTGTGCGGCAGGTTATGCTGATAGTAAATGTCTAATGAGGGCGACTGACTGCTGCTTTTGTCGTGATCGTGTATCTCAAATGAATCCGTCGGCTGAAACAAACGGCTGTCGCGGTCAGATGGTCCGTATGGCGTATATGCCATATTGTCTCGCAAACGGATGTTCAGCATATTCTTATCCCCGTTCGTCCAGTTGTAATTCAGTGACACATTAACCGGATAAGTCTTGTAACGCGTCGGTTCGCCTACTTCGTTGTTCTCTACCTTGCCCGTACTGAAATTGTAGGTCTCATTATTGGTACGCGTCCAATAAATATCGTACGGCGCATAAGTGGCGACTGCTTGTAAAGACGATTTGCCAAAATGCACCTTACCTGCCAGATAGTAATTACCTATTCCGGGCAGGGTCAGACCGTTTGTACCTGCAAGCATAAGACTGCCTCCGGTGTCGCGGTGCTTGACAATATAATCCACCACAGCCGCCGCACCGTTGTATCGCACGCCAGGTTGGTCGTGATACTCCACGCGGATAATATCTTTCGGGTTGATGGCTTTCACATCCGATGTGCTTGCCTCTACACCGTTGATGCGTAACTGTACACTCTCGTCAGAAAGTGTTTTGACGGAATTGTCAATAGGACTGATTACGATACGCGGAATTTGCAAGTTCTGTAACAGAGAAACGCCATCTGAGGAAGCCTGCATCTGCTCTTTTGATGGCAGAAGGATTTGCCGATCTACTTTCTGAATAATGGCTTGACTTTCTACCACCACTTCGCCTAATTCCGTTGCGCCTTCTTGCATTTGTATCGTGCCTATATGCGTATTGCCGTTCACAGTAAGAGCCATGCGGATTGTTTCATAACCGATATAAGAAAGTTCTAAGATATAATCACCATTTCCGGCATCAATGGTGAATTTGCCGCTGTTGTCTGTCGTGGTTCCGGCTATCTGCATAGTGTCCTGTATTAGCAAGACGGTTGCACCGATGATAGCAGATTTGTCGTTAGCGTCCTTGATACAACCGGATATTCTGGCATTGTTCGCCGTTGCGGTCATTGCTACACAGAGCATCGCCGCGAAAAGTATAGTGTGTTTCATTGTTTGTCTGGGTTTTGTTGGGTAAAGGGCATAGAGCAACCGTTCTACATACTATGGTATGAAGAAATTTGGTAAAAAACTTTGATAGCCGCAGAACGGTCGCTACAAAGCCTTCTTTATGAAAAAGAACGGATTATTTGTCTTTGAGCAAATATTCAGCAACCGCTTGGCAGGTATAGCGGGGTATTAACAAACAGGTAAAGTATTCAGAAATTGCTTACAAACTGCCAAGCGGTTGCTGTATATCTAAGATTACTTACTGGTTAAGGAAATTGCTGATGTCCTCTTTGGAGAAGTCGCCAACAACGACTACCATCGAACTATCATCTTTTCCAATAGTGCCGATGATGAGTTCGTGCGGTTTTATCAATCTGCTTTTTACCTCCGTCACTGTCAGAACTGATGATGAGCATTTTGTCCAGAGAACCTAACTTGCTCAAATCCTCACCACCTCCTGCGACACTGATCATTTTTGTGCCGAGGCCGAACATGGCTTTGTTGATGCATACAAAGTCAACTCCGTCTATGGTCGCATACTTGCTGAAGATTTGATTTTGCGCCTGCGTGGAAAGGGAGCAGGCAATGATGCATATCGCTATAATAATACGTTTCATTGTATTTGAGTTTTAGAAGTTAATGTATTGGTTGATTACTTGTTTTGTGGCGTCCGCTTTTTGCAAGGCTTTGCTCGTCGGAACCATACATTGTTCGGTGGCTTTGGCAATCATACTATTTGCCCTTTGAATCTGTGCAGCAGCTTCTTCCGGCGTGGCGCATGTATCGCGGAACGGGTCAGTTTCATAGGTTCGCTGATGATGCAACACACCGCCACCTATTGCGAGAAGAATAGCCACCGTAGCCGCTGCACGGTACCACATCTTCGGAGGTGTTTTCAAACGGAAGATCACACCTTTGCGCTGTTTGTCTTCCGGGATAAGTGGTTGTATCTTCGTTTGCCCGAGGTTGTTCACAAAAGCGGTGATTTCCTCGGCTATGTCTTGCGGCATCTCTTGGTCGGATGTCTGTGCAAGCAATAGGAAGAGTTGCTTGTCTTCCTGCAAATCTTCCGGCACATCCTCACGACGGAAGAAATCAGCCAGCAGCCTTTCTTCTTCCGGTGTCGTTTGCCCCTCGTAGAAACGAGCGAGTAACGATTTGATTTGTTCTATG
>ONMU01000045.1 GCA_900319035.1 uncultured Bacteroidales bacterium
TCTCGCTACTCACCGTGTAGCCCCGACCCAGAACCCGAACTGCTCTCGTCTGTACCTCCGCGGTCTGAACTCGATCTCCCGTTCGACCCCTGTAACCACTGAGGAGACTCGTATCCGTAACCGTTTCTCGGCTGTCGCAGCAGCAGTAGCAGCTCGTGCGAAAGACCTGATGAAGATCAGTGCCGACCAAGCGGCTTTCGCAGCTCAGAAGGACGCCCCGAACGGCAAAAAGACCATGCGTGCCTTCCTCTGGAAACTGGAGAAAGAGGCGTACGACGCCGAGCACAACGGCTAAAAGCCGATGTACTAATGTACGATGTACAGATGTATGATGTAAGAAGGATGTACGATGTACAAATGTACGATGTACGAGGCGGACAATCGTCCATTCAAGAAAAAACGCACCCGTGAGGATGCGTTTTTTCTTCCTTCTTACATAAATTTTACATCTTACATTGTTCCTTCTTACATAAATTTTACATCTTACATTCTTCCTTCGTACATTTTTTTGGCGATTTTTCCTTTTTATTTGCATATGTCAAAAAAACAGTAATTTTGCAGCGGATTTTCTTGAAATATCTGGAGTGGTACTTCAGATTTTTCTAAAAAATCCGGAGTAGTACTTCAGATTTTCGCGAAAAATCCGGAGTAGCGCGTGGGAAGTTTCAGCATGGTTTTTGGAGAGGTGTTTGTGCGCGAAAACGCGCGAATGTGCGTAAAAAAGAAGAAAAATAGCATTTTTTTCCTCAAAAACTTGTGTATATCGTTTATTTTTACTATCTTTGCGCAATTTTTAATGATTGTAATTAAGAATCTGATACTAAAATATATATTTATTTATGGATTGCACAAAGAATGAACAACTGAAGGTGATCGCCAATTCCTATGCGGAGGAGTTTCGCAGCGATGCTATCTACCCGGCTCATCTTTTCAAAGCTATTCTCCACAAGGAGATGGGTCTTGTGCGCTTTTTAGAGAGCGATTTGGACAAGGATTACTACTACCTCTTGGACTGGGCGGATGTTCAGATCCAGTTGGCACCGCGTGCCGTTCGTCCGATGCGCGATTTGGCGTACAGCGATGAGAGCGAGGAAGTGTTGCGTGAGGCGGAGAACTACAAGGTGAAGTTCAACTTGGAGGAGACGGAGCCTGTATGTGTTCTGGCTGCCTTGGTGACCCCGGGTGTCGGTTTTAGTTTTGACCAGCTCAAGACCCTTCCTTTGACGCCGTCGGACATCAGTGCGAAGATGGGCGGTGGAGCGAATGTAGAGGCTCCGTACATGGAGGGTGCCGAGTTGCAGAAGAGCAGCCCTGCCAAAGGGAAGGGTGCGTTGGCTAAGTACTGCACGAACCTGACCGCAGTAGCTCAAGCCGGTAACTTGGACAATGTGGTTGGTTTTGAGAAAGAGATCTCTATCATCTATGAGATATTAGGCCGTAAGACCAAAGCGAACCTCCTCATCACCGGTGAGGCCGGTGTGGGTAAGACCTCTCTCGTACACGGTTTCGTTCGTGAGTTGGCGGCAGGAAAGGTGCCGGGATTCCTCGACGGAGCTGTAGCGTATGAGTTGGAGACCGCAGCTTTGGGCGGTGATGCGCAGTACAAAGGTGAGGTGGAAGACCGCTTCAAGAGCATCATCAACGAAGTGGAGGAGATGCCGAATGCCGTGCTGATCATCGAGAAGATCGACAAGCTCTTTGACAAACAAGGTACGCTCTACGGATGCTCTACGCTGCTCAAGAACGAGCTCTCGAAAGGTCGTCTGCAGCTCATCTGTACCTCCAGCATTGATGGTTATACCAAGAATATAGAGACCGACAAAGAGATGGTCTCTAACTTAGAGCGCATCATGATCGAGGAGCCCACCGCCGATCTGACGATGGAGATCCTCAAAGGTATCATGCCTTCGTACGAGGAGTACCACGGTCTGAAGGTGAGCGAAGAGGTGATGACGGAGTCTATCCGCCTTGCCAAACGCTACCTGACCGAGAAATGTCTGCCTGCGTCTGCGATTGACCTGCTCGACCGCACGATGGCGCATGTGAAGGTAGAGAACGACCTTGGCGATGCAGAGAAGAAACATACAGACCTGACCTCCGAGGATATGACTGCCGTCGTAGCTAAACAGACGGGTATTCCGTTGGGTAAGGTACAGACACAGGAGCGTGACCGTCTGTTGGGCGGTGAAGAGGAGCTCAAGAAACGTGTGGTAGGACAAGACCATGCGGTTAAGAAAGTGCTGGACGCTGTGTTCGAGGCTCGTTCGGGTCTGAACAAGAAAGGTCAGCCGATGGGTTCGTTCTTCTTCCTTGGTCCGACGGGAACCGGTAAGACGGAGCTGTCGAAAGCGTTGGCGGAGTTCCTCTTCGGCGACGAGAGTGCGTTGCTGCGATTCGATATGTCGGAGTTCAAGGAGGAGCACTCGGTCGCTCTGCTGTACGGAGCGCCTCCGGGATATGTAGGTTACGAAGAGGGTGGTCTGTTGGTCAATAAGATCCGCCAGACGCCGTACTCGGTAGTGCTGTTCGATGAGATAGAGAAAGCCCACAAGTCGGTCTTCGACCTGTTCTTGCAGATCCTCGACGAAGGTAAGCTGCATGACCGTCTGGGTCGAGTAGGCGATTTCTCGAACGCCCTGATCCTCTTTACTTCGAACATCGGCGCACAGCAGATCGTGGAGAAATTCAACAGCGGTGTCATTCCCGAGAACAACGAGTTGATGGATATCATGCAGAGTTATTTCCGCCCGGAGTTCCTTGCTCGTCTGACGGAGATCGTACCGTTCTCACCGATCACGGAGCAGACGGTAACGAAGATCTTTGATATCCATATGAAGGGTCTGCTCAAGTTGCTTGATGAGCAGAACATCACCTTGGAGCTGACCGACGAGGCACGTAAGACGATTGCTCTGCGCGGCTTCAACCAGCAGTACGGTGCGCGTCCGATCTTAGGTATCATCCGCAAGGAGCTGCGTCATCCGATCTCGAAGATGATCATCTCCGGCAAGATCAAGTCCGGTGACCACGTGACCGTCTCTGTGGACAAGGAAGGGAAAGTCAAATTTGAGATTTGACAATGGACAATGGACAATGGACAAAAATGATCCGACTCTGAGTTGTAAACGTCCGACCGATAGTAACAAGTCTTTTGTCTTTCAGCGAAGCGGTCCTTTGTCCAACAGCGCAGCGGTCTAAAAAAGAAAATTAACTTAACAAAAATAGTACAACTATGGCAATGAAAGAAAATTTTATTTCGATGGCTCCCGATGAGCAGAGCAATGCGAAAGTCAGTTTGATCGACCAGAACAAAACCCTGATGATCGACCAGTACACCTCGGATGTAGAGCCGGGCAACCCGGAGTTCGTGGAGGATATCCACAACATCGAGGATGCTTTTGAGCACTTCAAACCGAAAGTAGATGTTACCTTCACGGACGAGAACGGCGGTGCAGTGGAAGAGACCCTGCATTTCGGTGAGATCCGCGATTTCGAAGCTAACGGCGGTAAGGGTCGTCTCGTGGAGAACAGCCAGTATCTCTCCGGCGTGAAGATGCAGATCGAGACGAACCAGAAGATCCGCAAGTCTATCGAGCAGAACCGCAAACTGCGCGAGATCCTCAAAGATGCAGAGAGCCGCGATGAGCTGAAAGCAATGCTGCAATCGATGCTCAACGAACTCAACGAAGCAGATAAATAAATTGATAATTGATAATTGATAATTGATATGGCTGAAGTTGAAATGAAAAAGGCCCCGGTAGCAGAGCAAACCGGAGCTCAATTACAAGAAAAAGCTCAAGCTCAAGATGTATCGAAGATGTTAGCTGCTTATGGCGGTTTCAACGCTATCCGTGGTTTCATGCCCGATGCAGACAATATGAACCCTGCGCGCAAGGCACAGAAAGATGTGTTCCTCAAGGACAAGCGATTCAAAGACAAACGTGCTTCCTTAGCTCGTGAGTTGGAGCGTTGGATCGAACTGCTCGATCAGGCAGACATCGACACCGCTACCGGTTATGCTGACGCATGCAAGCAGCAGGAGGAGAAATATACAGAGCTGCTCAAACAAGGCGTTACCGACGCGCTCTATGCTACTCAGAACTTAGAGCGTTCGTACCGCGAGTTGGATTCGTTCTTCAAGACCTGCGGTTCCGACAAGGTCAAGAACCTGCGTATTATCAACGTAGTGAAAGAAGATATCGCAGATCCGGATTCGGGCTTTGCACAGGAGGTGGAGAACATCCTGCGTGATGGTTTCGACCGTCTGAGCCTCAAGGATGCCTACAGTCTCGTTTGTATCCCGGGTGCCGTACTGAACGACAAGGTGGATCTGCTCCAATGGGCGAAGATGGCATACAAATATAAAGTGATGCTGATTACCGACCATGCGGACGAGTATTCGTTTGATGACCTGCAGGCTAACACCGAGGGTTATCGTGACAGCGATCCGGAGCTCATGAATGTGATCATGACCGCCAACTGGATCGTAGGTCGTGAGGCAGAGAAACTGTCAGCAGACGAAGAGGATGCCAAGGCATTCTATATTGCTCCTTCGGCAGCCCTCTGCGGTAAGCTCTATAACGAGACCGCGAACATGGCACAAGGTGCAGGCGGTAAGAAATACGGTACGCTGGACGGCGTGAAGGGTGTGAAGAGCGACCTGCTCAAATCCGAGATCGCTTCCCTCATGGATAACCAAGTAGTGCCGATGGTGTATAGCGAAGGTCGCGTGATGGCATTCAACAACACCACCCTCTACAACGGTGACCTCGATGCGATGAAGGAGTATCCTATCGTTCGCGTGTTCGACTGGGTGAAGAAAGTGCTGATGAACTATGTTCATGAGGTAGCCCTCGAGAACTGGGATCCGTACAACAGCCCGAAGAACCTGAAGATGAAGATCCAAGAGTTCCTCAACCAATACAAAGGCTTCGGAAACCTCTTCCAGAACTACGAGATCGGCGAGCCGCGTATGGATCCGGTGACCAAACAGATCACCTGCGACATCACCCTCACTCCGTTCTACGCAGCGAAGAACTTCGTCATCAAGGTAGCAGCTGACAAGAAAGAGAAAGATGCTACTGTGTCGAATGCGTAGAGCAAAGCTTTAGTTTGGGGCGAAGCCCTTGTTTGAGCCCTGCGGGCTTGGTTTGACGGACAAAGTCCGTTGGTTTGAAACAGTTAACAACGTCAAAAAAGGACGTAGTCCCAAACCGGCGCAGCCAAACAAGTGCTCTGCACCAAACAAGGACGTAGTCCCGAACGAATAAAAAATAATTTTTTAATATCATTAAACTATGGCAAAAACACCTGTATCGATGAAGATCGATGGTTACAAGGACAGAGAGGTCCTGATGGTAACGTATGAGTTTGGTCAGGCTACTGATGTAGAGGGCCAAATGGCTGGTATCCCCCGTGGAGGCAAACTCCAAGTGCGCGTAAAAGCACTGAACGACGGTACTCCGGATCTGTTGGCATGGATGGTAGAGCGTAACCTGCCTAAAAACGGAAAGATTGAGTTCTTGGAGACCAAGACCGGCAAGGCGATGAAGACGATCGAGTTCAAGAACGGCTACTGCGTCAATTTCGAAGAGAAATGGGAAGACAAAGTAGGTCATTTTGAGGAGATTGTTATCACCTGCAAAGAGCTCGGTATCGGTTCTGTTAAATACGAGAACGAGTGGGCGTAATGCATTTGACGGTTATCAAATGTATTTGAAGATTTGAAAATTTAACATTTAAAAATTTAAAATTACACAATTATGGCAGAGAACGTAACACCGGTAACCCTTGAGGTGAAGGATTTCGAACCGCGTCAAGTCATGATGATTGACTATAAGTTTGATCAGGCAACCGACCGTGAGGGTCAGATAGCAGGTATTCCCCGTGGAGGTCGCGTGACTATCCGCGTGAAAGCAATGAACGACGGTAACAGCCAGATGCTGCAATGGATGTTGGCTCCCAATGATCCCCGTGATTTCAAAGTTACTTTCTTCAATACCGTAGATGGTTCAACGATGAAAGAGTTGCGCGGAACAGGATGTTACTGCGTTAACTACAAGGAGAAATGGGAAGATGGTCAGGAGCATTTCGAGGAGATGGAGATCGTATGCCAGAAACTCGAGAACGGTCCTGTATCGTTTGAGAACCCTTGGAAATAAATTTTAGATAACACGGAGCTGCTCTCTGTTTGTCGGAGGGTAGCTCCCTGTTGTTAATCCTTTTTATTGTAAAAGATCGTGGCACTACTAACCAAACTGAAGATGCAGGACGTACAGGAGCCTTACTTAGTGGTAAGTTTCCGCTGTCGTCATAGCCGGAAGCATAACGGTTTTCATCCGACTTCCAGCCCTGCCTGTGAGCAGATAGAGATAACGGTTGTCGCTCCCTTGGACGATAATTTCTTGTTCTACGAGTGGTTTGTCAATCATAGCAAGCAGTCGGGATCGTTGTCCTATGAGCTGCCTGTCTCGCCGCAGAACGGAAACGGTGAGAAACGCGTGATTGAGTTCTCGGACGCAGGCTGTTTGTCGGTCAGCGAGCATTACGATGTGAATGAACCTCACCGTAGGTTGATCACCCTCGTGATTGTACCCGACGAAGTGAAGATAGATGATATAAATGTCAAACATCTTTAAACCGAAAGCCCATGAGAGAGATTAAAGTGATGATATTTCGCGGTGACATCGCGAAGTTGTCCGAGAGCAATTTCCAAGACGTAGTGCAGCAAGATGCTTTCCGCCGGTCGAACGGTTCGGCTGTGCAAAAATACCAATATACCTGCGCTATGCAGCGTGACCGCGTAGGTACCGTCTTCGGTGACCCCGAGAGCGTGACCTTCGATTTTTCCGTCTGCGTCATGAAGACCGGACAGAACCTGTTTTATGAAAAACTGCAAGACAACGGAACTGACCAGTACAGTTTCGTCTTCAACGCCATCTTTGATGACGACAAGCTGCAGTCGTTTGACCAAGCCATCATGGTAGATGGATACATCGTGGATGTAGAGGAGGCTGGATCGAACGACAACGAGCAAGCTACCATACGGGTCAAACTGTTAGCAAGTCAGATGACCTATATTCATAAGAATAACGACCAACTCACACTGAGTATAATTAGCCAATAATATGACATTCCTACTCATACTCAAATCCGACACGGACTCGGCTGAACTGGTATCCAAAAACCAGCATAAGGATATTAAGCTGAAAGATGTAGCCTGCGAACTATGGTTACATGAACTCAGTTATCAGAAGAAGATCTTCCAACCGGGTATGGTACTCGCCAAACTGCAACTCAAACGCAAGGAGTACCCCGTGGACCAGAAAAACATAGGTATCCCGACCGAGGATATTGTTAACTATTTTAAGGACAATGTGCTGAAAGTAACCCGTGACGGCAAGGACGTTGCGACGGACTATTATATATATAAGGTGTTACCCGAATTTAGGCGGGACAGCGATGCGAACCAATACGTGGAGCTGACCTGCTACTGTTACAGCCGCGATCATAAACTGACGCTTCACCCGTACAGCAAGATGTATGTGAATAAAAAACTGGTGGGCGATCTGTCCAAGAGCGGCAAGGACGGTATCATCCAAACGGAGATGGACGGCATCCTGCAGAAAGCCGGATTTGACGACAAGACCATCGATTGCGGCTCTCTGCGGTTCCTCAAATATATCACCAAGCCGGAGAAGAAAGACGAGAAAGGCAATGTGGTACAGAAGGAGGAGCGCAAGGAGTTCATCCAGCCCTATCTGGTGCAATACAACGAGAGTTTCTATGATTTCCTTGCCCGTACGGCTAACCGCTGCGGTGAGTTCATGTACCATGACCAAGGTATATTGCATATCGGTCTGCCGGTTACCCCGAGCGACAAAGTGCGTACCATAGACGAGCAGAAAGTCTATGCCTACCGCTATCAGAGTTACGGCGAGTCGATCATCGAACCCTCTCCGGTCTATGTGGATAGTATGGGTCTGGGCGATTCGCAGAAAGGCAAAGGTCAGTTCGCTTCCGGCGACGGCTATTTCTACTACGACGAGTTGCCTATTGATGAGTATTTGGGTCTGGTGCTGACCAAGGATAAGTTTGCTAATTTCGCCGATGAGTTTTTCGGCAGAACCCGAGCCCATATCGAGGCGTTCAGTAATTTCCTGACGCAGCCTACTTATGGTGCGGTTCTCGGAGCAATCGCTGGGGCTGAGGTTACGAATGCTGCCATTTGCTATGCGGCCGTAGATAACAAGAACTCTGACGGAAACAAACTCTATATCAAACCGGCTACCGATGAGCATAAAGACGGCGACACCGTCCGCGTGTATGGCTCGATGCTCAATAACGAGGTGCAGGGTTATAACTACGATCATGCGCAGAACCTCAATAGCAAGTTCTACCAGTTTGTCAATAAATGCAGTCATAATATCGCCAAGACGCTCATCGAGGTGGAGACAGGTGTCGATATGCCTGCCTACGGTTTGGGCGAAGAGGTGGTTTTCAATAACCAGAACTGCATCGTCATCGGTGTGGAGGAAGCGTTGATGTCCGATCGTACGGAGGAGGTAGCTCGCGGACAGCGTCTGCTATTGGAGCCGCTGTACAGCGCACCGGTCAAAGGGTCGGATACCAACCTCTCGCTGTATTGTCCGCCTCCGGTAGTGCCTTTCGCACGCGAGGTGGGCGTTCAGCGTGCTTTCGTAGCCAAGAACGGCGATCCGCAGGGTCTGGGACGTGTCTGCATCCGCTATCCGTGGCAGCAGGCGAGTGATGAACCCTCTCCGTGGGTACGTATGGCGATGCCCTTCGCACCGAATAACCCGCCCGTGGGAGGAGCAGGAATGTTCTTCGAGCCGGAGGTAGGCGATGAGGTGGTCGTTGATTATGAGAACGGCAATATAGAGCACCCGATCATCACCGGTTCGCTCTATTCTCCTCGTAACGCGGCTCCGAGCTCCACACCAAGAGAGACGCTGAGTCTCAAAACAGGTCGTGAGCGCAGGATCTCGTCCGAAAAAGGACACTCACTTATCTTCACGGATAGCGATATGGCATCGCACTTCCTGACCAGTTTCTGGCCCGGATACAAAACGCTGACGTCTGTCGTAGGTATGTTTGGACCGGATTTGCGTTTCGGCGAAAACGATCCCGTCTCCGGCGGTGTCACCTTATGCGACGCGTGGGGTCTGTACCGTATTAGTGCTTCTGCTACCGACCGTAATATCACGATCATGTCGCCCTTTGGCGATATAATGTTGAACGCCTATACCGGCATCACCATCTCTGCACCGAACGGAGAAGTGAAGATAGCCGGAAAGAATGTGACCATCGAGGCAGGTAATGAGTTGAAGCTGGTTTCGGGTAAGAATATCGACGATAAATGGGATGCTATGACCCTTGGTGAAAAAGCCGGCTATGCAGCCCTTGCGACTGTAGCCGATGGTATTATAGGCAGTTTAGTGGCTCCGCTCTCCGATATATCTCTTGTCCGTACGGTATTTGAGACCTTCCTCAGACCGGTAGCCGGTACGATGACTGTTCACTCGGGTCGCTACCTGCTCTTAAATGCCGGCAGTACGCACACAGAGATACCTAACAAGGGTCTGAACATCAAGGGTCTGAAGAACAAAGAGGGAGACCATGCCGAAACGATCAAACTGAGGGATACTTTGGCATTCATCGATACAAGCGTGAAGACTCTGTTGAAAGATTATATCAAAAACTATAACAAAGCGGGCGGTTCCTTGAAAGAACTTACGGACAATCAATATTTTGCTAATGTAACATCGCCTACTCGAGAGCAAATAATTCAAAGAGCTTATGAAGGCAACAAGATAACGAAAGATGATTTCAAATATACCGGAAATGATCTTCCGGATTATGAAGATATTTTTTTAAATATCAATATATTTATAGGCCAAGTTAAAGAGTTGAGTAAGATTTGCGAGAACTTCGTAGCAGGCGAGACTCTTGGAAATGCCAGTGAAGGACGTTCTTATTTCTCCAAGGAAATGAAATCCGTATTGTCAAAAGTTAAGTCAGACCTACCCGATTATATTCAAGCAATCCTTAATAAAACGGAAGATTTCTCCATAGAGAAAAAGTCGGATATATTTTTATTAGGGGATGGTACCTACTTAACCCGCTTGTTGGCGGTGAAACTGATCGAAAAAACCAAAATATTGGATCGTGATCCGGTGGAGAAAATACAATCACCGAAGATGTTCATGTCGAGTTCAGATTATCTGAATGAAGATAAATGGAACGACTATATCGATCAGTTGGTGCCTTATGACTTTGAGTCTTATGCAAGTCTCACTTCTTGGGAATCGATTCAGAAGTGGTTCTCCGCACTCTTCCCGAATACAAAACGGGTTCTGCAGAATAACGTCTGGGATGGTAAATGGTATAGCGATCGTAATATCTGGGATTATAGCAAGAATGGTGAAATACTCATGACGGACAAGAATGGAAAAGAGACCATCAGCATCGTCAACGGTGCAATCACCCGTACGCCTAATCAGGACGGATATATCGAGCAAACTAAAGATATAATGCGAAGCTTGTAATATTTTTCATACTTATGGCAGAGAAAACAATATTAGAAGAGTGGAAGGAATTGCTGTCCGATTTCAACAGTAATGTGGACAAGTCCTTGAAGGATATCAGGCAATACAAGCGTGATATCGAGAAGATGAAGGTGGAGCTCTTGGACGAGTTTCGCGGCGGACAGTTTATACGTGATGAAGAATGTATCGTCATATCCGCTCCGCGCATCATCATCGGTAATGTAACTAAGGATGGTAACCTCAGGGAGGAATTAGGGGATGTCATCATCCGAGGTCATGCCTTGGAGATGGACGGAATAGGTGAAAGTGGTAGTATTCGTATCAATGCGCCCGAGATTACGCAAAGAGCAATCGATACCGGTATAGACGGCAGGGAGAAGGTGGTTCATGCTTCTTCTGAAATCATCCAGCAGGCTCGTAATATCGTGTTGGACAGCCAAGAACCGACCACTAATTGGGATTATGGAGCCTCATTCTTGAATAATCCTATCCGTAAAGCCGGAATAAGCCTTAATGCTGAGAAAGGTATATCCGTCATGGCAGTTCCTGCTAACGAAAAGAAAAAGGATGAGATATCCAATGAGAAAAAAGATGTTGATTCTAAGATATCCGACTTGAAAGATGATGTATCGTCCAAAAAGAAAGAAGTGGATGCATTGTTGAAGAAAATTTCGGATGCACTCAAGGACCAAGAAGGTTTGTCGGATGACGATGATATGGTAAGGTCCAATGTCTTGGCGATTGACGAAGTACGCTATACCGTGCAAAACTTTCTGCCTGCTTTCTCGAAGTTAGTGAATGAGTATGCTGCGTTGTTATCGGAGTTGGCAGAGCTGAACCGCAAGAAACAAAATCTGAAGACCGAAGAGGATGAGGTCAATTCGTCCGCGGATAAATACAAACAGTCCACGGAAAGCAGCATCTATATGCAGTCAGAGCGCATTACAATGCATGCCAAAGACGGAGACAATACGTGGCGCACCAACGAAGGAGCAGGGGTGGAAATCCGTGCCAACGATATTAAGCTGCATTCGACGCAGGAAGATCCGAACACGAAGGCAGAGGTGCTCACTCCGGAAGAGGCGAAAGGCAAGGTTTCTATTCGGTCTCGAAATGTCAACATCTCCACCGCTGATTCGACTAATATGGAGCTTAAAGAGAATGACATCGCTACTGCTCAATACCCGCTCGTGGGTAATGTCACCATCCGATCGAAAATCATCGATTTGGAGTCGGTAGATCTGAAACAGACTGATGAATCCGGCGCACTTGTGGAGGAGAAACTGACGGAAGGTAGCCAGATCAACATGCGCGCTGAGAAAGTACGCGTTAAGACCATTGACCATGAGGGTAAGAGCGTTGGTAAGTTCTCTGTCAACAGTCAGAAAATATCGATGAAATCCACCAATATTGAGGGCTATAAACCCGAGTTGGAGTTGGATAGTCAGGGTAACCGCAAGCATCCGGAGAAAATGAAATCGAAAGAGTTAGCGCAGGGCAGCGAGATGCTACTCCTCTCGGGAACCGTTAATATCGGTTATAAGAATGAGAAGATGATGAGTGAGAAAGTGGATGTATATGGAGACAATGAACTCTCACTGGGTAGCCTGAAGGATACCTCGTTGTGGTCAGACGGCGCACACCTCGATTTGAAGCCCAAACAAGCAAAACTTGAATCCTGCGATACCGTGAATATATCCGGAAGTACCTTGGATGTATCTGCAGAGAGTTCCTTCAAGGGGAAGATCACCGGCGGTGATATCGTAACTGACAACCTGACTGCCAACAAAGCCATCAAGTCACCGAATATGGCGGATGGTGTACTGGTAGCCAGTCCGGCAGGTCAGCCAAAGCAAGTAGAGAAAAAGAAAAGTCAGAATAGTGATTTATAACCATGGGAAAGTTTGTATGTCAAGGAGCGATGATGCAGTGCACATTTGGGATGACACCGGCTCCCCTCGCAGTGATAGACCCGATGCGTCCGAAACTGAGTAGTTCACTGCCCGTCGCTAACATCATGGATTTTGTACCGATGACCAATATCCCGTCTTTCGGAATGTGTCAATCGATGTCTAATCCTTCCGTAGCTTCTGCTACTGCTGCGGCTTTAGGAGTGCTCACTCCGATGCCTTGTATACCGGTGACAGCCTCACCATGGTCACCCGGAGGACAACTCAAAGTGTGCAATTTTCCGGTGCTGCTGGATAACTGCAAATGTATGTGTACTTGGGGAGGACAGATCTCCTTTACTTTCCCCGGTAACGCCCTGCCTACCACGGAGGCGAAATAATCAATACTAACCGAATAAACGAACGAAGAAAAATATGAAACTGGATGTCGAATTGCAAATCAAAGAGTACGACGGCGTACTGAGCGGATATACCGTGCTGCTTGTTTTCCGATTGATGAACCTCTGTGTCAAAGCAGAGCCTGCCTCCTTATTACCGGCAGTGGTGTTGTTCAGAGGTGCTGAGAAGAAGATCGAAGAGGTCGCCAATGTAGGTGTCATGGCGGACGATCAGCTGGATGTATATCCTTTCCATGACGAGCTGTTGGTACCGATCGGCCAAGCCATCATGGATGTTCACCCCGAGTTCCGTCAGGAGCTGAAGAATGTGAAGATAGAGAACCAAGAGAAAGAGCTGAACTTCATCCGTCTGCACATGCCCGAAGTGAACGATGACCGCAAGAAAGTGCTGTTGGACGGTGTGGATAACTTCGGTAAAGTGACCAAGGAGCAGTTGGATGCCGCAAAATCCAAATACAAGGTACGCGTGGATCAGAAACTGTATAAATCCAGCAAGGACGAGATAGAAGAGGCTAAGAACCGTATGGACGAGCTATACGACCAGTACTCCAAACGGGCGGATAAAGCTGTGGAAGATAAGAAGAAAGAGATCGAAGAGGCTTATCAGCTGTGGTTAGAGAAGAAAGCTCAGAAGCAGATGGAGATGCAGGAACAGCAGGCAGCTTCCGGTGATGACGTGAAGAGCTCGATGAAGATGCCGCAAGCTAACGGATAAGAGAGAGAATGCCCGAAGAGGTCTTTACACAGTTGTCATGGTTTCGGAGTGAGCGCGTAGCGCAAGCCCGAGTGATGGTAGTGGGCTGCGGAGCCCTCGGTAACGAGGTGCTCAAGAACTTGGTTCTGTTCGGCGTACAGCATCTCGTGGTGGTCGATTTTGACCGCGTGGAGAGCTCTAACCTCAGTCGCTCCGTGCTCTTTACGCGCGAGGACGCTGAGACCCACACCCGTAAGATCGATGCGGTGAAAGCAAGCATTGAGCGGATCAACCCCTCGGCAGAGGTGGTGACCCTCTTCGGAGATATAGCCTATGAGGTCGGTTTAGGGTGGTTTAGAGGAGTCGATGTAGTCATCGGATGTGTCGATAACCGCTGGGCGCGGTATTGCATCAACCGTCTCTGCATGCGAGCCGGAATACCTTGGGTGGACGGCGGTATAGATGGTTTGGAAGGCACCGTACGGGTCTTCATTCCGGGAGAGAACTGCTACGCCTGTAACCTTGGTCCGGAGGGACTCAAAGACCTGAAAAGACGAATGCCCTGCTCGGGTATCATCCGTCGCAACGAAGCCGCAGGAAGGGCTGCTACCACACCGGTCATCGCATCCGTCATCGGGGCGGTACAGGTGCAGGAAGCGATGAAGATCATTAATAATGATGGAATGAGCGCGGCAAAGCCGCTCAATGATGCGAATGCTGAATTGACTTCGCTGTGCGGGAAGATGTTTTACTATGAGGGGCAGCACCT
>ONMU01000030.1 GCA_900319035.1 uncultured Bacteroidales bacterium
TAACAGATTCATGACGGCTTTCGTGGCTCCGCCGTACATGTCAGTGGCATTTAGTATATATATAATACGCATATGTGTCTAAAATTAGTTGTTATTTTCAATAGCATCAAGTAAAAACTTTTGTGAAGGATTTACTATTTGTTGCAATATGTTTTTTACTATTTGGTAATTGATGGGGATGGCCGAAGGTTCGGCATGATCATCAATTAAACATTGGGATATATGTAGTTGATTGAGTAGGGAACTTACTCGTGAAGAATTGTTTCCCATACCCAACGCGCAGAAAGGTTTCTCAAATATGATGGAGAAAGCCGTTCCGTGAAATGAAGTTGTCACCACATACTCGGCATGTCGTATGTACGTAATAAACTCAAATGCATCAACTGTCTGTTTATATTCTTTACCGATTTTTAACGGATTCACCGCTCCTGTGATTTCTATGTAACGGCAATTCAATTGTTGTGCCTTTTTTCGAGCCAGTTGTTCTGCTGCTTTGGAAGGATTCAAATTGTATAAAAGTACGTATTTTTCTTTGGGAATAAATGCATCTGCATACTTTTTCCAAAAGTTAATACCCATCAATAATGTCGGATCAACGGCGGTAAGAATATTTTTTGATGTTAATGGCTGCAATAATTGTCTTAAACCCTCTTCCCGAACAGAAATATGATTAAAATGAACTAATGCATTTTTTATGAAATCCTTGTCATGCGAGTCTATATCCATCTGTCCCATACTGGCTGCATATGCAATTTTTTTACTTGACGAAGGAATATATTCTCCCCAAAAAACCGGATCAAATCCCGGATATGTTGGAAATGGGGAATGTCTCCACCATATTTGATCGCTTCCATATATTACGCAGTCATAATTCAAATTAGCCAATTCTTGTCCTTTCTTAAATTGCGGAGAGGCAGGTATATCTAAATATTTGGCTCGTAATACATCCATTTTACAGGTACGTTTCCTATATTTGCGATATCGGAGCAGATTGTATAAAGTTTGTTTTATGCGTTTTATACCAGCTAAAGCCGGATTGATAAAGAGTGGTTTATACGCACAGGCATGCTCATCAGGCCAATAATCTATAATGGTCACATGATGATTATGGGACTCAAGAAAACTCTTGAGAGCGAAGGCCTGAAGGAATGCCCCATAGTTTAGTGCGCGATGATATGTGAGGATACCTATTTTCATGATTGTTCGCCGTGTTTGACTATGATTTCCGAAACAGGTATTCGTTCCGAGCGAGCTACTTTAAATGTCTCAGGACAGCTACCGATGGCTATTATAGCAACGGTTACATCCTCGGTCTGCAAGGCTTCACGAACTTGCTTTTCTTCATCAGGCAGGAATGAGCAGTTGAGTGTACATGAAGCAATCGAATGATATTGCAATGCATAAAGCAGGTTCATTAGGAAAATACCACCATCCACGTATGTCGCATTGCGTTCGTTGAATCCGGAATATCCTTCTTCTGATACGGTTAGTACTAAGAGATATTCGGCATCGGAGCCAAAACCTCTATTGCCGTGTTGCAGGTTTAGCAACCGATCGAATAATGCTCCGTGAGGAACGATATGTACCCGTACGGGCTGCCTATTACAAGCCGAAGGAGCAGTTCGAGCCAAATCAATCGATTTGATGATATTCTCATATTGGATGTGCCCATCAAAATTACGCACAGAATGACGATGATGTGCGATATACGCAAAGTCTCCATGCTTAAATAACTCGCTTGATTGCACCTCCGGTTGATTATGCTGCGGAATAGCCGGGCAATGCTCCATGATTTCCTTTAAGCCGGAAGTTATCAGCGGATGGATGGACTTGCCCATAGATTCATGTACCCGCTTGTATTCACATAATACACTCAGAGCTTCAACAAACAGCGTTTGTTCGGTGTCATGTTTTGCTTCTATATATTGTTTGCATAGGGTAATTAGCGCCAATATATTCTCTTCTCCGAAATTAGCACGCATGTGTGGCATCGTTAGACCTTTTTCCACTACATGTGCACGAAGTGTGATCATACGCAGAAAACTGTATTCACTTTTATCATATCCGCTTATGAGTGAATGAGCGATATAATGCTTAGCATCGCTGCTATAGATTCGGCAAGCGAGGTATAAATGAGATAATATTTGTTTTATATTTCGTATCATAGGCGTAGTATTTTAGGGGCATGAATGATATCTTTCCAGCCATATATCAAACAATGTATTTGCTGTTTGAATATAGGTCGATATGCCGGAATGAAGAAATGAATTATCATACCGGCTACGAGCGAAGTGGCAATTGCGGATATTGCGGCTCCAATTAATCCGTAACGGGGCAATAGTATTAAGTTTAACACGATACAGACGATACATCCGGCTATATTTCGTAGGATAGCATATTTCTGCGTGTGCTCAATGATGATTAGCTGACCACTTATTTGTGCGTTGGCAACTCCGATGATGCGAAAAGCTAATAGTTGTAACACGGGAACAGCAGCTAAATATTGTAATCCGTAGCTGTATCGGATAATTAGCGGACTAGATAGACTGATAAATATTGTAATGAGGATACATATCCAAGTAGCGATATTCATGAAAATCTGTGACTTCTGACGATATATAGTTTGGTCATGCTCGTAGTTGGTTACTAAAACGGGTGTGATTGTTTGCGAGAGAATCGTTGGTATAAAAATACAGATATCTACAAATGTGCAGGCAACTGCGTAAATACCGGTTGAGGTCTTGCTCAACATATTTCCGATCATCAATTGATCGATTTTCATGTATATGATGGTCATCACGGCGCTCAGGAAGAGCGGGAACGATTGGATGATATAGTATCGAGCAGTTGCTTTATCGAAACACCATTTCCGAATCGATGCAATCTTCTTTTGATAAGCCGCCACATATCCGCTTGCGATAAGGAATGCATCAAAAAGAAGAGCGGCAATAAACCAAACCAACGAAGCCTTGCAAAGTAGTAGCACTATTTTCACTCCTGCGCCGAGGATGGTACGCATGATCTCGGTCTTGACTACGTATTCATTCCAGATAAGTGCCGTAAAATAATTGCGTATAGCGCTGAAACTATTGAGTATCATAGACACCGAATAGAGCATAATGAGCCATCGAACGTAACTCTCTTGCTCTGTAATCATCACCGATACTCCTATTAAGCCGATAGTTAATACTGCTAACATACATTTCAACGCAAAAGCGGTTCCCACGAGCACATCTCTATTCGCACCTTCTTTTGCTTCTTCACGAATTTCGATTCCCTCCAAACCGAAGTTCGCTACTACTTGGAATATAGCTATATAACTAATGACATAACTCATAATACCATATTGCTCCGGTCCCAAATACCTTGCAACAATAATGCCTACAAGGAAACTGCCTAGTAGGGTCACTATCTTGCCGGTCATTGCCCATAATAAGTTACGGGCAATTTTTTGCTTTGTGCCGTTAAGATGAAAATATGTAGTTATGCGGTTAATCATGCGTTATGTAGTTGCACTCATTAAGAGAAAAACATTTTTTGTATCGTTCGCAAGCTCTCTATACTCCATTGTGAGCGTTGCTTGAGACTAACACGACCGGTACTTACATTTCCGGTATTATTGATGAGCAGAATAGGCGCGTATAGGACCTTCAAATTCGCAGCTCGAATGAGTTCGGCAAAGAAGATCTCTTCGCCGTACAGGAATGTCGGGAATTGTAAATCATCATATTGAGCAATAAACTCTTTCGTAAAGAGCATGAACGAACCGTGACCTGCATATATGGTACAAGAAGGGGAGTCGGCTCTCTTTCTGCTTTTAAGAATATACAACAAATGATACAATTTGTATAAAAAGGTATTGCTATAAATGAGGAACCATATTAAAAAGTTCCATTTCGTTGGTCTTTTCAGACGAGCAGGGTTCTCGTGAAGATCCCTTTTCCCAGTATATATATCCGGAGCAATCCAGCCCACATTTTCCGTCTTCAATTCCGTCAGTTTTTCGAAGAAATCAGGCGCCAATTGCAGATCCACATTGGAAATGGAAACGAAATCATAATCCTTCGCTTTCTCATTATAAACCGGCAGCGCTCCGCCTAAATATCCCACATTGTGTTCTGAGTTATCAACAACCTCAATGTCAACTTGTAGTGTGCCTTTTGCGTTTTCAGCCGCACGATGAACCGACTCCAAGAAAGACTTGAGAGCATCGTGCGACTTGTAATTAACACATATTAGCAATAATTTTTTCATTTAATATATATTTTTATAAAATAAATTACAATCCAAATCAATGCGATCGGCATCATCAGTATTGCCGCAAGCATATTGCCCGTTTGTAGTACGAGCGGAGCGATGGTTTTCAGGCACGCTGTGCTGCGATATTTGGTCATTCGTAGCAACCAAATCCAGAGTTCCTCTGAGATACGGAAGAGCCATAAGCATTTAGAGACGCCGTGGAGCTGTTGGTTCATGTATGCCATAAAGGTGAAGTTACCTTCCTGAACCTTGATATAGGAACCGGTTTTGCCTTGTTCGTTCAGGTAGTAAATAGCTCCGCAGTAATCAGGTAGAGCTGCTTGTTTGGGTCTCGTCATGAAGCAAGTAATATGCCATTTCCAATCTTCCCGGAAGCGACAGGCGCTATGGAAAGCGAGATGGTGAAGCCTAATGAAATCCATTCGGTACATGAAGCTATGAATAGGTGTAGAGGCTCCTAAACCCCACTGCGTCAGTACTGTGCAAAGACTAAGCACTGTACTGCGGGGCTTGGTTCTGAGTCCGTGATTTTCTTCTTTACAGAAAGCGGTGTAAGAAATGTCCAAACCTTTTTGCTCCATGAAAGCTACTTGTCGCTCTAATTTCTCCGGATCTATGATGTCATCGGCATCCAAGAACTGGATGAATTGTCCTCTGGCTATCTGTATTCCTGCGTCACGGGCACATGCACTACCACCGTTAGCCTGCTGTGTGAGCCGAACACGCGGTTCCTGCAAGGAGATATTGGAGGCTACTTCTGTCGTGTTGTCTTTAGAACCATCATCAATGATAATACACTCCCAATTACCAAGCGTTTGGGCTTGGAGGGATGCTACTGCTTTAGGCAGAAAGGCTGCTTGATTGTAGCAAGGTATTATGACTGAGACTTTAATCATGAGCGGGTTTTAAAAAGAATATTAGATATAGAGATAGCCAAAACAAGGGTAGCATACTAAGTGTACGCGAAAAAAAACTATATGACAGATATTGTATTAACAGAAGGGAGACGAACAAATAACGTCTGTCTGTTTCTCCCATACGGATAGCGGATATGAATATATAGCCGATGATGCCGACAAAGAGGAAACCTCCTATGAGACCGAGACCGAGGAAGGACTCCATGATACTATTATGGACGTATTCGCCATCAACGAAGAGGGATGAGCCGAGGAGCAGGTTGTTAGAGAAGGTATTCCAAGCCTTTGCGTAGAGGATGTCTCGTCCGCTGGTGACTCCGGCTTCCAAACTATTGGGATCGTAGATAGACGCATAGAGACGCTCCAAAGCTTGGTTATCAAACGATATCAAAATATCATTCAGCCAAGGCAAAAGACCGATGAAGAGAACGGCTAATATAGGTAAACCGATGAGGATCTTTATCTTATGTCCATTCATGTACAGATAAGCGATGAAGCAGATGATGAGTGCAACCAAAGCGCCACGTGAACCGGCGGCGACGGAGATAAACAAGCCCGTTACAATTGCCCAAAGGCTTAGCAGTTTATGCAGGATGTTGATTCCTTTTTGATAGAATAGGGAGATAGCCAAGAGTGTGATAGTAGTACCTAAGTGACCAAAGCCGATGGTGTCCATAGAGGCGTTACCCATAAATCGTCCGTCGGCTCCTATATACTCCAGCGCTTTACCGTTCATGATGTAAGACATACTGATGGTTCCCATGGTGAGGAAGATGAGTAAGGCAGCTGTGTTGAGTTTGCGTAAGTTGATCAGATCCCACCTGAAGAATTGAAAACCGTAGAACGGAACGATGGCTGCATTGACATAGAGGAAGACGGCAGCAAAGGGATTGGTAACGATCTCTTGTTCTACTCCCGCAATCATGAAGTCATAGAACAGCCGGACGAAATAGAGCCACACGAAGATTTGAATGCCGTATGAGATAAGGTTCGTCGGGTGAACAGGGAGTTTGGCTTCACGCATCTGAAGACAAGCGATGAGCACGAATGCTGTGAAGATAAAGACATAATAAACGCTTTTTAATAACGCAAAATTGCTCTCTTCCGGCAGATATGTAAACCCGTCGTAAGCGAACATTGCCAGCAGTATAAACCACTGCAACAGATTTATGATGCGTTCTTTATTGAGCATTTCGTTGTAATAGTCTTGTCCATTTCTCCCGCTGTTGTTCACTGCGGATGTATGTTCCTTTCGGACGTCCTTGTTTGGAAAGGACGTATTCGTTTGATGCTAAGCGTAGTTGGTACGCCTTTTCGGAGAAGGGTCTGTTCTCTGTCGGGTGCAAATACACGTTCTGAGGCATATACCGGTCATGCGTTTGCGGGAAAGTGTGATGAATACGATAGTGTATATCGTTCTCTTCTCCATATAGGAAAAGGTGCTCATCAAATAATCCGGCTTTCTCGAAGAACTCTTTTCGTACAGCGAAACATGCTCCGCAGAAATACATATGCCGCCAAGAGAAGAAGTCAAGCCGTTTGGCGGCTATTCCTCCGAAGAGACGGATGAAACCGTTATAGTGGTTCAGCAAGGAGAACGACGTACCGCGTTTGTTGTTCGCATTGATGATCTGACGGAAACCTAAGATTGCCAAACGAGGGTCTTTCCGGTAGCACTCTGTAATCGCTTTCAAAGAGAAACGTACCAGACGGACATCGGGGTTCATGATCATGATCACAGGCGAAGAGGCATGCCGGATACCGATGTTGTTTCCTTGCCCGTAACCGCCGTTTTGAGTGTTTTGAAAGAGGATGACACTCTCTCCGTACAGACGATGGAGCTCGGTCTGCAAATGCTCAAAATCGCGGCTGTTATTATCCACCACAATCACTTCCAGAGAATCGCCTAAATCATTATGAGCAAACAACGCCTCCAGACAGCCGTAGATGTCCGGTTCGGAATTATAGGTCACTATGATAACAGACAGTTCTTTCATTTTTTCCAGAGTTCTTTAATCACCATACTGGGCCATTTCCAGTTCTGGTAAGCGAGTTGTGCGATGCCGGGTGCGAGGATGAGTCCCCAGAGACCGAGATGAAGCGGACTGAGGAAGATCCAAAGCAAGATGACCGTAGCGGCTCCGCTGAGTAAGGATGGAATGAAGAAAGGAATCTTGTTATCCGCCATGATAAACCCTGCCGAAACGGCGTGGTTATGCTCTAATGTGCTGATGACGAGCATCGTCAATAACATAGTAGTCGGTACAAAATAAGTCTGACTGCCGATGAGATCCAATGCCCAGTTGCCCAACAATATCCATAAAGCGCCTCCCACGATGTACACCGCTACCAGACTGCCGATGCATAAGAGGTAATACTGCCTCAGACCCGAGATGTTGTTCTCTGCACGGCATTGTGCCAACTTCGGCATGAAAGACTGATAGAAGACGGTCGCACAACGGGCTAAGATGTCCATTACCTGCAAGGTAATACCATAACAAGCCACTTGCTCCAAGGTCAAGAAAGCCGATCCGATGAGGATAGCGGATTTGTTGACCATGAATCCTCCTAATTGCGTCAAGCCTATTTTGATGGCGTTTGGCGAGATTGCCTGTAAAATCGTTTTGGCGTCCTGTGGGATTGCGTTTTGCAGATGCGACTTGAGATCCGGCGTGAAGAACACACGGTACGTGAGTACACGACGGATGATGGTCGAGACTAACTGCGAGGCGACGATAGCTGTCAAACCGAATCCTGCATAGATAAATCCGATCGCCATCACAATATATACCATTTGTCCGAGCATGTTGATCTGCTGGGTACGTGTGACGTAGCCTTTACCGGTGAGGAGTGCGTCATAATACATGGTATAGAGGTTGTAGCAGTTGATGGCTATCAACAGCAACCAAGCTATGATCGCATCCTGTCGGTCTCCGGAATACTTGCGGAGGATATATAGGAAATAAGCTGTTCCTGCCGTAGCAAGTATAGCGAAGACGGCTAATGACATCCATCGGTAGAAACGCCTCATGGCGGTTAGAGTGCCTTTGAGCAGACCGTAGTCCACTTCGGATTCGGCTGTAGTATGCGCTACACCATCTTTCTGCAGCGTCTTGACGCCGGAGAAGATGTAACTGATGTTACGGGCAAAGGACGGACGGAAACCGAAATCGAGCAGGAGAACCAAGGCGGTGATGGTCTGGAAGATGTTCCAGATACCCACCGTCTCTTGGGGCATCATATGCAGGATGAAGGGCAGGAGGATTACTCCTGCTCCGATCATGAATGCGGTTCCTGCATAGCTCCAAGCTATCTCGCGTTTGCCTATATGTTCGATTTTGTCAGACAAGTTAGTCGTTGGTCGTTAGTCGTTAGTCCATGCAAGGGCTGTCGTTAGTCGCGGCGGAAGATGTCACGGGTGTACACTTTTTCTTGGACGTCGTCCAAACTGGTATCATAGCGGTTTGCAATGATGGCTTGGCTGCGGCTCTTGAACTCTGTAAGGTCGTTTACCACAAGAGAGCCGAAGAACGTACTGCCGTTTTCGAGCGTCGGCTCGTAGATGATGACCTGCGCACCTTTCGCTTTGACACGCTTCATGATACCTTGGATAGAAGACTGACGGAAGTTATCGGAGTTCGATTTCATGGTCAGACGATAGACTCCGATGACGCAGTTCTTCTCCTGTTTGGCATCAAAATCACCACGGTGGTAATAATCGTAGTACCCGGCTTTCGCGAGCACACGATCGGCGATGAAGTCTTTGCGTGTGCGGTTCGACTCCACAATCGCTTCGATGAGATTCTCTGGCACATCTTGGTAGTTCGCCAAGAGTTGTTTGGTGTCTTTCGGGAGACAGTAACCGCCGTAACCAAAGGAAGGATTGTTATAGTGCGTACCGATACGCGGGTCGAGACAAACACCATCGATGATGTCTTGGGTGTTGAGACCTTTCATCTCCGCGTACGTGTCGAGTTCGTTGAAATAGCTGACACGCAGCGCGAGGTACGTGTTCGCAAAGAGTTTGACAGCTTCCGCTTCGGTCAGTCCCATGATACGGGTCTCGATGTTCTCTTTGAGTGCACCTTGTTGGAGGAGTGCAGCAAAACGCTCTGCAGCCTTGGTGAGACGTTCGTCGCCTTTGACCGTTCCGACGATGATGCGGGAAGGGTAGAGGTTGTCGTAGAGCGCTTTGGACTCGCGGAGGAACTCAGGCGAGAAGAGGATGTTGTCGCAGTTATATTTGCGGCGGACCGACTCGGTGTAACCGACAGGAATGGTCGATTTGATGACCATGATGGCTGATGGATTGACACGGAGCACGGTCTCGATGACGCTCTCTACAGCCGAGGTGTCAAAATAGTTCCGCTGGCTGTCGTAGTTCGTTGGAGCTGCGATAACCACGTATTCGGCATCCTTATAAGCTGCTTCGGCATCGAGTGTGGCGGTGAGGTTCAATTCCTTCTCAGCGAGGTACTTCTCGATGTACTCGTCTTGAATAGGCGAACGCCGGGCATTGATCATCTCCACTTTCTCGGGGATGATGTCCACCGCCATCACTTCGTTGTGCTGGGCGAGGAGGGTAGCGATGCTTAGACCCACGTATCCTGTTCCTGCTACTGCAATCTTCATTTTATTTCTCTTTCTTTATTTTCTTTCTCTTTTAATAATATACGCGTGACGTTAGACGAATGTCGCGGTAATCACGCGGAAATCACGCGGAAATCACGCGGTAATCACCCGCTTTTGGAGTGTATTTACTCTGTAATTTGTCTGTGATTTGTCTGTGATTTGTCTGTCATTGCTTTAGATGTGTTCCTCGACACCACGGAAGTGAACGTTGAGTTCGTGGAGATGCTCCAAGAGGGTGCCAAGAGAGGTGCCTTTGGTCATCTCTGCGAAAGCGTTCACGTCTTTCGGGAAACATTTGCCACCGTAACCATACTTGCCATCGGGACCCGGAACGTACGTGTGGGTGTCGTTGATGTAACCGGAGAGGAGAATACCGGTGTGAACCTTTCTCCAATCTGCTCCCATCTTATCGCAGTACTCTTTGCACGCATTGAAATAGGTTACTTTGTACGCGCCGAAGACGTTGTGCATGTATTTGGTGAGCTCTGCCTCAAGCGGAGACATTACCGTAAATTTCTTGCCGACGAAGATCTTGGTGAGCAGATCTTGTGCTCCGGTGAAGACCATGGTCTGTTTGTTGAAATCCTCGATGAACGTACGCTCGGTGAGGAACTCCGGCATGTAATACACATGGTGTCCGGTTTCGCGGGAAAGCATTTCGCTTGTACCCGGAAGGATCGTGGTACGTACAAAGACAGGAACGTCCGGCAGTTTAGAAATGAGTTCTTTCATGAGACGCAGGTCTTGCGTACCATCTTCCTCGGTCGGCACGTGGATCTGCAAGAAAGCGATGTCGATGTCGCTCAGATCATCGTTGTAACCCTTGTACGGGTCGCTGATGAATAATTTACACTCAGGGTTGTTGTTCTCCAACCAGTTTTTAAGGGCTCCTCCCACGAAGCCGCATCCAATAATTCCAACTTTAATCATAATTTTATTTTGTTTTTTTATTTATTTCGCATGAATATGAATTCACAAAAAGCCTGCAAAGATAACACTTTTTTTTTATATACGCAAGTGCGCGCGTACTTTTTCTAAAAAAAAGTGCAAATTCGACCCACAAAGTGGGTATTTTTGGATTTTGCATTTTGGGTTTTCAATAATTATGTGTAACTTTGCACCCAAATTGGCAAAAAACGACCTAAAAAATTAAAACAACATAAAATATGAAACATTTCAAATTGTGGAATACGCTTTGCGGCTGGATGGTGTTTGCCGTAGCAGCAGCAACGTATCTCCTTACTATGGAACCCACGGCGTCCTTTTGGGATTGCGGTGAGTTCATCTCCAGCGCCTGGAAGTTAGACGTTGGACATCCGCCCGGAGCACCTTTCTTTATGCTGATGGGTCATTTCTTTAGTCTGTTTGCGTCTGACACGACGCATGTGGCGATGTGTGTGAACGCCCTTTCGGCGCTTGCGAGTGCATTCACGATCTTGTTCCTTTTCTGGACGATCACAGCGCTGGCGAGGAAACTTGTGGTGAATACAGATCGCTTCGCTGATAGAGCACAGAGTACAGACCTAATTACAATGGATCTATGGGCAGGAATCGGAATTCTTGGAGCAGGAGTAGTGGGCGCTTTAGCGTACACGTTTAGCGACACGTTCTGGTTCTCGGCTGTGGAAGGAGAAGTGTATGCCAGTTCGTCGCTGTTTACGGCTGTTGTCTTCTGGCTGATCCTGAAATGGGACGAGCAAGCAGACGAAGAGGGTAGCGACCGATGGTTGATTGCGATTGCTTATCTGATGGGTCTGTCTATCGGCGTTCACTTGCTGAACTTGCTGACGATTCCGGCTATCGGGTTGGTGTACTATTTCCGTCGTTACGAGTTCTCGTGGAAAGGACTGTTCTACGCGTTCTTGGCATCGTGTGCAATTTTGTTGGTTATCCTGTATGGAATTATACCGGGCTTCCCGACCGTAGCCGGTTGGTTTGAGTTGCTGTTTGTCAACACTCTCGGTTGTCCGTTTAATACCGGTCTTGCCGTGTATATTGTGCTGGCTCTTGTCGCACTGGGCTGGGCCATTTACGAGACGGCTGTGGATACGAACAAACTGCGTATTGCTATTTCCTGTACGGCAGCGTTTGCTCTTTCGGGAGCGGCATTCCTGTTCGAGAAATGGTGGATCGGCGTTCTGCTGTCGGTAGTGCTGTTGGCGTTGCTGCTTGGTAAAAGTGAGATCATTCCAGCTCGTTGGTTGAACACAGCAACGCTGATGATTACCGTTATTCTGATCGGTTACAGCTCTTATGCGGCGTTGGTGATCCGTTCGAATGCGGACACACCGATGGATCAAAACAGCCCCGATAATGTGTTCTCGCTGAAGTATTATCTCAACCGTGAGCAGTATGGAGATCGTCCTCTTTTCTATGGTCAGACGTACAATGCGCCGGTAGAGTTGCGAGTAGAAGGAAACATGTGTATTCCTGTGGAGAAACAAGGACACGCTCAGTATGCTCCGGCTCCTAAGAAAGAAGGCGAGAAAGACCATTATGTGATCACGGGTTATAAGACCAATTATGTGTTCATGAAGGAGTTCTGTATGCTCTTCCCGCGCATGTATTCGAGTCAGGGAAGCCATGTGAACGCTTACAAAGAATGGGCCGATGTCAAAGGTAAGCGTGTTCGCTATGACTACTGCGGACAGCAGAAGACAGATTATTGCCCGACGTTTGGCGAGAACCTGAAGTTCTTCTTCCGGTATCAAGTCAATTTCATGTATTGGCGTTACTTCATGTGGAACTTCGTGGGTCGTCAGAACGATTTGCAGTCGTATGGAGACATTACCAAAGGTAACTGGATCTCGGGTATTGATTTCATCGATAACGCGATGCTGGGAGACCAGAGTTTGCTGCCGACTGAACTCAAAGAGAATAAGGGACATAATGTGTATTATTTCCTGCCGTTGTTGCTCGGTATCATCGGTATCGTTTGGCAGGTGAGCAAACATGACAAAGATGGTAAGGCAGAAGGTTGGAAGAGCTTTACGCTGACTTTCCTGCTGTTCTTCCTGACAGGTCTTGCTATCGTGCTTTACCTCAATCAGACGCCTTATCAGCCGCGTGAACGTGACTACGCTTATGCGGGCTCGTTCTATGCGTTCTGTATATGGATCGGTCTTGGCGTGCTGGCATTGATTGATTGGATCAATGGACAAAGGACAAAGGACAAAGGACAATGGATTAAAAATGCCATAGCTGTCGTTGTTTCTATTGTATGTCTGGGTGTGCCGGCATTGATGGCTCAACAGAACTGGGATGACCATGACCGTTCGGACCGTTATTCGTGTCGCGATTTCGGAGCTAACTACTTGAAGTCGTGCGAGACACAGGCAATCCTTTTCTCCAACGGCGATAACGATACCTTCCCATTGTGGTACAACCAAGAGGTAGAGGAAGTGGGAACCGATTTGCGTGTTTGCAACCTGAGTTATCTTCAGACCGATTGGTATATAGCTCAGATGAAACGTCCGTACTATGAGTCTGCTGCGCTGCCTATTTCATGGGAGTACAAGGACTTCATGCCGGGAGCCAATGAGATTGCCCGTGTGGACAACCGTTTGGGACAACCGATCAGCGTGAAGAAAGCGTTTGATTTCCTGCGTTCGGATGATCCGCGTACGAAGACCCGTGAAGGCGATAACTATCTGCCTTCCGACCAGCTGTACGTAGAGACACCCGAAGGCGAGCAGATCATGCTCAAGAAAAAACGGATGTACACGCGTTCGGAGATGATGATCATGGAGATGTTGTCCACCAATAACTGGCAACGTCCGATGTATTTCTGTGCGACAGTCGGTAACGACTACTATCTGGGTCTTGAGCCATGGATGGAGTTGACCGGTTTGGCTTATCGCATCACTCCGACCCGCAGTCGTGACGGACAGCCGCGTGTGAACAGCGAGTTGATGTATGAGAACATGCTGCATAAGTTCGCTTACGGTAATATGAACAAACCGGGTATCTATATCGACGAGAACCTGATGCGCATGTGCCGTACACACCGAATGATGTTTGCGCAGTTGGCAGAACAGCTGATCCGTGAGAACCAACGTGAGAAAGCATTGGAGGTACTTGATTTTGCGGAAGAGCAGTTACCGGGCTATAATATCCCGTACGACTACACTTCTGCTTCGATGGCGCAGATGTATTTCATGCTCAATCAAAACGAGAAAGCGCTTGCTATCATGGATAATGTGGCAAATGGGTGCGTGGAGTATTTGCGTTTTGCAGCATCGCTCAATCGTCAGCAGAAACGCTCTATGGAGTCTTCTACGGGTCGTGAGGCGGCTATCTTAGGCTATGTGCTGCAGACCTGTGAGCGTTACGGACAGAACGAATTGGTGGAGAAATACTACGCCGATTATGCTGCGTACGCGAAGTGAATTTAAAATTATGAATTAAGAATTAAAAATTCGAATGATAAGTGTAAATAAAATTCCGGTCTTGCTGCTAACCGGTTATCTGGGTAGCGGCAAGACAACACTTCTCAACCGCATTCTGACGAATAACAAAGGTATTCGTTTTGCGGTGATCGTAAACGATATCGGAGAAGTGAATATTGATGCGTCGTTGATTCAGAAGGGCGGAGTAGTGTCCCAAAATGACGACTCGCTTGTGGCGCTTCAGAACGGCTGTATATGCTGCTCGCTGAAGATGGATCTGGTATCTCAGCTGCATGATCTGTGTGCACAGAAAGCCTTTGATTATGTCGTGATAGAGGCTTCGGGTATCTGCGAACCGGCTCCTATAGCACAGACACTTTGCAGTTATGCGCAGATGGTTCCGCAGTTTGCCCAAGATGGTCTTCCTGTGCTCGATTGTATTTGCTCGGTGGTAGATGCGTTGCGTTTGCGTGACGAGTTCGAAGGCGGCGAGCAGTTGGCACACTACGTGCCGAAAGAGGAAGACCTTGCGGCACTTGTGATTGAGCAGATTGAGTTTAGCAATATTGTGTTGCTGAATAAGGCGTCGGAAGTAAGCGAAGAAGAGTTAGCACATATCAAATCTATCGTTCGCGCTATTCAGCCGACCGCAGAGATTATTGAGACGAACTACTGCGATGTCGATTTTGACAAGATTTTGAATACGCATATGTTCGATTTTGACAAGACTGCAACGTCGGCTGCGTGGATACAGGAAGTGGAGGATGCAACGCATCATCACCACGATGATGATGATGACGATGACGACGATGAGGATGAGCATGAGCATCATCACCACCATGACCATGATCATGAACATGGGGAGCATGACCATCTGGCAGAGTTCGGAATAGAGACTTATGTGTATTATGCACGTAAGCCGTTCGATTTAGGACTGTTTGATGAGTTTGTGGCTGCTCATTGGCCGAAGAATGTGATCCGATGCAAAGGAATGTGTTATTTTGCAGAAGAGTACGATATGTGTTATCTGTTTGAGCAAGCCGGAAGACAGTTCAATCTGCGCAAGGCAGGAGAGTGGTTTGCAACGATGCCGAAAGAGGAGTTGATGCAACTCATGGCAGATGATGCTCAGTTACGCAAAGACTGGGATGAGCAGTACGGCGACCGAATGCAGAAACTTGTGTTCATCGGGCAACATCTGGACAAGCAGGCTTTGAAAACGGCTCTGGATAAGTGTTTGCAATAAATAAAGGATTGTATGCAAGGTAATTTTATATATCATAATCCCACGAAATTGTATTTCGGAGAGGAGTCATTGAAGTTTCTCAAGGACGAGTTACAGAACTTCGGTGAGCGCGTGCTGATCAATTACGGCAGCGGTAGTGTCAAACGTAGCGGTTTGTATGACGAGGTGATTGCTATCCTGCGTGAGGGCGGCAAGACGATCGTTGAGAACCCGGGTGTGATGTCCAACCCGACGCTTGAGAAACTACGCGAGGGCGTGCGTATCGCGCGTGATAATAAGGTCGATTGGATCTTGGCTCTGGGAGGAGGAAGCGTTTGCGACTACTCGAAAGGTGTAGCGGCTTCTGCGTACTATGATGGCGATTATTGGCAGGCTTTCTGGCTTGAGGGACAACAACCGGCAGCAGATCAGCGGATTATCCCGGTGACTTGTATCCTGACGATGGCAGGAACCGGATCGGAGATGAACGGCGGATGTGTTATTACCGATGCCGAGAAGAACTATAAGACCGGTCATGTGTTTGACAGCCGTCTGATGCCGAAATTCTCGATCCTCAATCCGCGGTACACGATGACCGTTCCGATGGATCAGATGAAATCGGGTATCTACGATATCATGAACCATATTTTTGAGCAGTATTTCTCAGGTGAGGATGACAATACGTCCGATTATATAGCCGAGGGGCTGATGCGCGGACTGATTGTGGCATCTCGTGCGGCAGTCAAGGATCCGCAGGATTATGAGGCTCGCAGTAATATAATGTGGACTGCCACTTGGGCGCTTAATACGCTCATTAAGTGCGGAAAACGTCAAGATTGGATGGTTCATCAGATCGGTCACTCCATAGGCGCTTGGACACATGCTCCTCACGGTTATACCTTAGCTTCTGTGACGATGGCTTATTACAAAAGGGCGATGCAGTATGGTCGTCCTAAGTTCGAGCGTTTTGCACAGAATGTATGGGGTGTGAAGAGTGCCGAAGAGGGACTTGAGGCTCTGAAAAACTGGATGAAAGAGATTGGTTTACCGCTGACAATCAGTGAATTGGGCGCTAATGAGGCGATGATTGATGATATTGTCAGTACGACCAATATCTTCCCTGCCGGTTATATGGATTTGAAGCCTGAAGATGTCAAAGAGATTCTCAAGGAGAGTTTGTAATTGTCGGAAGCCGGAGTCATGGAAATAGTGGATTTGTTAGAATATAGCGATCGGCTCCAACTGCGGCAATGGTTCGAGGGCAATGCTGCAACGCAAAAGAGTTGTTGGGTCGCCTTGTACCGCGGCAAGAAAAAACCGGAGGGCGTGTGTCTGCCATATTTGGAAGTTGTCGAAGAGGCGCTTTGTTTCGGATGGATAGACTCCACGCTCAAACGTCTTCCGGACGGACGTTTGGCGCAACGTCTTTCTCCGAGACAGAAAAAAAGTCATTGGACAGAATTGAATAAGCAACGTTGTGCAGACCTTGAAGAACGGGGATTGATGACCGAGTTGGGGCGCATCGCATTGCAAAAGGCAAATTTGTAGGATTTTTAATATAAAATAGAATGAAACGAATCATCAATCCATGGACTCAAACACCCGGGTATAACTGCTTCGGGTGTAGTCCGGATAACCCGATCGGGACGCGAATGCGTTTCTTTGAGGACGGTGACGATATCGTCTCTATATGGCGTCCGACGCAGAACCATCAGTCTTGGCTCAATACGCTTCATGGCGGTATTCAGGCCGTGCTGCTGGACGAAGTATGCGGCTGGGTTGTGTTCCATAAGCTGCAAACAGCGGGAGTGACAGCCAAGATGGAGATGCGTTACCATAAGCCGGTTTCTACGCTGCAGGATTATATCAAACTGCGTGCGTACCTCAAAGAGATGCGTCGTAATGTGGCGATTGTGCAAGGCGAGTTGTACTCGGCGGAAGGAGAACTGTTATGCGAGTGTACGTGTACCTATTTCACTTTCCCGCAGGACAAAGCCAAAGAGAATATGGGCTATGTGCCCTCTGAAGTAGAAGAAAAAGAATATACCTTTGAAGAATGCTTGAATATGTAAATCGTAAGGGCTCCGATTGCTATAAATGGGATTCGGAATGTGCCCAAGGCTGTCTGCCGTTATGGATAGCAGACATGGATTTTGCTGCTGCAAAACCTATTCGTGAGGCGATGCAACGCCGTCTTGACCATGGTGTTTTCGGTTATTCGATTGTGCCGCAGGCGAACTATGATGCTGTTGCTTCATGGTTTGAGCGCCGACATGGATGGAAGGGTATCAACCGTGATAATCTGTTGTACACCACTGCTGTTGTGCCTGCTATCTCGGCTATTTTTGCGGCGTTGCAGGCAAGGAAAGGCAAGTGTTCGCCGCTTCGTGTGCTGACCTTCACACCGGCGTACAACTGTTTCTTCACCTGTATTGAGAACATGGGCTGCGAGTTGGTTCCCTCTGCGTTGGTGTTGAAAGACAACCGTTTTGAAATCAACTGGGAGGACGTGGAAGCGAAAGCCAAGGAGGCGGATGTGTTCCTGCTTTGTAATCCTCATAATCCGACCGGACGCGTTTGGACAAGGAATGAGTTGGAGCGTTTGGCGGATATCATGCGTCGTGAGCACCTCTTTGTGTTGGCGGACGAGATCCATTGCGAGTTTGCATTCAAAGGGCATCCCTATACGCCGTTTGCTTCGATTGTGATCAACGACACGGATTTCTGCGTTTGTACTTCCGCCAGCAAGGCGTTTAACATAGCCGGATTGCTGTGTGCGAATATCTTCGTACCCAACAAAGAGCTCTTTGCGCAGATCAACCACGCGCTTGAGGTGCATGAAGTGAACGGACTTAATCCGTTTGGTTTGGTAGCGCAAGTGGCGGCTTACAATGAGTCCGAGGCATGGTTGGATGAGTTGAACGAATATGTCTATGGCAACTACTGCTATCTGCGCGATTTCATCCGTACGGAACTGCCGATGTTGCAGATTCATGAGACAGAAGGAACGTACCTCGGATGGGTGAATATAGCCGCGCTTAACATGACGTCAGAGGCTTTCTGTGCGGATCTTGCCAAGAAGGCACATGTGCTCTTTAACCCATCGGAGATGTATGGAGGCGAACATTATGTTCGTATCAATCTGGCTACCTCGCGTGAGGTATTGGAAGAAGCTTTGAATCACCTTAAACAATATATCCATGAACACTAATTTCGGATTTGTGCGTGTTGCGGCTGCAGTGCCGACCATGCGCGTAGCAGACTGCCGCTACAATGCGGAGCAAATTAAGTTACAGATCGACGAGGCGATCTCAGAAGGCGTTGAGGTCATCTGTTTTCCTGAGTTGAGTATCACCGGCTATTCTTGTGCGGATCTGTTCTTTACGCAGGCTCTCCAGCAGAGTTCAATGCGTGAGTTGGAGTCGATATGCGATTACACGCGTGGCAAAGCGATCATTGTGTTGGTGGGCGCTCCGCTGCAAGTGGATAACGACCTGTTTAACTGCGCGTTTGTGATGACAGACGGCGAAGTGATGGGCGTTGTGCCTAAAGTCAACCTGCCGAACACGGGTGAGTTCTACGAGAAGCGGTGGTTTACCAGCGGACGTGCTGCACGCGAATATACGCCCGGAGGCATTGCTCCGAAGATACCGAAGATCGAGATATGGAGTGGAGAAGTGCCGTTTGGAACCGATCTGCTGTTCTGCACAAGGACCTATACCTTTGGTATAGAGATCTGCGAGGATCTCTGGTCACCACTGCCGCCTTCGACGCAACTGGCTATTCAGGGAGCGGAGATTATCTTCAACCTCTCTTCCTCCAACTGTATCATCGGCAAGCACATCTTCCGCAAACAGATGATCAAGCAGCAGTCGGCACGCGTCCATTGCGGCTATGTCTATACCTCTTCCGGCGTCGGTGAGTCCACCACGGATGTGGTATTCTCCGGTAGCACGTATATCGCAGAGAATGGTGATATACTGACCTTGGGCGAACGATTCCAACGTGAGAACACGATGATTATTCAGGAGATAGATATAGAACGTTTGCGTACCGACAGACAGCGCAATACGAACTTCACCAAAGATAAAGCAGGCCACTACCGCCATATTTACGTAGCGCCTATTGATAGAGAAGAGGAGTGTACGGAGCCTATTCACCGTACTTTCTCGCCTTCGCCGTTCTTGCCAAAGAAAGGCAAAGAGGATCAGTACTGCATGGATGTGTTCTCTATTCAGACGAGTGCTCTTGCGAGACGTTGGGAGCATACACACACGGATACGCTCGTATTAGGTATCTCCGGCGGTTTGGATAGTACGCTTGCTTTGTTGGTTTGTGTGCAGACGGCTGATCTGTTGGGCTATGGACGCGAGCGTATAGTGGGCGTGACGATGCCGGGATTCGGAACAAGCGACCGTACATACCAGAATGCGCTGAATCTGATGAAAGAGTTGGGTATCACGCATCGGGAGATTTCTATTCGCGATGTAGCCACACAGCACTTGAGCGACATCGGACATGATATCAGCCGTCATGACGTGACGTACGAGAACGCGCAGGCGCGTATACGTACCTTAATATTAATGGATCTGGCTAACGAACTGAACGGTTTGGTGGTCGGAACAGGTGACTTGAGCGAATTGGCACTCGGATGGGCTACGTACAACGGTGACCAGATGTCTATGTACGGCATCAATGCCGGAATCCCCAAAACGCTTGTTCGGTATCTGGTCAGCTATGCGGCGCAAAATTTGTATGGCGAACCTTTGCGGAGTATTCTGCTCGATATCGTGGACACACCGGTTTCACCGGAACTTCTGCCGACGGATGAGCATGGAGAAATAGCTCAAAAGACCGAGGACAAGGTGGGTCCGTACGAGTTGCATGATTTCTTCTTGTACTATTTTATGCGCTTTGGTTTCACGCGCGAGAAGATCAAATATATGGCTATCAGGGCGTTCGAAGATCAGTATGACGAAGAGACCATTGACAAATGGCTGAATGTGTTCATGCGCCGTTTCTGCCAGCAGCAGTTCAAACGCAGTTGTATGCCGGATGGACCGAAAGTGGTGAGCGTGAGCCTGAGTCCGCGCGGCGATTGGAGAATGCCATCCGACGCTTGTTGTATTTAAATGAAAATGCGATAATGAAAAAATGTGAAAATGCAAAAATACCAAACACCTTCGGCATAGATGTCAAAGCGCGGCTGTTTATCGAGTACTATTCGCTGGACGAGTTGCGCCAAGTGCTGAAAGAGCATAAAGGAGAGCAGATCTTGCATATCGGGCAAGGCTCGAATCTACTCTTCACCCACGATTTCAACGGAATAATTCTCCATTCCGGCATGGCTCGTGCGCGGTTTATAGATGATGAGACCGTGGAGGCGCAGAATGGCTTGCGGCTCGATGATCTCATCGCCCAACTGACCGACATGGCATACTGCGGCATGGAGAAACTGAGTCTCATTCCGGGCGAAGTGGGCGCTTCGGCAGTACAGAATGTAGGGGCGTACGGCGTAGAAGCGAAAGATGTGATTGAGCGTGTTTATACGATGAACGTGGAGACGCAGGAAGAGCGCGTGTTCAGCAACGAAGAGTGCAAGTTCGGTTATAGGGATAGTATTTTCAAGCACGAACTGAAAGGTAAGTATATCGTCACGTCGGTTGTCTATAAGGTCAAACCCGGAGAGGCATCCAAGACCCGCGAGGAGATCATCCAGACGCGCATGGCGAAACTGCCGACAGTGGGCGAAGTGGGTTCTGCCGGTTCGTTCTTTATGAACCCGTTTGTGCCCGAAGAAAAAGTAAATGAATTACTAAAACTCTATCCAGATATGCCTCACTATCCAGTTGGGGCCCCCAGCGTAAACCAGCGAAGCGTTTGCGATGGGGAAAGCGGAGGCACGAGTTGTCCCGTTGATTTAGCGGAGCGGTATCAACATCACAATCTCGTTGCCGAACGCGAGAAGATCCCTGCGGCTTGGCTAATCGAGCAATGCGGATGGAAAGGCAAAACGCTCGGCGGTGCGCAAGTGTGGCCCAAACAGCCGCTGGTCATCGTCAACGCGAATAACGCTACGCCCGATGACATCATCGCCCTTGCCGCACAAGTCAGCGCAAGCGTCAAAGAGAAATTCGGCATCGATATTCACCCCGAAGTGAACTACATATAACTACGAAGTATTAATTATTCATTATTAATTATTCATTACCAAATGGCTACATTTGTAATAGAAGGCGGACATAAATTACATGGATCTATCACCCCGCAAGGCGCTAAGAATGAGGCGCTTCAAGTGCTATGCGCTGTTTTGTTGACCAAGGAGACGGTCGTTATTGACAATCTCCCGAATATACTCGATGTAAACAATCTCATCGACCTGTTAGCATCTATCGGCGTAACGGTGGAGAAGCTGTCCAAAGGTAAGTTTGCTTTTACGGCGGCTAATCTGGACACAGCGTACCTGCGGAGTGCGGATTTTCTCAAGAAATGCAATAAACTCCGTGGTTCGGTCATGCTCATCGGTCCGCTTTTGGCGCGTCTGGGCGAAGTAACGTACGCCAAGCCCGGAGGAGACAAGATTGGTCGTCGGCGTTTGGACACGCATTTCCAAGGAATGGTGAACCTCGGCGCTACGTTTGAGTACGACCAGGACTTGCTTGCTTATCGTTTTGACGGCAAGCATCTCAAAGGCTGCTATATGCTCTTGGACGAGGCGTCTGTCACCGGAACGGCGAACATCATTATGGCGTCTGTCCTTGCCGAAGGAACCACTACCATCTACAATGCAGCCTGCGAACCGTACGTGCAGCAACTTTGCCGTCTCCTAAATAACATGGGTGCGAAGATCAGCGGAGTTGGCTCTAACTTGTTGACCATAGAAGGTGTGAAATCGCTTCACGGCGCACAACATAAACTCTTGCCGGATATGATTGAGGTCGGTTCATTTATCGGTATGGCAGCTATCACCGGTTCTGAACTGCGTATCAAAGAGGCGGGAATAAAAGACCTTGGAATCATTCCCGATGCTTTCCGCCGTTTAGGAATCCGCATTGAGGAAGAAGGGGACGATCTCGTTATTCCGGCGCAAGAGCACTATCAGATTGAGTCCTTCCTCGATGGCTCTATTCTCACGGTTGCCGATGCTCCGTGGCCGGGCTTGACGCCGGACTTGCTGTCAGTCCTTCTTGTGGTAGCCACACAGGCAAAAGGCTCTGTGCTCATCCACCAGAAGATGTTTGAGTCTCGCCTTTTCTTTGTAGATAAACTGATTGACATGGGCGCGCAGATCATCCTCTGTGATCCTCACCGTGCCGTAGTTGTTGGTCACGACCACACCCGCCAACTCAAACGCAATAACATGACTTCGCCCGACATCCGTGCGGGTATAGCCATGCTCATTGCCGCCATGTCTGCCGAAGGTACGTCCCGCATTGACCACATCGACCAAATCGACCGTGGTTATGAAGACATCGAGTCTCGCCTCAACGCCCTCGGTGCTTGCATAAGGAGAGAAGAGTGATTGGTATGTGCAAATTTTGCATATAACAAGAAAATTCCAACAAGTTCCAAAATGGAAACAGTTGGTGTAGATGTATAAAATATAAAAAACAAACAAAACAATGGTACCAAAATTTGATAGTTTTTTTACTCCGTATTTGAAATGTCTTTCTGACGGAAATATTCATAATAACAAAGATTTGGTTGATTATGCTGTTAAATATTTCAATCTGACAGAAGAAGAAGCTCAGGAGCGAATAGCAAACCAAAGTCAAACTCAGGTTTATAATCGAGTGTTGTGGGCTGGAACTTATTTGCGCAAAGCAGGTTTGGCGGAAAAAGCCATCAATGGTCAGTATAAAATAACATCAGAAGGACAAAAAAGGCTAAAATCAGGTGAAGTAACGCTTAGAATATTAGCAGAATATCCCTCGTTTGTAGAATTCTATGGTAGAAAACCAAAAGCTAATTCAAAACATCAGAAAGAAGAAATAGCCGTTGAAGAAATGGAGAAAACTCCGATTGAGGTTTTAGAAGAAGCATATTCTACTAAATCTTGTAATATTCTAAGTTTAGGTAAATCTTCTTTAGGAACTTTATATTCGGAAATATCATTTAAATTAACTGTTTCTAAAAAATCACAATAAAAATCTAGTTGATTTTTATCAAAGGGATGAGTTGTTTTAGGATTAAGTTTAAACATGTGTCTTATATCTAAAGATTTTCCAGGAATAGAATTATGTGCAGCGTTTCCTTCTTTACCTAAATCAGAACGATATTCACTTTGAGCTTGTAATTCTAATATAGCAATATTGTTTATTTTTAAGATGTAGTATAAAGCATAAAATCCATTTTCTTTTATTTTTTCTTTGCTATCAATTACTTCTACTGATAATCCAG
>ONMU01000080.1 GCA_900319035.1 uncultured Bacteroidales bacterium
ACCGAACCGCTCTTCGAGTTCTGCGAGGGTGTATTTCTGGAAATGCACCTTGCTGCCATCAGCAAGGATGCCATCGGCTTCTATTACGTGCGGGCGCGTGCTTCCGTATATTAAGGAGTGCGTGCCACAGGAGTTATTGCCCACCATACCACCGATGCAGCATCGGTTCGAAGTGGAGGTCTCGGGGCTGAAAAAGAGCCCGTATGGCTTGCAGGCGATGTTCAGCTCGTCGCGTACCACACCGGGTTCAACCCAAGCGTACCTTTCCTCAGCGTTGATCTCCAAGATCCGGTTCATATGCTTACTGATGTCTGCTACGATTCCGTTACCCACGACCTGTCCGGCGATGGATGTACCGCCTGCACGAGCGATGAGGTTCGTGTGGCGACGACGAGCTTCGTCTATCAGCCTCACGATGTCATCCTCGTCCTTGGGGTAAGCTACCCCGTACGGGATCTCGCGATACACGCTCGCATCCGTCGCGTACGCTATCTTATGCAAACTATCAGTTAGTATTTCCATTTTCCCTTTCACCTTTCACCTTAATTAAGGGCCTGCTGCGCGTATCGAATCACAAAGAGCACAAACAGCACCCACACGGCGGGACTGATCTGACGAATGCCCTCTTTGCCCTTGGTCAGTTTCATCAGTACGTACATGATGATACCCAACATGATTCCATCGCTGATGCTATAACACAGCGGAGTCATGAGCAGGGTAACAAAAGCAGGAATAGCCTCGGAGAAGTCCTCCCAATTTACTGCAGTCGTGTTGGAAACCATCATCACACCGACAATCACCAACGCCGGACCCGTGGCAGACATCGGAATAGCGAGGAACAACGGACCAAGGAACAGTGACAGCAGGAAACAGATAGCTATCACAACTGCCGTCAATCCTGTTCGTCCGCCTACCGCGATACCCGCGATACTCTCCACATAGGTCGTTGTTGTTGAGGTTCCCAAACAAGCGCCGGCGGTGGTCGCTACAGCATCTGCCATCAGCATGTTTCCGATACCATCCACCTTGCCGTCTTTATCCACCATATTAGCCTTCATCGAAACACCAAGTACGGTGCCTACAGTGTCGAAGAAATCCACGAACAGGAACGTGAAAACGACAATCAACATATCCCACGAGAAGATCTGACTCCATTCAAACTTCATGAATATAGGTGCTATCGAGGGCGGAGTAGAGACGATCTTCTCCCAGTGGGTCACTCCCATCGGAATACCTATTACCGCGGTCAGCAGGATTCCCCAAAGCAGTCCTCCTGGGATCTTTCTTACCACCATCAATCCGCAGATGAAGATGCCGATAAGCGCCAAAATGACCGATGGTGTGTTGAATTTTGCCAAACTGACCAGTGTGTTCTCATGGGCTACCACAATGCCGCAGTTCTGCAAACCGATAAAGGCGATGAACAGACCGATACCGGCTCCGATGGCGGCTTTGATACTCGCCGGAATAGCGTGAGCAATCATTTCTCGCACCTTGAATAGCGACAGGATAATAAAAATCAAACCCTCAATAAACACAGCTGTCAGCGCAAACTGCCAACTATGCCCCATACCCAAACAAACGCCGAAGACAAAAAAGGCGTTGATTCCCATGCCCGGCGCCAAACCAAAAGGTTTCTTGGCATAGAATGCCATCATCAAAGTACCCACTACGGACGCTAAGATAGTAGCGGTAAAGACTGCACTTGTCGGCATCCCTTGCGATTCCAAGGCACTAAAAATACCCGGATTCACAGCCAGAATATACGCCATGGTCAAAAAGGTCGTGATACCTGCGTAAATCTCCGTACGTACGCTATGTTGCGTAGCGTCAAACCCAAATAGTTTCTTTAACATAATTCCTCAATTATAGTTCATCACAAATTAGCGTACAAAGGTACTACAAAAATTGCACATATGCAAGTTTTTCAAATGTTTTTTGCAAATTTTCTTAAAATCGGCAATTAGTGGATATAGAACCAACGCACTCCCGGATGAGAGTGCGTTGGTGGTTTTTGATCCGCCAAAATTGGCGTATGAAGTTATCATCGTGCATCAATGCACGATGCGGGGTTATTGCTCGTCCTCAACGGCAGCTTGAGCGGCGGCGAGGCGGGCGATAGGCACGCGGAAGGGTGAGCAGGACGCGTAGTTCATGCCGACACGGGCACAGAACTTAACGGATGAAGGCTCACCACCGTGCTCGCCGCAGATACCTGTACGGAGTCCCGGACGAACGGCACGACCTTTCTCTACTGCCATCTTGATCAACTGACCAACGCCGTTCTGGTCAAGAACCTGGAACGGATCCACTTTGAGGATCTTCTTCTCGAGGTAAGCCGGCAAGAAGGAAGCGATGTCGTCACGGCTGTAACCAAAGGTCATCTGGGTGAGGTCGTTGGTACCAAAGCTGAAGTACTGAGCCTCGGTAGCGATGCGGTCTGCGGTCAGAGCGGCACGCGGGATCTCGATCATTGTACCGATCTCGAACTCTACCTCTACGCCATACTCAGCGAAGACTTCCTTAGCTACTTTTTGGATAATCTCTTTCTGCTGTTTGAGCTCATAGAGAATACCGATCAGCGGAACCATGATCTCCGGCATCGGGTTCTTGCCCTCTTTCTTGAGTTCGCAAGCGGCGGAGAGGATAGCGCGTGTCTGCATAGCGGTGATCTCCGGGAAGGTGATACCCAGACGGCAACCACGGTGACCGAGCATCGGGTTGTTCTCTGCCAACTGAGCTACACGGGTCTGGATCTCCTCTACGGAAACGCCCATCTCTTTCGCCATCTGCTCTTGTCCCTTCAGATCATGCGGAACGAACTCGTGCAAAGGCGGGTCGAGCAGACGGATGTTCACAGGCAGGCCGTCCATAGCGTCCAAGATACCTTTGAAGTCAGCCTTTTGGTACGGCAGCAGTTTAGCCAATGCTTTCTCACGTCCTGCGCTGTCCTTAGCGAGGATCATCTCACGCATAGCGAGAATCTTCTGGTCGTCGAAGAACATATGCTCGGTACGGGTCAGACCGATACCCTTAGCACCGAATGCGCGAGCTACTGCTGCATCGTGCGGAGTATCTGCGTTGGTACGTACCTGGAGGTGTGTATATTTGTCGCAAAGATCCATGAGTGCCTTGAAGTCACCGCTGAGCTCAGCAGCCTTGGTCGGGATCTCACCTGCGTACACCTGTCCGGTAGTACCGTTGAGAGAGATGTAGTCGCCCTCTTTATAGGTTACGTCTTCGATCTTCACGGTCTTAGCCTTGTAGTCCACGAGGATAGCACCTGCTCCGGAAACACAGCATTTACCCATACCACGAGCCACTACGGCAGCGTGCGAGGTCATACCGCCACGTGCGGTGAGGATACCTTCTGCAGCAGACATACCTGCGAGGTCTTCAGGGCTGGTCTCGATACGAACCATGACTACTTTGTGACCGTTTGCATGCCACTCCTGTGCATCATCCGCATGGAAGACGATCTGACCGCAAGCAGCTCCCGGAGAAGCAGGCAGACCTTGGGTGATTACTTTTGCTTTCTTCAAAGCGTCCTTATCGAAAACAGGGTGGAGCAGCTCGTCGAGTTTCTGCGGCTCGCAACGCATGATCGCCTCTTTCTCGGTGATCTTGCCCTCACGAACCATATCCATAGCGATCTTCACCATAGCGGTACCGGTACGTTTACCATTACGGGTCTGGAGGAACCAGAGTTTGCCTTCCTGAACGGTGAACTCCATATCCTGCATGTCGCGGTAGTGGTCCTCGAGTTTCTGCTGGATAGCGTTCAGCTCAGCATACATCTCCGGCATAGCCTCTTCCATGGAAGGATATTTAGCCAGACGCTCTTCCTCGCTGATACCGGCACGCTCAGCCCAACGCTGTGAACCGATCTTGGTGATCTGTTGCGGGGTGCGAATACCTGCAACGACATCCTCACCCTGTGCATTCACAAGGTACTCACCGTTGAAGAGGTTCTCACCGTTACCGGCGTCACGGCTGAAGCAAACACCCGTTGCGGAGGTCTCGCCCATGTTACCGAATACCATTGCCATAACCGAAACAGCGGTACCCCATTCGTCTGGAATTCCTTCCATCTTACGATATAGGATAGCGCGCTCGTTCATCCAGCTGCGGAACACAGCGCAGATAGCGCCCCAGAGTTGCTCCATCGGATCATCGGGGAAGTCCTTGCCGGTCTGAGCCTTGATAGCAGCCTTGAAACGTTTTACGAGCTCTTTGAGTTCCTCAACGTTGAGGTCCTTGTCCAGTTTCACGCCACGGATCTCTTTTACCTCGTCAATGATCTTCTCGAACGGATCGATATCGGTTTTGTTCACCGGCTTCATACCGAGAACCACGTCACCGTACATCTGTACGAAACGGCGGTAGGAGTC
>ONMU01000007.1 GCA_900319035.1 uncultured Bacteroidales bacterium
AGAGTTCAGAATTCAGTATTCAGTATTCAGACAATTGAGTGCAAAGGTACAAAAAAAAGTTGAAAGGTGAAAACGGAAAGGCGAAAAGAGTGCATTTTTTAAGAAAAAAATGCTCTTTTTGCAAATAAATGTCGCGCGCGCTTGCGTATATGATTTTTTTGTTGTATCTTTGCACGCTTATTTTGAAATTTAAATGCTTATGAACAGAATATCAAGACTAATGGTTGCGCTGACGCTTGTTTTCGCGTGCGCGGGTTGCGTGACGCAAAAGCAGTTGACCTACCTCGTGGATGCTCAGCCGGAGAAAGTAGATGCTATCAATGCTTCTTATGAGACCAAAACCGAATTGGTAGTGCGTCCCGGCGATGCGCTGTCTATTGTCGTGTCGGCATTGGATCAGGAGGCTATTGTGCCGTACAACCTGCCGCTGGTGGTCTATGCCAAGCCGGGTGAGAGAAGTCTGTCAACGACTCCGACGCTGCAATGCTACACCGTGGATGAGGAAGGAAACATCGATTTTCCGGTCTTGGGCAAGCTGCACGTAGCCGGCATAAAGCGCAACGAGGTGGAGCAGATGATCAAAGAGCGGTTGGAGGCACAAGTGCTGAATCCGATTGTGAATGTGAATATCGTAGGCGCGAAGATCTCGGTGATGGGCGAGGTGACGAAACCCGGTCCGGTGGGGCTCTCCAACGGTCATATGACGATCCTTGACGCGTTAGCAGCCGCGGGCGACTTGACGCCTTACGGACGCAGGGACAATGTGTTAGTGACCCGTGAGGTGGACGGTAAGATGCAAATAGCGCGGCTTAACCTCGGTAGCACGGATATCTACACCTCACCGTATTTCTATTTGCAGCAGAACGATGTGGTGTACGTGTCGCCGAATAAGGTGCGTGCCGTAGCAAGTGCCAATACCAGCGTGTGGCTCGGCGTAGTGTCCGCAGCACTGAGTGCGGCTACTATCGTGGTGACGGTGCTGAAGTAAGTTTAGAGTTAAGAGTTTAGAGTTTAGAGTTTAGGGTAGTTGAGAGTTGATAGTTTATAGTTTATCGTTGACAGCTATGGAAAATAATCAAAACGAGATAGATGTGCGCAAGGTAGTGCGCGTGGTGTTGGAACACTGGTGGTGGTTTGCTATAGGAGTGGTGTTCTTCCTGTTGTTGGGCGTGGCTTACTATGTGCGTAAGAGTCCGAGTTGGACAACCGATGCCAGCATCATGTTGCGTCAAGGCGATATGATGAGCGAGAAAATGGATCCGATGGCGATGCTGGGTCTGGGCGGCAATGCACAGACCGAAGACGAGTTGGTGGTGTTTAGTTCTCGCGGATTGATCGCGCAATCCATTGATGCACTGAACCTTTGGGAGTATTCGTTTGTGAAGGACGGTGTGCGTTGGAAAGGCGAGTTCCGTAATCCGGCGTTGACGATCAATTATATCAGCCTGACGGAAGATGCGTCCCTTTCTCCGTTTACCGTGACGGTCAAAGCCACCAAGTCGGGCTATAAAGTGAAAACTAAATTGGGCTATTTCACCCGTTCCACCTCTCGCGTGGAGACACTGGACGAGCCGATAGAGACAGCGGTGGGTACTATCCGTATTCATGCAAACCGTCCGTTGAGCCAAGACACCACCTATAAAGTGGTTCACAAACGTCATGAGTTGGTGGTGTCCGACTACCGTCAATTGCTCAAGGTGGCGCAGCATAAGAAAGAGTCGAACATCATCGATCTTGCCATGAAATCTCCGATGCCGGATCGCGATAAGGCGTTCCTGTATCAGGTCATTGAGCAATACAACATGAATGCGTTGGTGGACAAGAATATGATTGCGTCCAATACCGCTGCTTTCATCGATGAGCGACTCAGAATCATTACCGAGGAATTAGGCGACGCCGAGAAAGCAGTCTCTGAATACAAAGAGAAAAACAACATCGCTCATTTGGAGACACAGGCGCAGTTGTACCTCCATGCAAGTCGTGCCGAGCAAAGTGCTATAGCAGAGATAGAGACGCAGTTGAGTTTGGTGGACTATGTGGACGAGTTCCTGCGTGACGACACCAAACGCAATAATCTCATTCCTGCCAATATCGGTATTACCGACGCTTCGTTGGGTTCGAGCCTGTCGCAATACAACGCACTGTTGCTCCAACGGATGCGTATTCAGCGTACCGCTACGGATAGCAACCCTGTAGTGGAGCAGTTAGATCAGCAATTGAGCTCCATGAGGCAGAACATCATCGCTACTATCCGTTCGGTGCGTGAGAGTTTGCAGATACGTCTGAACGGCTTGCAGGCACAGGAGTCGAAGATCAACCGTCAGATCAAGAATGCACCGGAGCAGGAGCGCGAGTACGTGCGCGTAGTGCGTGATCTGAAGATAAAAGAGAAGCTTTACCTCTTCCTCTATGAGAAGAGAGAGGAGAACTCGCTGATGTTGGCTGCTACAACGATACCGGCGAAGATCCTCGATATGCCGCAGCGCGATGTGCGGAGTCGTAGTCCGCAATTACGTAATTTGCTGATCATCTGTCTGTTCTTCGGACTGATGATTCCGGCGGGACTGCTGTATCTGTATAAGCTGTTTAACGACAAGATCGATGACGTGAAGGAGTACGAGCAGCGATTCAAAGCACCTGTGCTGGGTCAGATCGTGGAGAACTCGCGTCATGCGCACATCGCTATCCGCGAAGGCGAATCGACCGTTTCGGCAGAGCTCTTCCGGTTGATACGTACCAACTTGCGTTTTATGCTTCCTGCAGAGACAAAAGCACCGGTGATCTTGGTGACTTCGAGTATCAACGGCGAAGGCAAATCGTATGTCTCCAGCAACACCGCCCTCTCGTTGGCGCTTTTGGGTAAGAAAGTGGCATTGGTGGGACTCGATATCCGCAAACCGATGTTGGCTACCTATTTTAACCTGAATACCAAAGGTCATCTGACCGATTATCTGGCTGAGCCGGAAGTGACGATAGATGATATTATCGTTCCGAGCGGCGAGCATAAGAATCTGGATCTGATACCTTGCGGCGCTATTCCTCCGAACCCGTCGGAGTTGCTGCAGACAGAGCGTCTGGATGCGTTGTTTGCGGAGTTGCGTAAGCGGTACGACTATATCATCGTTGATACCGCGCCTGTTGCGTTGGTGAGCGACACGTTCCTGCTGGATCGCATTGCGGACATGACGATCTTCGTTTGCCGCTACAAGTACACGTCCATGGAGATGATCGATTATATCAATCAGGTAGTTGAGCAGAAACGGATGCACAATGTTGCCGGTGTCCTTAATGGCGTCAAGGGCTTACGTGCCGGGTACGGATATGGGGCTCAGAAAAGATGAGAAAATTGACGATTTGACATCTTACATTTTTAAATCATACATTTTTATGGTTGTTTGCGTAGCAGAGAAACCGTCCGTGGGTGAGTACATCGCCCGAGTGCTGGGAGCTAATCAGCGCAAGAACGGATATTTTGAAGGGAACGGATACCAAGTTACTTGGACATTCGGTCATCTCTGCGCGTTGCTCGATCCGCAGGAATATACGGAGCAATGGAAAGCATGGAGCCTGAGTTCGCTGCCGATGATTCCGGCGCGTTTCTCCATCAAAGTGCATGGAGATGAGGGTGTACACAAACAATTCAATGTCATTAAATCCCTGATCGAACAAGCCGATGAGGTGATTAACTGCGGTGATGCCGGGCAAGAGGGAGAGTTGATCCAGCGGTGGGTGTACCAGAAAGCGGGTTGCAAATGTCCGGTGAAGCGTCTGTGGGTCAGTTCGCTGACAGAAGATGCTATCCGCGAAGGTTTTGCGCAGCTCAAAGACCAAAGCGAATACCAGCATCTGTATGAGGCAGGTATGATGCGCGCAATAGGCGATTGGCTGTTGGGCATGAACGCTACACGCGCCTATACTATAAGGTACGCGCGCGGGACAGGTAAGGACCGCCAAGTGCTGTCCGTGGGACGCGTCCAGACGCCGACCTTAGCGCTGGTGGTCAAGAGACAGGCGGAGATAGAGCATTTCGTGCCGAAGACCTATTGGGAACTGAAGACCAACTACCGCGATACGCTCTTCAGCGCACAACTGCCGGTGGAGGAAGGCGAGTATGCGATCACCAGCGAAGAACAGGGACAGGCGCTGGTGGACAGTATCAAAGATCAGCCGTTTGTGATCACGTCTGTGGAGAAGAAAAAGGGTTTGGAGTTTGCTCCTAAACTGTATGACTTGACATCCTTGCAGGTCGATTGCAATAAGAAATTCTCGTTCTCGGCAGAACAGACCCTGCAACTGATTCAATCGCTGTACGAGAAACGCGTGACGACGTATCCGCGTGTGGATACCACTTATCTGAGCGATGATATTTACCCCAAAGTGCCGAATACCTTAGCGGGTATCAAGGATTATTATCCGCAGGTAACACCTCTGTTGGGACTCAAGGCAGACGGTAAGAAAGGGGCGGGTTCGTTGCCGAAGTCGAAGAAAGTTTTTGATAACAAGAAAGTGACCGACCACCATGCTATCATCCCGACGGGGCAGCGTCCGGAAGGTCTGACCGCGGATGAGAAGAAAGTGTATGACTTGGTGGCACTGCATTTCATTGCGGCGTTCTATCCCGAATGCGAGGTAAGCAATACCACGGTTTTGGCAAAGGCAGGGGAGATTGATTTCAAGGTGACGGGTAGAGAAGTGCTCAAACCCGGGTGGAGAGCCGTTTTTGATAAGGGACAAGGGGACAATGTACAAAGTACAAAGGATAGTTCCGATGATGAGAACGCCGAGAACGCGGAGGAGACAAAGTCCTTACCTGCGTTTGTGAAGGGGGAGAGCGGTCCTCATGAGCCGGTATTGAAAGAGAAAACGACTACACCGCCGAAGTACTATACCGAGGCGACTCTGCTGCGTGCAATGGAGACCGCGGGTAAGACGGTGGAGAACGATGAACTGCGGGAGGCGATGAAGGAGAACGGTATCGGACGTCCTTCTACCCGTGCGGCTATTATCGAGAAACTCTATCAGCGCAAGTATATCCAGAAACAAGGAAAGAGCCTCAGGGCTACGGAGACGGGTATCAATCTGATTCACCTGATTGTCTCTCCGCTGCTGAAGTCCGCTGAGTTGACCGGTCTATGGGAGAAGAAACTGCGTGAGATAGAGCGTGGAGAGTATCAGGCGTTGGAGTTTTTGAACGAACTTAAAGAGATGACTACCGGTGTCGTTCGGGATGTCAAATCGAACAAAGCCGGTATGCTTTGCCCTGTTTGTCGTCAGGGACTGATCATCCGCGGTAACACCCGTTACGGATGTTCTCGCTGGCGCGAAGGCTGTACCTATGCGGAACCGTTTTGAAGGAAAGATGTACGATGTACGATGTATGATGTACGATGTACGATGTGCATTTTGTAAAGTCAATTTTGCAAAAAAATGTGTATTTCTATCATTTCCGTCAATTTTTCCACATTGGATTGACGGATTTTGTGTAATTTTGCGCCGCATTTGATACTTATAGTATCTGAACACATGATAAAACTAAAAAAATCAAAATTTAATATCAACAAACAAATTTCTTTATGAAACTGAATCTCAGTGTTTTCCGTACCATGACACTCGCAGCTTTGCTATTTGTGGGCATAGCTGCTGAAGCTCGTGTGATTAGCGGAACAGTAACGGATCCGACAGGCGAGACCGTGATCTCAGCCTCGGTGCTCGTGAAAGGTACCACTATTGGTACAGTGACGGATTTCGACGGTAATTACACCCTTGAAGTACCAGATGATGCAAAAGTGCTTGTATTCTCTTACATCGGTATGGCAACCCAAGAGTTGAACATCACCGGCGATGTAATGAATGTAGTGCTGCAGGAGAATGCAGAAGTTTTGGACGAGGTGGTGGTTACCGGTTACGGTACTACCAAGAAACGTGACGTGGTTACATCTGTAGCTTCGGTAAGCGCTGACCAACTGAAGGATATTCCTGTGACGAGCGCAGCAGAGGCTCTGCAAGGTAAGTTGTCCGGTGTGACGGTTACCACTACAGAAGGTAGTCCTGATGCCGATGTGAAGATCCGCGTTCGTGGTGGTACTTCTTTGACGCAGAGCAATGACCCGCTTTATATCGTGGATGGTATGCCGGTTAGTTCTATTTCCGATATTGCGCCGAGTGACATTGCTTCGATGGACGTATTGAAGGATGCTGCGGCTACTGCTATTTACGGTGCGCAGGGTGCAAACGGTGTAATTATCATCACTACCAAAGATACCAATACGGATAGCGATAAGATGACTTTCCATGTTGACTACTCTGGATATGTGGGATGGAAGAAAATCGCCAAGAAATACAAAGTGATGAATCCGCGCGAATTTGCCTTGATGCAGTACGAATGGGCCTCGATGAAGTATAACACTACTGACGCGTCTAACTCGGATTTGCGTGGACAGTTCTTTGCTTATTTTGATCCGGTATACAATGAGACGAAATATAAGGCATCGGGTGAGGATGATCCGACAATCAAAACCACTCCGATTTCCACACTGCTTCAGCAGTATGATGATGAATCTCAGCATGAGTTCATAGATTGGCAGGACAAAACTTTTGGTCGCACCGGTTTTAACTCGAATCAGTCTGTAAGTATCAATGGTGGTAACAAAAACGCCAACTTTACGCTGTCTTATAACCGTATTGACGACAAAGCCATCATGGAGCAATCGAACTATACACGTAACAACCTTTCTGCGAAAGCTAAGTTCAAACCGTTCAAAGACTTCACGGTAGGATTTACTGCTCGTTACACCTCTACTAAAGTGCTGGGTTCGGGTTCGAATGCAGTAAAAGACAACGGATCGGCAACCGAGTCGCGTCTTCGTAACTGCGTTGTATTCGCTCCAACTAAATTGTTGGCAAAGAACGATGGCTCCGGTAGTGAGGAGGATGAAACGTTCGGTTCTCTCTATGACCCTCTGACCACTATCCGCGACAACTATAAGTTGAAAAAAGATGTCAAGTGGAATGTTCAGGGATACATGAGTTATAAGTTTGCAAAGCACTTTACAGCACGTGTTGATCTGGGTTATGAGAGTCGAGATATTAAGACCGACCGCTACTATGGTCCGACTACTTATTATGCACGAAACACCGGTCGTCCGGGTATTCAAGAGTTAGGTCCGACGGCACAGGTTCAAGTGTTGGGCGAGCGTACTTCTACGCTTACTAACCACAATACCTTGGAGTGGAAGCAGAGTTTCAAGCGTGATCATAACGTAAGCGTTTTGATCGGTGAGGAGACTATCATCCGCAAAGGTGAAACCAATACACAGAATGGCTTCGGTTATAAAGGAAGCTACGATGTGGAGAAAGGTGAGATTTTTAACTACTTAGGTCAGGCAGCATATAGCGAGATCAGCAACTATGTATATCCTCGTGATAACCAATTGTCGTTCCTTGCTCGTGCTAACTATGACTACAGAGGTCGTTACTACATCACTGCTACTTTCCGTGCCGATTGTTCGACTCGTTTTGCAAAAGGTCACCAGTGGGGTTACTTCCCTTCTGCTGCTATAGCTTGGCGTATGTCGGACGAGGATTGGATGCAAAAAGCTTCCAGCTGGTTGAGCAACTTGAAATTCCGTCTGTCTGTAGGTATGGCTGGTAATAACCAAGTGGATTTGGGTTATTTGCACCCAGACTTCCTCTCGCAGCAGATGACTTATCTTGATATGGGACAAGGTACCAGCAACATCCTTGTAGTAGGTGGTAGTGAGAAGATTGCTTCTAACCCGAACCTCAAGTGGGAGACTACTATTACTCGTGACTTCGGTATCGATTACGGTTTCTTCAATGAGCGCTTGACCGGTACCATTGATCTCTATTGGAATACCACCAAGGATCTGATCATCCGTCAGAACCTGCCGGCACGCTATAACTACCAATATCAGAATATCGGTTCGACGCGTAATATGGGTATGGAGTTTTCTATCAAGGGCGTTATTCTTGACCATCGCTCCAAGAACCTGAGTTACAACTTGACTGTTGACGCTAATATCTCCTTCAATAAAACGCGTGTACAAGATCTCGGTAACATGAGTTCGCTTTTGGCACAAACCAGCTGCTTCGGTTCGTCTGAGTACTTGACAACCGCAGAGTTCCTTGTAGAAGTTGGTCAACCGGTGGGTAATGTATATGGTTATGAGACCGACGGTTATTACACCGCTGCGGATTTCCAAAGTTATGCAACCGGAACTCATACTTGGGGTTTGGCTAAGGGCGTACCCAGATATGGTGACGGATTCTTGAGCAACAAACTGGTGCCGGGTTCTATCAAGTTCAAAGATCAGAACGGTGACGGTGTTATTGATGCCAAGGACAAAAAAGTGTTGGGTAATACCGTTCCGACTCACTCCGGTGGTTTCAACATTAACTTCAATATCAGTGGTCCGAAATGGGGTCGCGTAGATGTGGGAGCTAACTTCACGTTTGCGTTCGGTCATAAGATCCTGAACCTCTCGAAGATGGAGTACACGACGGTAACAGAGAAGACAAAGATGCGTAACCTCATCACTTCTATGAATTTTAACAACCGTTATTCGCTCTATAATGCAGAGGGTACATATATGCCTGATATTTATGCATCTGGTGTGATCGTAGCAGGTGACGCATATAAGACTTTCGCAAGCCAGATTGATCAGATGAACGTGGACAAAGGTGCCAATACCTATAGCCCGATTATGTCGCACTATGTAGTGACTGACCAGTGCTTGGAGGACGGTAGTTTCCTGCGTCTCAATCAGTTGACCGTAGGTTATTCATTCCCGAAAGACTGGATGGAGAAGACCAAAGTCATCAATAACATCCGTGTCTATGTTCAGGGTACTAACTTGTTCTGCGCAACGAAGTACAGCGGATTGGATCCGGAAGTGGATACCCGCTCCAGCAAGAACCCGCTTACTCCGGGTGTGGATTTCTCGGCATATCCCAAGAGCCGCGGTGTTAACGTAGGTTTGAATATTCAGTTCTAATCACCGAAAATATATATCATTATGAAAGCAAAATATTTAATTTTAGGTGCCTTGGCACTTGTATTGGTTGCCTGTGAGAAGGGCTTCTTTCAGACGGAGTCACCTTCGGCTATGGACGTTGCCGTGTTCAAATCAGCTGATTTGACCGAGCAGGCTATCGGCGCTATTTACAATACTTTCGGAGAGGATAAATCCTTCCGTAACCGTCTATGCGGTGGCTATGTGGCAATGAATACCGATATTGAGCACTGCTCTAAATCTGAAGATAAAGATTATGCCGCATATAACATAACGGGCGGTACAGGTGATCTTTCTACCTCTAATGGTAAGGACCCTTGGGCATATTTGAATTCAGCTATCGAGCGCGCGAGCGTTGTAATAGATGGTATACGCGCGAACTCTGATCTGAATGATGCGAACTTCCGTTACCTCTTGGGTGAGGCACTTACCCTGCGTGCATTCTGCTATCTGGAGATGATTAAGTATTGGGGTGATGTACCTGCTTGCTTTGATTCTTTCAAAGGAAACAACGATGAGGTTCTTTATTCCAAGAAATCGGATCGTAACGTTATTTTTGAGCAGTTGCGTTCAGACCTTAAGGAGGCAGCAGAACTGATGCCGTGGTCCGCAGCTATTCCTATCAGTAAAGCTGCTAATAATACCGGTCGTCCAAGTAAAGCTTTCGCATTGGGTCTGCTGGCTCGTCTGGATTTGATGTATGCCGGTTTGGCTATGCGTCCCGACGTATTTACCGAAGGAGGTACAAGATCTTGCCATGTGCAATATAACGTAAAGGATGCAGGCAAACGCTTGGCTCTCTATGAGGAGGCTGCTAAAGCTTGTGCACAGATTATCAAAACAGAAGACTATAAATTTAAAAATTCCTTCGATTCTATATTCCTTGACCTTTGTCATGACGTAACGGATTATTCTCAATCCGAGTGGATTTGGGCAATGCCGTTCTTGGATGACTCACGTGGTCAGGTGCTTGCACTGACAGGTAATAAGATTTCTACCAACTGTGCGGGTGCTCTCATCAATACAAGATCTTACGGCTCGGGTAACACCAATAACACCAAGACTCAGGCAATGATTGAGATCGTGCCGACATTCTACTATGCTTATGATAAGGCTGATAAGCGTCGAGATGTCACTATTCTGCCTTGGACATGGGAGTATGATGATGGTAGCGGAACTGCTCCTACGGGTTACGTGGAGGTTACCTTCCCGGGTTCGAAAGCAGGAGAAAAGAAGGTGTATCAGAAGAACTCGAATGCAGGTCAAATGTACTGCGGAAAACTGCGTATTGAATGGATGAACCGTCCTTATTCATCTAACGAAGATGGTATTGACATGCCTATTCTGCGCTATACCGATATCCTGCTGATGTACGCTGAGGCTACCATCGGTTCGAAAGAAGGAAACGGTCCTGGTGATATTGACGGTATCAGCGGTCAACAGTGTTTCGACCGTGTTCGTCAACGTGCCGGATTACCGAGTAAATCGCTGGATTTCGAAGCTATCGTTGATGAGCGTGCGTTTGAGTTCTGCGGCGAGAATATCCGTAAGTATGACCTTATGCGTTGGGGCCTGCTCAAGGAGAAACTGGAGAAAGCGCAAAAAGATGTATATGATTTGCAGAACGCTTTGGGTGACTATAGCTGGCGTAATGACACGATTTGGTTCCACTACGTGAAGAATGATGCTTATGCACAGAATGGTCATGCCTATGTCTTTGACCGCTTCGTTGGTCTGGAAAAAGGTTCGACCTGTCCTCCTGATTACGATAAAGAGCAGGGCTGGGTTGCTAAGTCCTTCTTCTTCAAGAAATCCGGTGAGGTTATTACCCCGATTATTACACCGGCAGATTGGTATTTGTATAAAGAAGGTACCAATATTGACATGCATCAGTATTGGCCGATCTTTGATGTGAATATCTCTGCGTCGAACGGTTCCCTTTGGAATGATTATGAATATTAAAACTTATTATATCCTGTTAGCGTTGCTTCTCTGCCTCCCTTCCTGTAAAAAGGGAGGCGGAGAGAGCGACCCTGTTGAACCGCCGACTGCAAAAGTGTTGGCTTTTCCTGGCGCAGAAGGTGGCGGTAAATATACCAGCGGTGGTCGCGGAGGTGTGGTAGTGCATGTCACAACGCTTGAGGATTCATTAGAACCAACTACAGGCAAACCTGCGTTCGGCACTTTGCGCCGCGCATTATTAATGGAAGGTACACGCACTATTGTCTTTGACGTAGCCGGTACCATTTATTTGGAACAAGGAGCTCTCGGAATTTCCAGCGGCAATGTCACTGTTGCCGGACAGACAGCGCCCGGAGACGGTATTTGTATCGCCAATTATCCAGTGTTGATAAAGGCGGACAATGTCATCATCCAATATGTACGATTCCGTATGGGTGATGTTAAAAAAGTAGAAGGAGATGCGTTGACTATCGTTGGTTGCCGCAATGTGCTGGTCGATCACTGTTCTTTCTCATGGAGTACGGACGAGTGCGTCAGCGTGTACGGCAATACCGATTTTACGCTTCAGTACTGCTTCATCACTGAGTCGCTTAAAGCATCTGTGCATGCAAAAGGGGCGCATGGTTATGGTGGTATTTGGGGAGGAAAGAACGCTTCGTTCCATCATAACCTCTTGGCGCATCATCAGAGTCGTAATCCCCGTTTTGACCATGACTATGTCAATCCTAAGATTGCAGGACCGATAGATTTTGTCAATAATGTGGTGTATAATTGGGAGAGCAATTCCGCGTACGGAGGAGAAGGCACAACGACTCAGGCAGGTGGACGACATATCAATTTTGTCAATAACTACTACAAACCCGGTCCTTCGACGAAGTCCGGTGTCAAAAGTCGCTTGCTGAATCCGACAACACGATGCGATGGTAACTGTGTTTCCAAATATGGTGGTTCTGTTCTTCCTGGTAAGTTCTATCTGACAGGGAATGTTATGTTTGGAACCGATTCGGTTACTCAGGACAACTGGAAAGGCGTCGATCCTGATGAAGCAAGTAAGAAATCACAATGTGTGGCTTCTTCTCGTTGGACGGATGGTATGACGCTTTTGACGAATGAACAGACAGCAGATGATGCCTATGAGACCGTGCTTACCAAGGCGGGTTGTTCGCTTCATCGGGATGCTGCGGATACGCGTATCGTCAATGATGTTCGCAACAAAACCGGTAAACTCATTAATACACCTTCCGAAGCAGGAGGATATCCGGTTCTGGATCCCGGAACGGAGGTGGTTGATACAGACAGAGACGGTATGCCCGATGTATGGGAGGATGAACACGGTTTGGATAAGCGAAATGCAAGCGATGGAAAAGCTTATTCTCTGAATAAGACTTATACCAATTTGGAGGTCTATTTGCAGTCTTTGGTGGCGCATTTGTATTAAAAATATACACAAATGTCAATTTTTCTACATTTTTCAGCAAAAAGTATTTGTGTATATCAAAAAAAAGCAGTAATTTTGCATCGTGAAAAAATGTAAAGTGAATTTTACAAATTAACCTTTTATATTAACAATTTAAAACTCAACAATTATGAAGAAATTTTTCCTCTTTGCAGCAGCTGCTATTGCAGCGCTGACCGTTAACGCAACAGTGTATGACCTCAACGAGATGAATTTTGCTCAGAGTGATCTGAATGTTACCGGTGGTACTATCACCGACAACGCTTCTAAGAGCTATTTCGAGGTTAAGAACAATGAGGGTGAGACCGTTGTTATGAAAATCTCTAAACTGCCGAACATTGAGTTCTCGTACAAGAACTCTGCTGTAAAGACCGCGTTCAAGGTGTATTACATTACGGAGAGCAACGCTAAGGGTAAAATCCAGATGGATGGCAACCAACGTGACGTTACGATCAAGAACGTAAACGCGGGCGACAAGATCGTTCTGTGGGTTAACTCCAAGGGTGACACGGGTGCTCAGTTCGTTGATAGCGATAAGGGTACTGCTTTCACGGGTGCTATCGCTGATAATCCTAACGCTGCTGGTATTGGTACTCCTCTGCCAGGTAAGGCTAACGAGACCGACATGTATCCTATCGAGTTGACCGCTATCAGTGACGTAGTTGTTATCCGTGAGACGGTTGGTGGTTATATCCTCCACAAGATTCAAGTAGGTGCCGGCACCCAAGGTATCGAGAACTCCAACGCTGCTGCTAAGGTTGAGAAGTTCTACCGCGATGGTCAGCTCATCATCCGCAAGAATGGTGTAGAGTACAACGCTCTTGGCGCAAAGCTCTAAAAATAGTAAGATCAGCCAAACTTGGCTGATATATACTAAGAAAATGGCTCGCAGATGCGAGCCATTTTCTTTATCGTGCATCAATGCACGATGCAGAGAGGGAGTGCATGATAAACCCAAGGAGGGTGTGGAACTTGCGCTGCTTGGTCCATTGACGGAGGTAGCGGTCGCGGAGAGAGGGAGTGGCGAGGATATATTGCGCTTGGCGGCGGAGTTGGACAAAGTTCTTCTGTGCTCGTTGTTGAGCAGGAGAGGGGGAGGATGATCGTGCATCCATGCACGATGCGGGGGAGGAAGAGGAGGAAGAAGCGAGCGTGCGGGTGGAGACACGTTCGGTTTGACGGCGTGTGACGAAGACGAGGTCGGATTGACGGTTCAGTTTGCCAGAGAGGGTCTTGAGGGGACTATTCAAAGAGACTTGACTCATGGTTGGTGGTGTTTAAGAAAAAAACATGGATAAACGATGGTCTGGCGACCATTGTCGGATAGCATCCGACCTAATGAACATAGAGTTTTTAGTCAACAATTGTCGACAATTAAAGACAAGTTTTATTGTTGATATTTGAGTTGGAAGAAGATGGCGGTTCGGACGAAGGCGCGGAAGTTACCATAACGTTTGGGTGGTTTGGTGGGATCGAGCGCCTCGGGTTTGGAGAGCTGGGCATCAAACCGTTTGACCCAAAGGGGGCGTTCGGGTGCGTCGGGAAGGAGTTGGAGCGTAGCCATCTGGCAGGCTTGTTTGAACATGTCCTGGTGGGCTTTCTCGTTCGGGGTCACCGGCGTGAGATCGTAGTCACGGGGATGGTTGATGCGATAGACCTCTTGAGGTCCTTGCATGACGACAGCTCCCGTCGGCGAGCGGAAGGATTTGATGCGATAGATGTCTTTCTGACGTTTGTTGAGTTTGCCCCGGATAATTTCTACGGGGTCGTTAAATTCTGCTTTAGCCATATTGTGAAGGTAGTTGTTTGATATTGCAATAACTTATAAATAGCCTATGAATAGCCTATGAATAACCTAAGAGAAGACGCTATTTGGGTTTACTTACATCCGTGTTTGAACTGTTGGGTGGAGAGGAAGTGGAGGAGGGCGTCATATGAAACGAGAGTTGGAATTAGACGAAATGGCGGAGGGTATCATATAATATTATCTTTGGCAGATCATCCTTGCTATTTCATTGAGGGCAAGGAAGCGATAGCGGTCACTTTCAATAGGGGCTATGGGGGATTTGCGATGAACGACCTTTTCTATATCTTCTCTTTCGAAGACATCTATTTTGGGTTCCAGTAATAACAAGCGTCCTTGCGAGCATGCCTCGAAGAGCATGCCGCCCGGTTTATAGTACTTTATATGCGGATCCTCGGGTTTTGGAAAACCACCTTTTAGCAGAATAATTAGCGGAAGTTTCTGCTCTCTAATCGTGCGACAGATGATTTGTTCACCTTTTGAGATAGCTGCGCTGAGGGAGACGAAGCCGTTTTGGGCTTTGGTGAGGAGATCGTGCATTAGTGCACGATACTCGGTATTGTGATTTCCGTTAGTGAGACTTCTGGAGCATTGGATGACCTGTTTTTGGGGAGCGTCCAAGAGATCCCTATTTCCCATAGCCCTAAACCATAATGGCCCGTTTGTGGTGGGGATAGTGAGATTTTGCATTAATGCAAAATACGAGGGGTGTTTGCGCATTTCGGCTAAGCGTCGCGGGTTATCATGTATATAGGCGCGAAGCGTTTCCAGACGCTGTTTACTATAAGCAATACGGTCATTGTAGTTGGGCTCCCAAAGAGAGGACGAGGCTATCTGTTTGCGCTGCTCTATGGTTAGACTCGCCTTGCCGGGTAAGACCGAAGGGAGGGGCGTTTGATCGTGCATTAATGCACGATGCAGGGATGTGCAGCGCATTTTGTATTGGCGGATGATTTGACCGATCGGTTTGTCAAGATGGGCGGTTACGCGTAATAAACCATGTAAGTGATCCGGCATCAGTTGAAAATCCAGCGTTTTGATTTGCGGAACATGGGAAGGTATAGCGTTCCATTCTTGTGAGATGAGGTTTCCCAGATCAGAGGGGTGAATAGTGGCAGATGTTATGTCTAAAGTCCCGAAGAGGGGTTTGCGGTTGTTGGTGGTGAGCGTGATCATATAGACGCCCCGAGATTGGTAATCGTGCATTAATGCACGATGCTGAAGAGCGAGATTTCTCTCGCTCTTCCAGTGTCCGTCCGGCGTTTTATAGTGCTTGGGGAAAGGCATTTTTTTTATGATCGTGCATTAATGCACGATGCTTTATTCGAGGGGTTTGCCGTTCCAGATGATGTTCTTGGTGTGCTTGAGAGTGTGCTCTTTGGCAGGGGTCAAGGTGCAATTCTGGAAAGTGATGTCCTCTGCGTAGTCCATCTTGATGCCTTCTTTGACGCCGTAGAAACTAACGCCATCGAAGAGCAGGTTATGAACGGGCAGACCTTTCAGACCAGTGATGTCCACTGCCGTTTGAGGGTTCACACAGCTGATGTTACGGAAGGTGAAATTGCTCCAATGGGGATAGAACTTCGTCTTGTCGTCACTATCGGTAGCGCCGCGTCCACCAGCAGAACGGTCTGCGTAACCGGATTGGAAGAAGATAGCCGCTTCGCGGATATTTTTCATAGTGATGTTGTAGCAATAGATGTCTTCACACCATCCTCCACGACCCGGAGCCGATTTGAAACGGCAACCGATGTCGGTACCATCGAACATACAATCTTTGACGATGAGACGCTGCATACCACCGCAGAACTCCGAACCGATGACAAATCCACCGTGTGCGCGATATACGGTATCGTTGGTGATGAGGAAATCGCGTTGCGGACCAGCTTCTACACCTTTGTCTCCGACGCCGCCTTTCATACAGATACCATCGTCACCAGCGCTGACATGACAACCGGCGATGAGGGCTACTTGTACGTTACCCGGGTCCATGGCGTCGCCGTTCTGTGCCCACCACGGACAATCGATGGTGACGTTCTCGATGATGAGGTTCTGGATACGCGTCGGTACCAAGTGGAACTTCGGGCTGTTGCGAAGGGTGACACCCTCCACTACAACGTTCTTGGAGTCGGTGATGTTAACCAAGTGCGGACGCATTTTCTCTTGGATCTCAGCCGTTGCTGCGATATTGGGAATACCGAGTTCGGGATTGAGGTTGAAGGGATACCAGAGGCTATAGGTCTTGTCGTCCGGCTTGATGGTACCGCCGAGAGCGAGCGCTTCGTCCCAGAACTCGCCTGCTCCGCCTCGTTTGAGTTTCTTCTCTTTGATTGGACGCCAGATGAAGCCTTGACCGTCGATCACACCCTTACCGGTGATGCCCACGTTCTCGAGTTTGGAACCGTAGATGAGTGCGTGACATTTCTTACTTCCGTCTCGCAGGCTGTCATTTTTCTGAACGAATAACAATTTGTTCTCAGAGCCAAGGATAGTAGCGCCTTTGCTGAGGTGGAGATCAATATTACTGCGAAGTTGAATAGGACCTGTTTTCCACACTCCGCGCGGCACGATGACGTGTCCGCCGCCCTGTTTGGAAAGCTCTTTGATGGCTTTGTTGAAAGCCTCCGTACAATCGGTTTTTCCGTCTGGCACAGCGCCGTATTGGGCGATGTTGACCGAGGTAGACGGGAATTTCACCTCCTGCACGCGTTCGATCTCGATGGGCAGGTTGGTGTAATAATGGTCGTACTTACTTTGCGCGCTTGCGATGAGCGCTGCGCCCAGCAGGAGGGCGGAGAAGAAGATCTTTTTCATTGTATTATTGAGTTTTAGTTTTTTTCGGGATTACGGGATTACGTAATTCTTGTTGCAATAATCATGCCAAGTCGGCTATTTTGAGGGCGGCATTGATGCCATCGAGTGCCGAGGAGGTGATACCTCCTGCGTATCCGGCTCCTTCACCGCAGGGATATAGCCCGGGTGTGGAGATGGATTGAAGGGTCTCGGGATCACGAGGGATACGCACGGCGCTGCTACTTCGGCTCTCGACACCGAGGATGACAGCATCGTTGGTGAGGAAGCCCGGATATTTCTTGTCGAAGTCGCGGAAGCCCTGTTGGAGACGTTTGCCGATATGAGGCGGCAACCACTGGTCGAGGCGTGAGGGGACGATACCCGGCAGGTAACTGCAGGCAGGCAGATCCTTGGAGGGGCGTCCTTCTACGAAGTCGAGTAGCCGTTGCGCTGGCGCAACGGCTGACCGCTGCGCTGTAGCCCGATCTCCATCCTTAGCGTGCATGAATGCACGCTGCTCTAACTTCTCCTGGTATTCGAGTCCGCGGAGCGGATCGTTGCCCGGGATGTCTTCGGGATTGATCTGTACGACCATGCCGGAGTTGGCGAAAGGCGAGTTGCGGTGGGAAGCCGACATGCCGTTGACGACACAGGTGTCGGGTGTGCTACCCGCCGGAACGATGTGTCCGCCCGGACACATACAGAACGAATAGACCCCGCGTCCATCGACCTGCGTGACTAACGAATAAGAGGCGTTGCCGACGTAGTCAATGAGACCGGCTTCGCTGACAGACCGCTTCGCTGACAGATGATACATCAACTGGTTAATGAGTGCTTGCGGATGTTCAGCGCGTACGCCCATAGCGAACCCTTTCGTTTCAAGCGCTACGCATTCGGCGGCTAACATCCGATACGTATCGTGCGCCGAGTGACCGATTGCTAAAATAATAGGGGTAATTCCCTTTGTACATTGTACATGGTCCCTTTGTACTTGTTTGAGACTCGTGACACAAGTCTCAAACCTGATCTCACCGCCATGAGCAATGATACATTCGCGAATGTTTTTGATGATGGTCGGCAGTTTGTCGGAACCGATATGCGCGTGCGCTTCGTAGAGGACGGTGTCGGGGGCTCCGAAGAAATGGAAGAGCTCCATGACGCGCTGCATATTTCCACGTTTTTTGGAACGGGAGAAGAGTTTACCATCGGAGAACGTACCGGCTCCACCTTCACCGAAACAGTAGTTCGACTCGGGATTCAGACCCTCGTTTCGGTTCAGCAATGCGATATCTTTTTTCCTTTCACTTACTTCCTTTCCCCTTTCGTAAATGATGGGTTTGATGCCATGTTCGATGAGGGTGAGGGCAGCAAAGAGTCCTGCGGGACCTGCACCGATGATGACAGCCTCCCGTTTGGCATGATGTACATCTTGGAAGACAGGCGGCTCATAGAGCGGGATCGGCGCATCTTTGGCAATGGGGTTGCCTTGATCATCCGTAAGAACAGTAAGATGCACGCGCAAATCTCGCTGCCGTGCATCTACTGAACGTTTCACTACCCGCCATTTCTGCGCCGCTTCGTGCGCTTCGCGCGGGGACAATATGTATTGCTTATTTTCCAATTTTCGAAAGGACGTTCTCCAGACCCATTTCTTTTACTTGCTCGCTGATCTTAGCTTCGAGTTCTTCGCACAAGTCGGGATTGTCGTTGAGGACTTCTTTGACCTTATCGCGTCCTTGACCAAGTTTGGTGTCTCCGTATGAGAAGAACGAACCGCTCTTCTTGATGACCTCGGTAGCAACTGCGAAATCCAAGATCTCACCGATGCGCGAGATACCTTCGTTGAACATGAGGTCGAACTCGGCTTTCTTGAACGGAGGAGCCACTTTGTTTTTCACCACTTTGACGCGCACTTGGTTACCCTTGATCTGCTCGCCGTCTTTGATCTGACCCGTCTTGCGGATGTCGAGACGTACCGAGGCGTAGAACTTGAGGGCGTTACCGCCGGTGGTTGTCTCGGGGTTTCCGAACATGACGCCGATCTTCTCGCGCAGCTGGTTGATGAAGATGACGGTGGTACCTGTTTTGTTGACGGAAGCAGTCATCTTACGCAGCGCCTGCGACATCAGACGTGCTTGCAGTCCCACTTTGTTATCGCCCATATCGCCGGCAATCTCCGCTTTCGGGGTGAGGGCAGCGACCGAGTCAATGACGATGAGATCCACTGCTGCCGAGCGGATGAGTTCGTCTGCGATGTCCAGTGCCTGCTCGCCGCTATCAGGCTGAGAGATCAGCAGTTCGGCGATGTTGACACCGAGTTTCTCTGCATAAAAACGGTCGAAGGCGTGCTCGGCGTCGATGATAGCGGCGATGCCGCCTTGTTTTTGTACTTCCGCCATCGCGTGAATAGCGAGGGTCGTTTTACCGGACGACTCGGGACCATAGATCTCGATAATACGTCCTTTGGGGTAACCGCCAACGCCGAGGGCGTAGTTCAGACCCAGACTGCCGGTGGGGATCACGGGTACGTTCTCGATATTCTCGTCGCCCAGTTTCATGATGGCGCCTTTGCCGTAGTTCTTGTCAATCTTAGCCATCGCTGCCTGCAGCGCTTTCAGTTTCTCTGCATTCGGTGCTTGTTTTTCTGCCATAATATTGTAGTTTTAAATTTTCGTAATGACGTAATTACGTATTAACGTAATATCGACTGCAAAGGTACAAAAAAAAAAGCACATGTGCAAGAGATGTGCTATTTTTTTGAAAAAAATCTGCAATATTCCCTCAATCCGCATTGTTCGCATTTGGGTTTGCGGGCTTGGCAGATGTAACGTCCGTGCAGAAGGAGCCAGTGGTGGGCTTTGGGAATGATGTCGGCAGGGATGTATTTGACCAACTGACGCTCAGTCTGGAGCGGGTTCTTGCTGTTAGTGGTCAGACCGAGCCGTTCGCTGACACGGAAGATGTGCGTGTCCACCGCCATGGTGGGTTGATTCCAGATGACCGCGCAGACTACGTTCGCCGTTTTGCGTCCAACGCCTTGGAGGGTTTGAAGATCATCGATGTTATCGGGCACGATACCTTGGAAAGCGGAGACGAGACGTTGTGCCATTTGAACGAGGTGTTCGGCTTTGGAACGGGGATAACTGACCGATTTGATGTATTCGAAGACCTCATCGGAGGTGGCTTCGGCCAAGGTTTCGGGTGTGGGGTACGCTGCAAAGAGGGCAGGGGTGACCATGTTCACCCGTTTGTCGGTGCATTGGGCGGAGAGCATCACCGCCACAAGGCACTGGAAGGGATTTGTGAAGTTTAACTCACTCTCCGCTACCGGCATGTTGGCTTCAAACCAACTGAGAATATGTGCAAACCTATCTGATATACGCATTGCTTAGGAATCGGAGTACTTTGGTCGCTTGCTGCTGAACTGACGCGGTCTCGGGTGAAACGGGACGTTTCTGCAGATGGAGCAACATGATCTGGTAGAGCAGGGTGAAGCAGGCTTCAAGATCGCTCATCGTAGGACGGTCGGTTTTTGCCTTGAGGAGGTTGAGGGAGGGTTGCAGACGAATGATCGAGGCGCGGTACATAGCGTCTTCGTCCAAGAGCTGCGCGTGCAGTTCCTCCAGTTCGTTCAGGGCATTGTTGGCCAAAGCCAGATGTCCGCCGTTCATGATTCCCTCACGGTGCATCATCTCGTTGAGTTCATGCAACTCCGGCGTCGCGTCCGCGTTCTGCGGAAAAGCACGCAAGTAGTCCTCCATCTGCCAAAGATAGAGGATGTATTCAGCGATATTTTCTTTTTTACTCTTCATCATCAAAATCAATGTCGTCTAAGTAATTATCACTCATGAAGGTCTCGATGTCTCGTCGGTCTTTCTTGGTCGGACGACCAGTGCCTCTGTCGCGTCCGCCGTTTCCGGCAAGGCGCGCGAGTTCGAGGATCTCCAGTTGCGCAGGGCTTGTGCAATCCTGCATGTATTCGGGCACCAGTTTGGCACCGAGGCGGTTCTCGGAGAGTTGGAGTACCTTATAGGTGTACGTGACGGGTCCTTTGCGGACGTTGAAGATGTCGCCCACATGGAACGAACGGCTCGGCTTGAGTTGCACGCCGTTGATAGAGACGCGTCCGTTCTTACAAGCGTCGGCGGCGATGGAACGTGTCTTATAGATACGCATCGCCCAGAGGTATTTATCTACGCGAACTTCACTCATGTGTCAATTGATTTGTCACCATTCGGTGGATATACTGTTGGATATACGCTTTCAGGTAATCGGTCATCTCGGTCGGTGCCTGTTCGGTCGGGAGCGGATGTTGGAGCAGCGTGTCGGTTCGGTAGGCATAGAGAGACGTCACCTCTTTGCCGTCAAACTGCATGAGCAGACTGTCGCTCATGATCTGGAAAACCGGATTGTTGTAACAAACGGCGTAGTTATGTTGCTTATGGGTAGTGAGCGCATCCTCGCCGAAGGCGAAATAGGGCTTTTGGTACCCCGTGAAACCTAAGACAGAGGGCATAATATCCGTTTGGCTGACGATGTCGGTTCGTTGTTCCGCAGGCAGGTGAGCCGGACAGAAGAATGCCACCGGTACGCGGTATTGACCGAGTGCGTTTGTGTACGCAGGGGTACAGAGTTGGTTTGTATGATCGGCGGTGATGACAAACAGCGTGTTCTCGAACCAAGGCTGCGTGCCGGCATATTCGAAGAACCGGCGGATAGCGAGATCGCTGTAACCGATACACTGGTGAAGCGGTTGAGAACCTTGCGGGAAAACGCCTTCGTAGCGTTCGGGCACTTTGAAGGGATGATGGCTCGAAGCGGTGAAGACTGCCGTCATGAAAGGCTCGGTCATCGTGCTCATCGTGTGAGCGTAGAACTGCAGGAACTCTTCGTCCCAGATCGCCCAAGTACCATCAAAATCGCGATTAGCGTTCGGGTATTCGTCCATACCGTAATACTTGTCAAACCCGGCACTACGGGCGTATGCCTGAAAGCCCATCGAGCCGTTGGGAGCGCCATGGAAGAAAGCTGTGGTGTAGCCTTCGTTGCCCAAACAGTCGGCAATAGAAGAGACGGCGTTGGTGGAATAGGGGGTGACAATATAGGGGTTGATCAACATCGGAATAGACGAGAGCACCGAAGGCATCGCGTCAATCGACTTGCGACCGGAAGCGAAAGAGTAACGCCACGTCACACTTTGCGCCAAGAGCGAATCCAAGAAAGGCGTGTAGCCTCTTCCTTCGTTGTAAAAACCGATGTGCTCCGCCGCGAACGACTCCAAGATGAAGACGACGACATTGAGTTTCTGAGTCTTGGGTTCAGAGGACTGTGTATGCCAAGGAGTCATGATCTGCGCTACTTCGTCCTCCGCAAAATAATGCGGATCGGTATAAGTGCTTCCTTCGGAAGAACGCATGATGCAGAACGGGGTGTTGAGAACGAGCATGGTCTCCTGCGGTCTGTCGGTGTATTGCAGGGCGTTGCTGAGCGTGATAGGACGGGTGTATTTGCCGAATCCGCCTCGGATGCCGATCACAATAAAATATGTGCTCACCACAAAAAGCAACACCTCAACGGGGTAGTATATCCATGGACGCGAAGCGATTCGGGAGTCGCTTACGGGGAAATGCGATTTGCGGAAGAGGCACACTAACCCTGCCATGAGAAGCAATGCAAAGAGGGTCACGTACCAGTATTGCACAGCGCCTTGCAAAAAGACCGAGAGCAGGTTTCCGTCATTCTGGAACTCATCGAAGAACGTGATGGTGGTACGTCGGTCGGTGAACCGCACATACACCATGTCGGCACAGTTGACGGCAATACCGATCCAATTAGGTACCAAGAAGAACCACTTGGCAACCGATTGATAAACAGCGTTTTGTCTCCATCTCATCGGAAGCGGCAGCAACGCTAAAAGTAGATAGACCGAACTCAGATAGAGGATAGCCGTCAGGTCAAAGCGCATACCGCCAAGTACCATCTCCCATAGATGAGCCGCCGTCACGTTCGGAAAGAGATCCGGACTCGTTAGGAAGAAAAAAAGGCGTGACAGCGTATAAGCCGCCATCACTATCAGAAGATTACAAGCTGCACAAACCCAAGGGTGATTTGCTATGTGAGATTTGAGATTCGACATATGAGAAAGGTCATTTATTGTTGAACTGATTCATCGTGCGATCGATGCCTTGCAGGCAGAAGGAAGGGATGATCTCGGTGGTCACTTTCAGACGCTCGTCGATCTTTTTCTTCTCCTCGTCGGTCCATTCTCCCAAGACGAAATTGATCTGCGCACCGCGTGTGTACTCGTTTCCGATGCCGAACCGTACGCGTGCATACGCGTCCGTTCCTAATACGGATTGTATGTTACCGAGTCCGTTGTGTCCGCCGTTGGATCCCTGTTTGCGGATACGTATCGTACCGAAAGGCAGATTGAGGTCATCCACCAGAACGAGCATGTTCTCCACCGGGATTTTCTCCTGTTGGAGCCAGTAGCGCACGGCATTGCCGGAGAGGTTCATATAGGTGGAGGGTTTGAGCAAGACCATCTCCGCGTTCTTCACGCGACATTTGGCTACAAAGCCGTACCGCTTGTCCTGCCAAGTGGCATTAACCGATGCAGCGAAAGCGTCGATCATCATGAAACCGATGTTATGACGAGTACCGGCGTACTCATCGCCGATATTTCCAAGTCCGACAATAAGGAATTTCACGTATACTAAAAATTAAAAATTACGAATTAAAAATGAGAGGCGGGGCGTTTAACGCCTCGCCCCTTTGTACTTCGTCACTTAGTGACTTCTCATTAGCCTTGCTTGCTCTGACGAGTAGCTTTTACCTCAGCAACGCAAGCGTCAGCCGGGTTGACAAATTTCAGACCCTCGATCTTCACGTCAGCAACGGCGATCTTCTTACCCAGACCAAGCTCGGTAACGTCGATGTTGATGCGATCCGGGAATGCGGTGTAGATACCCTGAACTTTGAGTTTGCGCATGTTCTGAACCAGTTTACCACCGGCTTTAACACCCTCAGCGAGACCGTTCAGCTGAACAGGGATCTCTACTACAACCGGCTTCTTCTCGTCCACTGCGAGGAAGTCAATATGCAGCGTTTTGCCGTCAATCGGGTGGAACTGCAACTCTTTAACGATAGCTTTGGTCTTGGTGTCACCGATGGTCAGATCAACAATCTGGGTGTCCGGGCTGTAGATGAGCTTGCGGACGTCAGCTGCTGTTACTGTGAAGGTGGCGTTCAGACCACAACCGTAGATGTTGCAAGGAATCAATTCCTCTGCGCGAAGAGCCTTAGCGGCCTTCTTACCGTACTCGCTACGCGGAGTACCTACTAATGCGAATTCTTTCATTTTTTAATTTGTGTTACTCAATATGGGGCAGTAGTTGTTAATTGTCGTGAGGCTGCCCGTATCCCATCACACGTACCCCTTTTTACTAAATGCCCTCCCTTGTGGGGAGGGGCAGGGAGGGGTTTACCCTTGAGTTGTCCACCGAGGAGTCGAACCTCGCTTCTCGGAACCAAAATCCGGTGTAATACCGATATACGAGTGGACAGCACTTTCAAAAAAGCGTGCAAAATTACAACAAATTTTTGACATGACCAAATTTTTTGTAATAATTTTGCACTTTTTATGCTTTTTTTCTTATTTTGCAACTACCAAATAGTAGTTTTTCTTAGCCACAAGGGCACGATTAACTATTATCTCGCCACAACGAGATAATAGTTTTTCTTTCCTTTTTGGAAAAGAAGGTACTTTCCGTTGAGCAGATTTGCATCCGTCAGCGGGGTCTGCGGATCGGTCAGTTTTTCTTTATTCAAACTGAATCCGTTCGCCTGAATCATCTTACGTGCTTCGCCTTTGGAGGGGAAGATATTCGTGCGCTCGGCCAACAGATCCAACGGACCGATACCTGCCTTGAGTTCAGCCATCGGAATCTCGTACTGCTCTACGCCGTTGAAGATATCGAGGAACGTAGCCTCGTCTAACGCGCGCAACGCGTCCGCGGTCGTGTTTCCGAATAATATATTGGATGCCTCCACAGCAGCATTGTAGTCCGCCTCGCTGTGTACCATACAGGTCACCTCTTTAGCCAGACGTTTCTGAAGCACGCGCAGATGAGGTGCCTCTTCGTGTTCTTTGATGAGTGCCTCAATCTCTTCGCGGCTGAGGCTCGTGAAGATCTTGATGTAACGTTTGGCATCATCGTCGGAGACGTTCATCCAGAACTGGAAGAACTTATACGGACTCGTGTATTTCTTGCTCAACCACACATTGCCGGATTCGGTCTTGCCGAACTTACCGCCGTCGGCTTTGGTGATCAGCGGACAGGTGAGGGCGAAAGCGGTCTTGCCGTTCATCTTACGCATCAACTCGATACCCGTGGTGATGTTACCCCACTGATCCGAACCGCCCATTTGAAGCAAGCAGTTCTTATGCTCGTTCAGATAGACGAAGTCGTAGCCCTGCAACAACTGGTAGGTGAACTCGGTGAAGGACATACCTTGGCTGAACTCACCGTTGAAGCGTTTCTTTACGGAGTCTTTCGCCATCATGTAGTTGACGGTGATGAGTTTGCCGATGTCGCGCGTGAAATTGATAAAGGTGTAGTCCTTCATCCAATCGTAGTTATTGACTAACTCCGCAGCGTTGGGCGCATCGCTGTTAAAATCGAGGAAATGCTCCAACTGCTCGCGGATACAAGCTACGTTATGACGCAGGATCTCCTCGGTCAGCAGGTTACGCTCCGCCGATTTGCCCGAAGGGTCACCGATCATACCGGTAGCACCTCCGATGAGGGCGATAGGTTTATGACCGCAAGCCTGCAGATGACGCAGCATCATGATGCCACACAGGTGACCGATATGCAGACTGTCCGCTGTCGGGTCAATGCCTACATAGGCGGTCGTTACTTCTTTATTCAACTGTTCTTCCGTGCCGGGCATGATATCCTGCAACATGCCTCTCCAGCGCAGTTCTTCTACAAAATTCTTCATATGATCTGTAATTATTTATTTCTTAAAACATAGATTGCTGTCCGTCGGGACTAAGGATCGTCTTGCCGAGGTGCTTGTACGCCAGTTCGGTAGCTTCGCGGCCTCGTGGTGTACGTTTGATGAAGCCCTCTTTGATGAGGTACGGCTCGTAAACATCCTCGATAGTACCGGCATCTTCGCCCATAGCGGTAGCGATGGTGTTGAGTCCGACCGGTCCGCCGCGGAACTTATCGATGATGGTGGTGAGCAGTTTGTTGTCGATCTGGTCGAGACCGAAGGTATCAATATTAAGCGCTTCCAACGCATATTTGGCGATCTCTAAATCGATGGCTCCATTGCCCTTTACCTGCGCGAAATCGCGCACACGACGCAGCAGGGCGTTGGCTATACGGGGCGTACCACGTGACCGACGGGCGATCTCACCTGCCGCTTTCTCGTTGATCTCCACGCCTAAGAGACGTGCCGAACGTTTGACGATACCGGCGAGGATGTCGGCATCGTAGTACTCCAAATGGCAGTTGATACCAAAACGCGCACGTAGCGGGCTTGTCAACAATCCGCTACGGGTAGTAGCACCGATGAGGGTGAAGTGATTGAGGTCGATCTGAATAGTGCGTGCCGAAGGACCTTTGTCGATCATGATGTCGATGCGATAGTCCTCCATCGCCGAATAGAGGTACTCCTCTACGATCGGACTCAGACGATGGATCTCATCGATGAAAAGGACATCGTTGGGTTCCAGGCTTGTGAGTAGTCCTGCCAAATCACCGGGTTTGTCCAATACGGGACCCGAAGTCACTTTGAACCCGACGCCGAGTTCGTTGGCGATGATGTTGCTGAGGGTCGTCTTACCGAGTCCCGGAGGACCGAAAAGCAACACGTGGTCAAGACTTTCGCCGCGCAGTTTCGCTGCCTCGACGAAGATCTTGAGGTTCGATGTGACCTTGCTCTGTCCGGCAAAATCGGCAAAGCATAAAGGACGCAGGGCATTGTCCTGCTCTTTCTCGGTCATCTGGTTTCTTATATCAAATTCTGCCATAATCAACTGTTTAATGTTGCAGACCGGAACAGTGTCTCCAAGTCTTCAATCTCTGTAAAAAGCCGGTCGGCTTTGATCTGTCCGTGGTCCAGAATAACGACTCGGTCGCACATCTCACGTACCTCCTGCATGATGTGCGTGGAGAGGATGACGGTGCGTTCCTTGCCCAAATCGCGGATGAGGGCGCGTATCTCGACCAGTTGGTTCGGATCCAGACCCGTGGTGGGTTCGTCTAAGATGAGTAACTGCGGGTCTCCGAGCAGAGCTTGAGCAAGCCCCACACGCTGACGGTAACCTTTGCTCAACTCGCGGATGTGTTTGTGCTTCTCCGGCGTGAGACCGACCAGTTCAATGAGCTCCTTGGTCATTTGACTCTTGACATTGGACATTTTTGCCATGAACTCGAGGTACTCCGCCACGTACATCTCTTCGTAAAGCGGATTATTCTCCGGCAGGTATCCGATGCGAGGAGGTACCGAGACGGTACCTTTATCGGCGCTCCAAAGACCAATCAGGATCTTCATCAGCGTCGATTTACCGGCTCCATTGGGACCCAACAAACCCACCACTTGACCTTGCGGAATAGCCAGTGACACGTCGCGCAAAACCTGCTGCGAACCGAACGATTTACATATATGTTCTATCTGAACAGCCATAATCGGTTGCAAAGGTACTGCTTTTTTTTGACATACGCAAAAAAAATCGCCCCGAAGAGCGATTTTTTTTAAACTGTGGCTTCAATATTCCACACAAAAGCGCGTACACCGACTTCTTCGTTGCGCAAATCCAGTTTCTTGATGGACTCCAACAAGGTCGGTAACTGTTCGTCTTCGACCACCGTGATGACGCATGAGTTCATCTCCGGCCAAGCGTGTGTACCACGGCGGGGTTCACCGCCGTTGGTACCACGACCTTGTACTTGCTCAAAGAACGTAAAGCCCTTGATGCCTAAGACATCCAACATATATTCGACACGGCCTGTATTCGCCTGATTGAATACGATCATTACACTCTTCATGAGAATTAAAAATTAAAAATTATAAATTACGAATTTTCCTTTTTCACCTTGAGATCCATGAAGATAAACTTCTTGCGGAGTGCTTCCTGTTTGTTGCGATCCCCATGTTTGGTCATCGAACCATAGAGCACGGGGACGATGAAAAGCGTGAGGAAGGTGGAGATCGTCAGACCGCCGATGACGACGATACCGAGAGGCTGCCACATCTCTGCGCCTTCACCTTTGCTAACCGCCATCGGGATCATACCTAAGATGGTGGTGAAAGCCGTCATGAGCACAGGGCGCAGACGGGAGCGACCGGACATCTGGATAGCGTCATTGAGCGCATATCCGCGTTCGCGCATCAGGTTGATATAGTCCACGAGCACGATACCGTTCTTCACCACAATACCGATCAGCAGTACGACACCGAGGGCACCCACCATATCGAGTGAACGACCTGCTATCCACAGGGCAATAACCACACCCGAGAGGGCGAAAGGCACGGAGAACATGATGATCGCAGGCATACGAAGCGACTCGAACTGCGAAGCCATCACGATATAGACAAGCAGTACGATCAGGACAGCCAGCAGAACCATGTCTCTGAAGGTATCCTGTTGATCCTCATAACTACCGCCGAGGTGTACCGTATAACCGGTAGGCAGATCCAGCTGCGGCAAGACGTTTGCCTCTACCTGTTTAGCCAATTCACCCAAAGAGGTGTTGTACGGAGTGACGCTGACGGTGACAATACGCTGACGTGCCTTACGCTCGATGGTAGGTGGTGCCCAGTATTCACCGATAGAAGCTACTTCGGAGAGTTTGACCTGTTTGCCGGTAGCCGTAGGAATAGTCATGTCCAGAACGGCGGAGATGGAGTTACGGTCTTTTTCCTGCAAACGAACCACGATATCGTATTCCGATCCGTCTTCCTTGAGGTAGCCGCAAGCCATACCGGACACACGGTTTCGCAGGTAAGTGGAGATAGTAGCCGAACTGAGTCCGAGACGCGATGCTTTCTCTTTGTCCACGGTGATCTTGATATCCGGACGGTCGTCCTGACGGCTGATCTTCACGTCACGGGCTCCAGGCAGCGTTGCGCTTAACTTACGGCACTGCTCTGCCAAAGAGGAGGTGAGGTCGAAATCGTAACCATAGATCTCAATATCCACCGAGTTATTACCCATACCGCCGTAACCGGAGGTAGTACACTGGTACTCAATGACTTCCGGATGACGGCTCATCTCTTGACGGAGGGTCTCGGCTATCTGCCAAACGCTTTGATCACGTCTCCATTTCTTAGGCAGACGGATCGTCATTTGGATCGTGTTGTTCATCGTGGAGGAGAACATAGCGGAGATAGTTGCCTCGTCGTTCGAACCGGCAGAGGTGTTGATCACCTCGATGCAAGGCACGAGTTCCAAGAAACGTGCCTCCATCTTGCGGGCAGTCTTGAGAGTCTCCTCAATACGCGTACCGCGTTGTAACTTGATGTTCACCGTCAGACGGGCATTGTCCTGTTCCTGCATGAAGTCCGTACCGATCTTGCCCATGAAGAAAGGCAGCATCGACACCACGAAGAACGCCAACAGAACGGTAAAGGTGATGAACTTGTTGTTCAGACACCAACCTAACATTTTGGCATACACCTCATCGATCTTATCCAACAGATGAACGACAGTACGGTCGTACCAACTCTTCTTACCTGCCTCATCTTCCACGAGGTTTCCGTTCTCATCCACATGCACTTTCTTTGCTTTGAGCAGCTTGGAGCAGAGCATCGGAGTCAGAGAGATAGCTACTGCGGTTGAGGTACAGCATACGATGGTGACAATCCATCCCAGTTCTTTGAACATGATACCTGCCATACCGGGCAGCATCGTCATCGGCACAAATACCGCTACGAGCACAAGGGTCGTCGCGATGACGGATACCCACACCTCGTTGGTGGCATAGATAGATGCCTCATGCGGATCCTCGCCACGTTCGATATGTCGGGTGATATTCTCCAAGACCACAATCGCATCATCGACCACCATACCGATAGCGATAGTCAACGAACAGAGGGAGATGATGTTGATCGAAGAGTCAGCCAAACCGAGGTAGATAAATGCCACAATGAGGGCAATAGGAATCGTGATACCGATGATGATGGTAGCACGCCATTTGCCGAGGAAGAAGAGTACCACGAGTACCACGAAGAGAAGGGCATAACCGATGGACTCCTCCAACGAATTGATGGAGTTTTGGATGTTCTCCGAGCTCTCGAAGATCTCCTCGATCTTCACGTCGGCAGGTAACTGTTTCTGTATCTTTGCCAATTCCTTCTTGATGTCACGGCAGACCTTCACGGTGTTGGCACCCGTCTGTTTGGAAACCACCAGACGGACAGACTCGCGTCCGTTGGTCTTCTCATCCAGCGTCAGATCCTTGATGGTATCTTTCACCGTCGCGATGTCGCGGATGAAAACCTGCTGACCTTGCGGAGTCATCGCTACCATCAGGTTGCCGATCTCGGAGGACTCCAAGTACTCCGAACGAACCTGCATCTGATATTGCTCCTGAGGCATCTTGATCGTACCCGAAGAGAGGTTGAGGTTATTCGCTGCCACTACGTTTCCGACCTGCTCCAACGTGATACCGTAGGCATCGAGTTTCTGCTGGTCGATATCGACATACACGTATCGGTCCGGCGAACCGGAGAGAGAGAGGTTACCGATACCGTCCACTTGGTTAAGCTGCGGGATGACCTCGTCATTGAGGATCTTATCCAGACCCGGGTAGGTCTCGTCTGCCGTGATGGAGTACATACATACCGGCATAGAGGATGTCGAGAGCTTGAAGATCATCGGCGTTCCGCAGTTGTCCGGCAGGTTGTTCTTGATCATATCGACAAACGAACGCACATCATTCACTGCCTCGTCCATGTTCGAACCCCATTCCAGTTGAAGAGTGACCATGGAGAGATTATCCTTACTCTGCGATGTGATATGTTTCAGGTGATCTACCGAGGTGAGGGCGTTCTCCATGTATTTGGTGACGTTCGTCTCGATCTCGGACGCGGACGCTCCCGGGTAAGTCGTCATCACCGTGATGTACGGAGGATCCATCTCCGGGAACTGGTCAATCGGCAGTTTAAGGAAACTGTATATACCGATAATAATGACCGCAATGAAGATCAAGGCGGTAGTTACCGGTTTTTCAATCGCTGTTTTGTATATTGCCATAAATTCAATGATTAATGATCAATGATTAATGAATATTTTTTTGCAGCTAACCCGACTGCGAGATATTCATTATTCATTATTAATTATTCTTTCACTACATTGATTTTCACGCCGTCCACAAGTTTGTGCTGACCGGTGGTGACGAGTTCTACGCCGTCAATGATCTCCGGTGCAATGATCTCGATGTTCTGATCGAAACGCTGACCGAGGGTCACAGCTACACGCTTAGCATATCCGTTCTCGTTGAGGAAGACATAACGGTCGTTCGCTCCAACGAGTTTCTCCACTGCCTGATAAGGAGCTACGATAGCTTTCTCCTTGCCCAAACCGATCTGGGTCGTTACATACATACCCGGACGCAACAGTTGACTGCCGTTCGGAATGACGATCTTGCATTGGAAAGTGTGACTCGACGGATCGATGGTCGGGTACACGATCTCCACGGTAGCGGGGAAGATCTTATCGGGATAGATTTCCGAAGTGAGGGTCAGTTTCATCCCCTCTTTGAGTTTCGGGAAGTAGTTCTCCGGAATAGCAATCAGCGCTTTGAGACGGTCAAGCTGGGTGAGTACCAAGATCGGCTGACCTCCGTAGAGCTCGCCGTCCTCGTAGTTCTTAGCAGCAATAACGCCGCTGAACGGAGCCTTATAATACGTGTTTGTCTCAATAAACTCCAACTGCTCTTTCGTGGCGTTGTATTGCGTAGTGAGTTGATCCAACTGTTGCTGGGTAGCCGAACCGGTCTTGAGCAGCATCTCCACACGTTTCTTCTCGGTCTCTAAGTTAGCCAAGTTGATCTTGGTGGTCTTGTACTGCGTCTGATCCATGTTCACCAACGCCTGACCTTTGGACACTTTGTTGCCCACTTCCACGAAAATATGCTCGATAGTACCTGTGAGCGACGGAGCTACATTGAGAGTGACGTAGCCTTGGAGGTTCGTGGAGACGCTGATCACACGCTCAATCTCCTGCGCCTTGAGAACGGTGGTGCGTACTTGTTCTACGCGCTCCTCTTTCTCTTCTGTGGTTTCTTTCTTGCCGCAAGCTACAAATGCCAAAGCGGCGAGTGAATAAATTAAAATCTTTTTCATATAATATTTAATTCTTAATTTTTAATTTTTATTTATTGAGGAACTCTTCCAACTCGGATTGCGCATTGATCAGACTCAACATAGCCTGCACGTAGGTCGATTGTGCGCTGATGAGGTCATTCGAAGCGTTGGTCAACTCCAAGTTCGATGCGGCACCCCATTTGAATTTCTCGGTGGTGGAATGGAACACACGTTGCGTCACCTCTATATTCTCCTTCTCATTGAGATAGGTCTCATACGCATTGGAGAGATTAAAACAAAGCTGACGATACTGGATCTCTAAATTATCCGTGGTCTCGGAGAGGGTGTTTTTAGCCTCCTCCAAAGCGATCTTCTTCTCTACTATGCCTGCTGCACGTTTTCCGGATGACCAAAGCGGCATTTTTACACTCACTTGTATTACATTCGGCGGAGTCATACGCATTCCTCCTTCGCCGTAGTACTGCTGGTTCGTGTAGTTATATCCTACACCGATGGTCGGTCCGTATGCCCAGCTTGCCATGTGTACATTCTTCTTGGCGAGCTCCACTTGTTTGGCGAGAAGCTGGTAGTTGAGGTTGTTCTCCACGGCGAAATTCTCACCCAAAAGATTCAGCACGCGTTCCGGTGAAAGGACTTCATCGATGCTCTCGGTTAATGTCAACTCCGTTTCAGCCGGTACATCTAACAGCACTTTGAGGCTGTTGGTCGCCAATTCGATATTTCGTTTCTGTACGTTGATGGAGTTTTTGAGAGTATTCACACGCACATGGATTTGGTCGGCGGTGGTCTGCTCGGCAGCTCCGGCCTCTACCGCATTGCGGGTAATGGTCTCCAAATGCTCGATATTATTCAAACTCGAATCCAGCAAATTAGAGATACTACGCAGAGCCAGAACGGATACATAGCTGCTCAGAATACTGCTTCGAAGTTCGCTTTCCGATTTCTCCAGAGCGATCTTTTTCATGTCAATCGCTACGTTGTTGAGCAGAACGCCTACGATCGCTTGTCCGTTAAGACCTACAGATGCCGTCACGCCAAGGGCTCCTACATTAGGCATGTTAATCTCAATCGGCATGCCGCCCATACCCAATGTGGCGCTATATCCTAAATAATCACTGTAGCTATACGTACCATCTACCTGAGGTAACATCGAAGCAATCGTCTGCCAGCGGGCTGCGTAGGCTTCCTGTACTGCTAAGGAGGCATTCTTCAGCGTGCGGTTCTGCTTTACCGCGTAGTCCTGCGCCTCTTTGAGCGACAGGCTCAATGTTTTCGGCGCCCCGTCTTTGTAGATTTGGGAACCTTTTGTGGCCGCCATAACATGGTCTTCTGCCTGTACCGCTGTACTCATCGCGAGTATCGCGGCAATCATTAAAATCAATTTTCTCATATATCTTATTTATTATTTCCTTCCATCAAATATAGTGCCAAACCTTCTTCGGAGAGAATACCGCGAACGAGAATGTCCATCGCCGTATGTCCGAGTTGGTGCATGTTATGAAGCGCCTCGATCTCCTCGAAGTCACGGATAGCGCTATTATGTATGCGAGCAAAAATAAGTGCCGTTAATTCTATATTAAGGTTCGCGCGCACGAGACCCTGCTCCACACCCTGCTCGATATACTGCGCCAAGTACCGCTTGTGGATCTCAAAACACTCTGCCTGAAAATCCGCAAACTGACGAGGGTAGTATTTCTTGAGGTCATAGACCAACTGAGGTACACGGCGCACGTCGTTCTTCTCTGCCGCCTGCCGTTTGATAAACAGCTTCACGATCTGCCGAAAATCATTCAACTTCAGCAGCTCCTCCATCTTCGTGCTCATGTACTTCAGGTTAGCCTGTAACATCTGCTCAATCAGCTCATCCTTTGACGCAAAATAGACGTAGAACGTCTTCTTCGACATCCCTAATTCACGACAAATATCGTCAATGGAAACACTGCGAATACCAAGGCGGAAGAATAACTCGCCTGCAGTCTTGATAATATTACATCTCTGGTCGTCTGACATAATTCATTCAAATGCGGGTACAAAAGTACTACAAAAAAATGAATTACGCAAATTTTCAGGAAACTTTTTTCACTTTTATAGTTTCCTTGTAAAGTCGACTTTGCAATTTTACCTTCTTTCGTAACCAATGGTGGTGGATTCGCCGTGACCGGGGAAAACTTCGGTCTCGGGAGGAAGGGTCATCAAGTGCTCCAACGAGCTAATCAACTGACCATAGTTACCGCCCGGAAGGTCGGTGCGACCGTAACCGCAACGGAAGAGTGTGTCGCCGGAGAACAGCTTCCTCTCTTCCGGAAAATACAAACAAACCGACCCCTGCGTATGTCCCGGCGTATGAATAATCTGAAATCTGAAATCTGAATCCTGACTTCTGAACTCTTCTATCTCAAATCTTTCCGCCTTGAGTCCGACGCCGAAAAGGTCGTATTGTTGCTGCATCGCTTGAGCCATGGGTATATCCGCCTTGTGCATCAGAACCGGTGTGTGCCATGTTTCGGTCGCCCATTTGGCACCCCAGAGATGATCCAGATGGCCGTGTGTAGCTACGATGGTCAAAGGCTGATCCGGTTGATGGAGTCGGGTGATCGTTTGGTACAACAGTTGCCTTTCCTGCTCGTAAAAACAAGCCGGATCGATGAGGAGCACTTTCCCCTCCTCATCCGCTAAAACATACGTATTCGTTCCAAACGGTCCAAATGTAAACTGTTCAATTTTCATTTCAAATCTCAAATGTCAAATGTCAAATATCAAATCCCAATTTTCTCGTCTTCATCGGTCCGTTCTCGGTCCAACATCGGTCCAATGTCGGTCCATTTACGAGAGATAACCCACTAACCCACTAATCCACTAACCCACTAATCCACTAATCCACTAACCCACTAATCCACTAACCCCTTATTTCCCGCATTCCCTGCAAATCGCAGGTCCTTGTTCCATCGCCGTACGGCGGAAAGACATCGCTTTTTCATTAGAAAAAAGTTCATCGAGGGGTGTCTCCATGATATTGCCGTACGCGTGCTCGTGCCCTTTGTCGTAGCAGCAAGGCAGCACCGTTCCGTCGGTAGTGATCACGGCACCGCTCCAAACCCTAAAACATCCTTTGCCCATTGCTCGGCGGTGATACTTCCCGTCCTTGCCTTGGATATAACGGCTGTATCGCGAGTCGGAAGGCATCAACGGATGTCCGTCTTCGTAGTCATAGAGTTGTGCGGTCTTGAACACCAAACGGTCTGCTCCCAATGCCTTGTACTCGCGTTTGAAAAGCGTCCATTCCTGCTCGTTGCTCTTCAGCCTGAGGCATTGAAGTTCGATAACCGGCGTCCTTCGTACACCGGAAGACGAATGATCCTTAGCCTCTCTCAGCCATCGAATCGCCGCCTTGCATCGCTCTATATCTCCTCCTACGCGGTAGGTGCTATAGGTCTCTTCCGTCAACCCGTCCATGGAGATGATGATGCGGTCAAGTCCCGAAGACACCAATTCTGCCGCCCTCTCTTTCGTCATCGCTTGAGCGTTCGTGCTGACGATCGTATAGAGTCCTGCCTCATGCGCCTCGCGAATCATCTGAGTCAGGTCCGGGTTCAGCAGCGGTTCGCCCTGAAAATAGAACTGCATCACCAAAGCCGTCTCCTTCACTTCCGCCAACACCCGTCTAAACACCTCCATCGGCATCGTCCTTTCACCTTTCACCTTTAACCTTTCACTTTTCCCTCTCCCTACCGGGCACTCGGGGCAGTGGAGCTGACAGATGTTCGCCGGTTCGACAGAAACGAACATCGGCGCATGATGAACGGTGACAGAAGTACGGAAAAGCACTGAGCCGAGACGACTCAGTGCATAACTTCCATAACAGCGTATTGCGTTACTTACACGGGATCTTGTTAATACGGCGCTCATGACGCTCACCCTCAAAATCCGTCTGGAAGAACTTACGAACGATATCCAGCGCCATGGGGGCAGTAATGAAACTTGCCGGCAGACCTAATACATTAGCGTTATTGTGTGCGCGAGCGAGCTCTGCCAATTTCGGCTCCCAGCAAAGCGCTGCACGAATACCCTGATGTTTGTTAACGGTCATGGTGATGCCGTTACCCGTAGAGCACATTACTACACCGAACTCGTACTCACCTTTCTCCACTGCCTCTGCCAGCGGGTGAGCAAAATCGGGATAATCGCAACTCTCCGTCGAGTAGCATCCAAAATCTTTCACTTTGGCTCCATTGTCCTCGAGGAACAACTGAACCTTTTCTTTAAGTGCATAACCTGCGTGATCCGATGCCAACGCAATGGTCATTTCTGAAAAGCTTTTCATATTATATATGATTTAATAGTTTAACAATTTAACGATTTAACAATTTAACGTTTAAAATACTGCAGCCAAGTTTCCGAACATCAGCTTGCAGGCAATCGCGAGCACGATGATGCCGAAGAACTTACGGATGATATACAAACTGGTTTGACCCATGAATTTAGTCAGCCATTTGGTGCCGATGAGTACGAAATAAAGCACCAAGATACACAATATCAGCGCCAAACTCAGATTATCTATGGAGTACTCTGCCGTCAGCGCCACCAGTGCGGTAAAAGCACCCGGACCGGCGTACATCGGGAAAGCCAACGGCACAATAGCACTACCGTTTCCGATCTCGCCTTCCAACTTGTCGTTCTGGAAGATCGTGATATCCAACACCATTTCCATTGCCATCAGGAAGATCACAAATCCTCCGGCAATCGCGAAATACTCGATCTTCACACCGAAGATCTTCAGAATCCATTCTCCTGCGAACAGAAACGCCATCAGAATGATCAGACTCGCCAAACAAACTCTCCACGCGCTGATCTTAATTCCGCGCTTCTCCATGTTAATCGTAATGGGGATATTTCCGAAAGGATCAATGATGGCGATCATGAACACAAAAGCCGACATAATCTGCCAAATATCAAGCCCGGAGAAGAAATTTTGTATCGTTTCCATAGGTATTTTATCAAATTTGAGTGCAAAATTACTATTTTTCTTGCATATATGCAAATTTTTTTGTACTTTTGCAGCGTTTTTTGAAAAAAAGAGATTTTTTAGTTCAAATTTTTAAGTTTTAATTTTGAATTTTTAATTTGTAATTTTTAATTTAATTTATTTTTATGATTAATAGTCAAGACATCAAAAACGGCGTATGTATCCGTATGGACGGCCGTTTGTATTTCGTAATCGAGTTTTTGCATGTTAAGCCGGGTAAAGGCAACACGATCATGCGTGTGAAGTTTAAAGACGTTGTTGACGGCCGCGTTTTGGAGCGCCGCTTCAATATCGGTGAGAAGCTGGAGGATGTTCGCGTAGAGCGCCGTCCTTATCAGTTCCTCTACAAAGAGGGTGAGGACTTCATCTTCATGAATAACGAGACCTTTGAGCAGGTACCTATTGCTCACGACCTCATCACCGGTGTTGATTTCCTCAAAGAGGGAATGACCGTTGACGTGGTTTCCGATGCTTCTACCGACACCGTGCTCTTCGCTGAGCTGCCGACCAAGGTAGAGCTCCAAGTGACCTACACCGAGCCGGGTCTCAAGGGCGATACTGCTACCAACACCCTCAAACCCGCTACCGTTGAAACAGGCGCTGAGGTGCGCGTTCCGCTCTTCATCAACGAAGGTGAGATCATCCGCATCGATACACGCGACGGTTCTTACTGCGAGCGAGTTCGCTAATCAAACTTAACTACAACCTAAAAGAGACATCCGACGGGTGTCTCTTTATGGTCAGGGCAATACTATTATGCAACGTGAATTTATTTTAATCAACATCATCGGTTTTGATAAACCGGGTGTCACTTCGGCGGTTACGGAAGTGCTGGGTAAATACGGCGCTTTCGTGCAGGATATCGGTCAGTCTAACCTCCATCACCAGCTCAACCTCAGTATCCTCATCCGCGTAGAGGATGCTACTAAGAGCGGCGACATGATCAAAGAGGTGCTCTTCTGTTGCTCCAAACTGGAGATGATCGTTCGCTTCACCCCTCTCTCCGAAGAGGATTATCAGGCATGGGTCGGACGTCAGGAGCAGGATCGATATGTGGTGACCCTTCTCGCACGCGAGATCAACGCGCGGCATATAGCACGTGTCACCGCGCTCTTCGCCGGAAGACACCTCAATATCGATAATATCCTCCGTCTGAGCGACCGACCGAACGTCTCTCTGCCGGTGGAGAAAAGACATTCCTGCATCGAGTTCTCGCTTCGTGGCGACCTGCCGGATCGTGAACTGCTGCAGAAAGAACTCATGGATGTCTCCCGCGAAGAGGGTATTGACATCTCCTTCCAGCGGGACGATATGTTCCGCCGCAACCGGCGTCTGATCTGCGTCGATATGGACTCTACTTTCATCCAGACCGAGGTCATTGACGAACTCGCTATGCGTGCCGGAGTAGGGGACGAGGTCAAAGCTATCACCCTCTCGGCGATGCGCGGAGAGATCGATTTCAAGGAATCTTTCAAGCGACGCGTAGCGCTTCTAAAAGGTCTCGATGCCTCCGTGCAGCAAGATATCATCGACCATCTGCCTATCACCGAAGGTGCCGACCGACTCTTCTCTGTTCTCAAGAAATGTGGCTTTAAGATAGCAATACTCTCCGGTGGATTCACGTTCGTCGGTAAGTACCTGCAGCAACGCTTCGGGGTCGATTATGTCTATGCCAATGACTTAGAGATCGAGGACGGTAAGTTCACCGGACGCTACCTCGGAGATGTCGTTGATGCCAAACGCAAAGCCGAACTTCTCCAACTCATCGCGCAGGTGGAGCATATCGACTTAGCGCAGGTCATCGCTGTCGGCGACGGAGCGAACGATCTCAACATGCTAGGTATAGCCGGACTCGGTATCGCTTTTCATGCCAAACCCAAGGTGCAAGCCTCTGCCCGTCAGGCAATCTCCACCGTCGGTTTGGACGGCATCCTCTATTTCCTCGGCTTCAAAGATGCGTTCCTAAAATAAATCTGAAATCTGAATTCTGAATTCTGAACTCTGAACTCTAAAAAATATCATTACCCCAAAAGCGCCCGATTTTTCGGACGCTTTTCTGTTTCCTTTCACCTTTCCCCTTTCACCTTATTCCGTCGTCGGAACAATGACGGAGCGGTGATACTCTTTGAGACCCTCTATCGGATCTTTGAGCACCATGCCTAAAGGCAGTTTCTCGTTCTTCATCGCCTCCTCCAAGATCGGTTTGTAGTAATACGCTATCGAACCTACAAAACCAGCTCCGTTGGCATTGGAGATTTGGTCATTGGACTTTTGGAAGTACTGCACCAGATTCCTGCGGATGAACTGCACGAAATGGTCATAGACGAGGTCATGGATGCGGGGATCGTCGATATGATCGGCACAGAACTTAGAGAGCTTCGCCAAGAAACGATTTGGGAACGGTTGACGATATACCTTCTCGATGATATCCGCCATGGAAGTCTCGTATTCCTTAAAGAAACATTCTTTAAGATCGTCACCAAGTTGATTCTTGAGCAGGTCACCCACTAATCGTTTGCCAAGGACAGCAGCCGAACCCTCATCGCCAAGGATATAACCGAGGGAGGGCACACTCCATTCTATCGTTTCTCCATTATAGAAACAGCTGCCGGAACCGGTACCAAGGATACAAGCTACACCAACGTTGTGACCGAGCAAGCCACGAGCCGCACCGAGCATGTCGGACTCCACATGCACCTCAGCTTTCTTGAAGACCGCCTCAAGGGCTTTCTGAACGAAGATCTTCTTCTCCGGCGTGCATCCGGCACCATAAAAGAAAATATGGGTGAGCGTACCCGCCCACAACAGAGGCGCTATCTGAGGCAGAAGTTGGTTCGAGATACTGTTCTGCATAGCGATAGTCGTTTGGAAAAGCGGATTGATGCCGTCGGTAAACACATCCGAGCACTGTCCGCTGGCTGTAAGAAGACACCAATGAACTTTGGTACTTCCGCTGTCGGCAATTAAAATCATATTGGTTGACGATTTAGCGATTTATGATATATTGAAATGTACTATTTTCATTTTTTCGCTGCAAAATTACAAAAATTCTTGCACATATGCAAATTTTTTTGTATCTTTGCACGATTTTTTGATACTATGGAGGAAAACGGACTCATATTCAGGTGTTTTGCGAGCGGTAGTAGCGGTAATTGTTACTATCTCGGTACACGTCAGCGAGGGGTGCTGATAGACGCAGGCATCTCGGCTCGGCAGATTCAGAAGAACCTGCGCGAGATGGATCTCGATTTCCCCAATATCATGGGTGTCTTGGTCACGCACGACCATGCGGATCATATCCGTGCGGTAGGTACATTGGGAGAGCGGGTGAAGATACCTATCTACACCACCGCCGAGATCCACGAGGGTATAGACCGCAACTATGGAGTCCGCGAGAAGCTCAGAACGAGCCGCCGGTATTTCGAGAGAGGCAAAGAATGGAATCTGTTCGGCATGAAGATCAACACTTTCCATATTGAGCATGACTCCACCGATTGTTTGGGGTACTGCATCGACTATATGGAACAGCGATTTGTGCTGATGACCGACTGCGGTTCGGTGAACGACGAGATGGAGGCGTATATCCGTACGGCGAACCACCTTGTGATCGAGGCGAATCATGACGAGCATATGTTGCTCAACGGCCCGTACCCTACTTACCTCAAGGAGCGAATCCTTAGTCCGCGCGGTCATCAGAGCAACGACACCTGTGGTGCGCTCTTGGAGCGTAACTGGCATCCCGGGCTGAGAAACGTCTGGCTCTGCCACTTGTCCTTGGAGAACAACGACCCCGAGGTAGCTTACAACACCGTCAAGGAGTACTTGGAGGAGATTGAGATCGAGCCCGGTAGCGATATCTTCCTCAAACCGCTGGCTCGCACCTCGCCAAGTCCTACATATGAGTTGAACGACAAGATCATTCAAGTTTGAGCCCTGCGGGCTTTGTTTGACGCGAAGCCAAACAAGGACGCAGTCCCAAACAAACGAAGTCAAACAAGCGCAGCCAAACAAGGACGCAGTCCCAAACATTTTTAGAATAAAAATTTAGTTATGGAAAGATTGGTAATCATCCCCACCTACAACGAGAGAGAGAACATCGAAGCGATCATCACCACGGTGATGGAATTGCCGATACTATTCAACGTGCTCGTCATCGATGACGGTTCGCCGGACGGAACGGCAGAGATCGTCAAACGAATGATGAACGGCAAATATAAGGGATGTATTCATCTCATTGAGCGTGCAGGCAAACAAGGTCTGGGCACCGCTTACATCGCCGGATTCCAATGGGCAATCGAGCACAAAGCGAACTATATCTTCGAGATGGACGCCGATTTTAGTCACAACCCCAAAGACCTGCTCAAGCTCTATGACGCTTGTGCGATTGAGGGTGCCGACCTCGCTATCGGTAGCCGTTATGTGACGGGTGTCAACGTGGTCAACTGGCCTATGGGACGCGTGCTGATGAGCTATTTCGCATCCAAATACGTGCGTACTGTCCTCGGTGTGAAGATCCATGACACCACTGCGGGCTTCGTTTGCTACCGACGCAAACTGTTAGAGACCATCGAACTGGACAAGATTCGTTTCAAAGGCTATGCTTTCCAAATTGAGATGAAGTTCACCGCCTATAAATGTGGTGCGAAGATCACCGAGGTACCGATCATCTTCGTTAACCGTGTATTGGGCACCTCGAAGATGAGCGGAGGAATCTTCTCAGAAGCCCTCCTCGGCGTCATCCGTCTCAAGATCTCTTCTTGGTTCCGCAAGTATCCGAAGATGATGTAAGATGTAAGATGTATGATGTATGATGTAAGATATCACTTTCAATTTAGATCATGAATAGTTTAGAACAACAAATAACCGAATTGGCAAAAGCGGCAGTGAAGGCGTTGTATAACGTCGATGCCGAGGACAGCCAGATATCCTTGCAAAAGACCCGTCCGGAGTTTGAGGGAAACATCACCTTGGTGGTCTTTCCTTTCGTTAAGTTGGCTCGCAAAGCGCCGGCTCAGGTAGCTGCCGAGATAGGAGAATGGATGACCAAAGAGGCGCACATCATCTCCAAATACAATGCCGTACAAGGCTTCCTGAACCTCAGCATCTCCGATGCGTTCTGGGTTGACCAGCTCCAAGGTATCGATGCCGACGATCACTACGGTCGTTTCGATCGTCCAAATAGCCAAATGGTAAATGACCAAATGGTACATCCCCTCATGATGGTGGAGTACTCGTCTCCGAACACCAACAAACCGCTGCACCTCGGTCACGTGCGTAATAACCTGCTCGGTTATTCGATTGCGAAGATCCAAGAAGCGAACGGTTGGAAAGTGGTGAAGACCAATATTGTCAACGACCGTGGTATTCATATCTGCAAATCCATGCTCGCATGGTTGAAGTTCGGTAACGGCGAGACACCCGAGTCAAGCGGCAAGAAAGGCGACCACCTCATCGGTGATTACTATGTGCGTTTTGACAAAGAGTACAAGAAACAGATAGCCGAACTGATGGCTTCCGGTAAGGACGAAGAGACCGCTAAACGCGAGGCTCCGCTCATGCTCGAAGCGCAAGAGATGCTCCGCAAATGGGAAGCTAACGACCCTGAGGTGCGTGAGCTTTGGGCGAAGATGAATAGTTGGGTCTATGCCGGTTTTGACGAGACCTACCGCAAAATGGGCGTTTCGTTCGATAAGATCTACTACGAATCGAACACCTATCTGGAGGGCAAATCGGAGGTGGAGAAAGGTTTAGCGTCCGGTCAGTTCTACCGCCGTGAGGACGGTTCCGTCTGGGCTGATCTCACCAAGGACGGTCTGGATGAGAAACTGCTGCTCCGTTCGGACGGTACCTCGGTCTATATGACGCAGGATATCGGTACCGCTAAACTGCGGTTCCAAGATTATCCCATTGACAAGATGGTCTATGTGGTCGGCAACGAACAGGAGTACCATTTCAAAGTGCTGTCTATCCTTCTTGACCGTCTCGGTTTCCCGTTTGGCAAGGAACTCGTACATTTCTCGTACGGTATGGTGGAACTGCCGAACGGTAAGATGAAGAGCCGTGAGGGTACGGTGGTCGATGCCGATGATCTGATGGAGAAGATGATCGAAGATGCACGTGAGATCAGCAAGGACAAGGTCAATACCCTGCAAGGTATCACCGAAGAAGAGGCGAACGAGATTGCCCGTAAAGTAGGTCTGGGTGCGCTCAAGTACTTCATCCTGAAGGTCGATCCGCGTAAGAATATGCTCTTCAACCCCGCTGAATCCATTGATTTCAACGGTAACACAGGTCCGTTCATTCAATATACCTACGCGCGTATTCAATCCGTTTTGAGAAAAGCGGAAGGAGAATCTACCTCCGCCCTGAAGGGAGAGGCGCTCTCCCTCGATCCGAAGGAGTTAGCGCTCATCCAGCGTTTGACCGAGTACCCCTCTGCCGTGCGTACTGCCGGAGACGAGTTCTCGCCCGCGATCCTATGTAATTACGCGTACGCGCTCGCATGTGACTTCAACTCATTCTATCACGACCTCAGCATTCTCAATGAGCCCGATCCTGCTAAAAAGGCACTGCGTCTACTCCTTGCTAAGAACGTCGCAAAAGTCCTTTGCTCCGCAATGGGTCTCCTCGGTATCGAGATGCCGGAGAGAATGTAAAAAAGCGCAGCCAAACAAGGACGCAGTCCCAAACAAGCGAAGCCAAACAAACGAAGTCAAACAAGGACGCAGTCCCAAACAAAAAAAAGCAACTCGAGCGAGTTGCTTTTTTTTTATTTCGTCGCTCCGCCAAGAGCGATGTAGAGACCGATGATCGCTTGTGAGCCGTTATAGAGGTTCGTCACCTCGTTGAGCTGCGCGGTGAGGTACGACTCCTGAGCGGTGAGCACCTCGATATAGCTGGCTTTACCATTGTTCATCAGCTCATGCGTGCCCTCATAGGCGTTACGCAGTACCTCCACCTGACGTTTATACAGCACATCTTTCTGCGCAGAGATCTGACAGTCTGCCAAAGCTTCGTTGACCTGATTACCTGCGTCAATAACGGTCTGCACGTATTTATTGAGTTGGTCCTCTTGGTTGTACTTGGCGATCTTGAGTTGCGCCGTCAGTTTGCCTTGCGCGAAGATCGGCTGTACAAGGGAAGCGGCAGCCTGCATAAGCAGTGCCCCCGGATTAGCAATCAGACCTCCGTTGTTAGTCCAACCAATCAAGCCTGAGAGCGAAAGAGAGGGATAGAACTGCGACTTAGCGGCAGCGGTGTTATAGAACGCTTGAGCCAAAGCTTGGTCGGCGGCTTTGATATCCGGACGGTTCTGCAAGAGAGCTGCAGGTACACCTGTACCGAAACGCTCAGGCAGTTTGTACGCACCCCACGAACTACGAGTAATCTCTTGCGGCGTCTGACGAAGCAGTTTGCAAAGCTCGCTCTCTGCCGTTAAGATACTGCGTTTGGTGCTCAGTATCTGCATCTTGACATCGAGGGTTGAAGCCTCCATCTGCTCCACAGCGGTCGAATAAGCTTTTCCGTTCTCCCAAAGGGCACGCTCCATCTCTAATGAGACTGCCCAGAGACTATCGGTCTCGGTGAGGATAGCTAACTGACGATCGAGCAGAAGGAGCTGGTAATACTCTTGTGCTATGGTAGCGATGAGGTTCGCCTGTGTAGCCTCACGCATCGCTTTCGCTTGCTCCAAGACTGCTTTCGCCTTGCGTTTGTTCACCGTCACAGAACCGGCGATACCTATATTCCAATCCAGCTGAAGCGGGATGTTATATGCCCAAGTAGCCGAACTGGTCGAACCGGATTTGGACATCGTACCCGATACACTTCCTTGCGGCGCAAGGCTGAGGGAAGGCAAGTACGCCAATTTGGCGGCTTTGAGCGAAGCCTGAGCCTGCTCTACAGCAAGACGGGCGGACTGCATGTCGGTATTACGAACGAGGGCGGAATCGATGAGTTGACGAAGCAGCGGATCGGTGAAGAACTCACGCCAAGAAACCTCGGCTATCGATGCCTCTTGAGCCAATTGAGCGATCGTGTCACCCGTACCGAAGAGGTTCTCAGGTGCTTCGGATTGAGAATGATATTTCTTATATACCCCGCAAGAGTTTAAAGTAAAGATTGCCAGCAAAAGGGCAAAAATGCTATATTGTTTCATATTCATATTCCTTCCTCCTTTCAATTTTCACTTTTCTCTTCCATTTTGGGAGTACCGCTGATCTTCTCTTCGATAGTCTGGAAGACGATGAAGAATGCCGGAACCACGAATACCAAAGCAAGTGTTCCGATGGACATTCCGCCTACCACACCGAGTGCCAAAGCACGGTTACCGTTAGCGCCGGCACCGCCGGTGATCACCAACGGGATCATTCCGACAATCATCGTGATGACGGTCATCAAGATCGGACGGAGACGCTCTCTACAGGACTCCAACGCAGCCTCCACAATCGACAGACCTTGTTTGCGACGTTCGCTGGCGAACTCGGTAATAAGGATCGCGGTCTTTGCCAACAGACCGATCAGCATGATCACACCCGTCTGGAGGTAGATGTTGTTATCCATACCCGGCAGACCGATCTTATTACCGATCCACGAGAAGAGGAACGAACCCATCAGACCGAACGGCACGGACAGCAGGACAGCGAAAGGCGTTACCCAGCTGTTATAGAGCGAACCTAAGATGAGGTAGATCAGGATGATACAGATGAGGTAGATCAGAACGGTAGTGTTGCTCTTTGCGTTCTCCTCCACCTCACGGGACATAGAGCCGTACTCGTATGAGCAGTATGCCGGCATCATCTCTTTGAAGACCTCTTCGATCACTTTGTGTGCCTCGCCCTCCGAGTAACCGCTGGCGGTCGTCACAGAGCAGGAGATGGTTTGGAAGAGGTTGAAGTGAGCCAGCGAAGACGAACCGACGATCTCTTCGAGTCGTACGAACTGCGAGAGAGGAGCCATCTTGCCGTTGGCTACTTTGATGAACATATTATTGAGCGAAGAGGGATCCAGACGATACTCTTGTCCGGCGCTCAGCCAGATCTGATAAACCTTACCGTACTGGTTGAAGTTACCCACGTACGCACCTCCACAGTAGGTACCGAGGATGTTCAGCACATCCTTGGCAGTCGTGCCGGCACGTTCGCATTGAATCGGATCAACATGCACTTTGAATTTCGGGAAACGCTCCGAGTAGGTGGACATAGCACTCTCGATCTCCGGACGTTCCTGCAGTTTCTGGAGGAACTTATCCGTATATTCGCAGAACTGTGTCATGTCACCATCACTCAGATCTTGTACCTGAAGGTCGATACTACTGGAGTTACCGTAACCCGGGATCTGCGGCATCTGGAACGGAATGACTTGTGCGTTCTTGATGCTCAGACAGTCGTAGTAGAATCGTCCCATGACGGCGTCTATATAGTGCTCAAAGCCCGGACGCTCACTCCAGTTCTTAAGACGGATGATGAGCGTAGCGTAGCTCGAACCATTGGACGAGAGCATACCATAACCGCTACACAGACCATAACTTTCCATCTCGGGAATAGCTTTCACTTTCTCCTCCACCTGCTTCATGATCTCGGTGTTCTCATGGAGGGTCGATCCTTCCGGCATTCGCACCTCACAGAGGATCACACCTTGGTCTTCCTGCGGTACCAGACCCGAAGGCAGGATCTTCATGAACAGCACAAACAACACCGCTGCACAAGCAAGCAGAGCAAACGATACCCACGGCTTTTTCAGATAGACCGTAACGGCTTTCTGATATTTCGAGAGGATCGCATTGAAGCTGGCTTCATAAGCGAGTTTGGTGTAGTAGTCAAGACCTTTCCATTTCTTGCCTTCGAGGCTCTTCTCATCGTTCGGACGCATCATCAGGGCGCAGAGAGCCGGACAGAGCACAAGGGCGCTCACGCACGACAGACCGACTGAACCCGCGATCGTGATACCGAACTGCGTGAAGAACGTACCGGACGTACCGCTCATGAACGTCACAGGGATGAACACCGCCATGAAAACGAGGGTACAGGAGATAACTGCTACCGATACTTCGCTCATTGCCTCACGGGTTGCCTGAATAGCCTGATCCTTAGGCGAACCTTGCATCTTACCGCTCTCTAACTTCGCCATCACGGCTTCCACCACCACGATCGCATCATCCACGACCGTACCGATAGCCAGCACTAACGCAAAGAGTGTCAATATATTCAGCGAGAAACCCGCCATCTGCACGATAGTAAACGTACCGAGCAGTGAGACGATGATCGAGATAGATGGGATCAAGGTCGCCTTGAAGTTCTGCAAGAAGAAATAAACGACGAGGATCACAAGGATGATCGCGATGACGAGGGTCTCCACCACGTTATGAATAGCGGCGAAGAGGAAGTCATTACTGGTCATGAGGGTCACAAACTCCAAGCCCGCAGGCAAGGTCGGTTTGAGTTGCTCGTAGAGCTCGTCGATCTTCTGGTTCACAAGGGTTGCGTTAGCTCCCGGGGATTGATTGACGAGAAAGAACACACCCGGCACACCGTCCATGAGCGAGGTCATGGTATAGGTCTTAGCGCCGATCTCTATCTTCGCTACATCCTTGAGGTACAGCACCGTACTGTTGTCCTTGGTACGCAGCACGATGTTCTCAAACTCCTCGATGCTCTTGAGCGTACCTTTGTACTCCATCGGGTACTGGAACGCGTTCTCGGACTGCTGACCGAGCGTACCGGTAGCGGTCACGAAACTCTGGGCATCTATAGCGGCAGCTATATCGTTCGGCACCAGACCGTACTGAGCCATCACTTCGGGGTTCAGCCATACACGCAACGCGTACGTGTTACCTAAGTTCACTACGTTACCTACGCCCGTCACACGAAGCAGACGAGGCTTGACGTTGATGTCGATATAGTTCGATATAAAATCCGCGTCATACTTGCCGTCGGTCGATTTGAGACCGGCGATCTGAAGAATACTGTTCTGCCTCTTGATGGTGGTCACACCTACTTTGATGACATCGCTCGGCAGCAATGCTTGTGCCTGAGACACACGGTTCTGCACGTTGACGGTCGCGATATCGGGGTCGGTGCCTTGTTTGAAATACACCATGATAGTGACGTCACCGGTTGAGGTAGCCGTCGCTGTCATGTAGGTCATGTCTTCCACACCGTTGATCTGCTCTTCAAGAGGCTGAATCACGGATTTCATACAGTTATATGCGTCCGCTCCCGAGTAAGAGGTGGTTACCTCAACCGTTGGAGGAGCGATGTTCGGATACTGCTCCACCGGCAGGGTGTTGAGGCTGATATATCCGACCAGCATAATCACGATGGCTATCGCACAAGCCATCACGTGTTTCGATATAAAGATATTTCCCTTCATTGTTCCTTAGTCTTTTGTACTACTTTGTACATCGTACATTGTTCCTTTGTACATCGTATTGTTTTGACCGCCGGTCAAAACAATACTCGTTGTCCTTCATACACGTTATTAGCTCCTTCGGTAACGATGACATCGCCTACTTCCACACCGGAAGCGATGATCAGGTCACGGTCGTCGCCGATACCTGCAGTCGTCACGATGGCGCTATACGCACAACTGTCCGGACCTACTTTATAGACCAGACTCTTGTTCTGCAAACGAACAACAGCGTTCTGCGGAACAACGATCACATTATGTACGTCCAACGGAATCACTACCGTTCCTTGGATACCCGAATAGAGCGCACCCTTGGGGTTCGGGAACGTAGCTTTGCAGGTCAGCGCACCCGTCGTACGATCCACCGTTCCGGTCATACTGGTAATACGACCTTTGTACGGGTACTCGGTGCCGCTCTTGTAGTAGAATGTCACATCCGGAAAATCCGAAATCGTCCAATCTTCGTCTTCCTCTTTACCTGCCCCTTTCTTCTGGTTCTTCTCCGTCGCTTTGTCTGGCTCCAAGATCGACTCGCTTACCGAGAACTCAGCATACATCTTTGCGTTTCCGCTCACCATCGTCAGGTAGGTCGAACTGTTCACTTGGTCTCCTGCAAACACCGGTATCGAACCGATCACACCGTCCACCGGAGCTGTGATCGTGCAGTAACCAAGGTTCACACGTGCGCGATTAGCGTTTGCCTGACATTGAGCAACTGCAGCAGTCGCTTGAGCGTAGTTGTTCTCCGCATCATCCAACACATACTTGCTGACAATACCTTTCGAGTACAGGTTTTGACTGCTCTCGTACTCCAACTTAGCGCTGCTCTCTTTGGCTTTTGCTGCCAACAGATTAGCTTCCGCCGACTCCAACTCCAACTTAGCGTCACGGTCGTCAATACGGAAAAGGACTTCGCCTTTCTTCACCTGCTGACCTTCGGTAATGAGTACTTCCATCAACTGTCCGCTGATCTGAGGGGTGATCGTCACATCCGAAGTACCTTTCAGCGTCGCGCTGAACTTGAGGGGCACGGAGATGTTACTTTTACTGATAGTAAGGGTCTGGTAGGACGTCTGTACCACTTTCGGCATGTCCGTTCCGCAAGCGACCATCATCACTGTCGCTGCCAGTAAATAGAAATGTTTGATGTTCATAAATTATGGTGTGTTTTTGATTTTAGTCTGATGGTTTTATGGTTTGTTTGACTGTTTGCTTGTCTTATTGTATGATTGTTTGCTTGTTCTACGCAAATTCGGCTGCAAAGATACTACTTTTTTTGCATATATGCAAACAAAATCCTAAAAATATGCAAAATTTGCCGATTTCTGCTTTATTGTGCTTTATTCTGCTTTTTTTCCTCTGTGCACTTTTCGCGCATCATTGCGCGAATCTTCTCTCCCCCTTTAGTGGAGCCGGAAGGTGTCTTTTTCATTTTTCATTTCTGTCGCATATTTGCGGCAGTTTTCTCCCGCCTTGTTCCCTTTTTCCTCTTTCTTCTTTTACAGGCAAATAGTATTTGCCGCTCTTCTTTGTCCCTTGCGTCGGGATTTGATCCCGACATTTATTTTGGGGGACATTTTGGGTAATTTTGGACAAATATAAGAAAAACGTAGTTTTCCAAGCCCCAAAATTTGCATATATCAAAAAAAATGCGTATCTTTGCACCGCAAAGTTCGCATTGGGGTCCCCGACGGACGCAAACGAAGCGCGTCCGGTGGGGAGAGCGGAGGCATCGGTTGCCCGTTTATTTAGCGGAGCGGTATAAACCCTTGCACACCGATTGTCGAACGCGACGCGTATCTTTGCGCCAAATTTCAGGATTCCTCTCACCCACTAACCCTCTCACCCTCTCACCCCTTCCAAGGGCTCTGCCCGAGACCGAGTACAGAGTGGATCGAGACCGGAAAGGAGGTGTCCTAGACCATGCTAATTGTAACACCAATATAACAACCACATATACAAACGTTTACAGCCAATGTCAAAGCATCTAAAAACAACCATATTTTTAACTTTAACAAGCACCCTTTTCCAAGAGGTGCCTTCTCCCGCGGTTTCCAAGGTTCGAGCCCGTGGAGTTCGCTATTTATACCCCATTGATGGCATCAATTATTACTGCGGAATGATGAACTCCCAAA
>ONMU01000066.1 GCA_900319035.1 uncultured Bacteroidales bacterium
CCACCACGTGCGTTAGCAGCGCGTACGATCATACCTTCTTCCAAAGCAGGCAGGGTATTCTCCATGGTCAGGACGCCATTTCGGTTCACGAGGAAGACGGTAGCGTCGGTTTCAGCCCATTGACCGTCTGTGTTAGTCAGTTCGACCTGTGCCGCATCGTTAGCCGCCGTAGCAGCCCATGATCCGAGGGTATATTCCATGGTGTAAGCCGCAGCTTGATCAGCGGTCAGAACGGTCTCGATCTCGCGAGTCTCATTCGGCGTCACTTTCTTATCAACGAACTGAACCACATTGCTTGCCGGCGTGAGGACGGTACCGTCAGCCAAGTGCATGTTATACTCGCCGAAGACGGGCCAAGCTCCTGCATTCATGAGGTCTTGGGTCCAACGCTGGATGCCGCTACCCTCAAAAGCAAACTCTCCTGCGCTGTAGTCCACGAGTGCGTTGATGAAGGCAACCGAGGGTTGACCGTTCCAAGCACGACCAAGGGAAATAATAGGACACTCACTCTGGATTGTACAATCCACAAAGACGTAACCTTTGTCCGTAGCGGGGTTGTTAGCAGCAGTCAGGGCATCGCTACCACTGCCGTTACGGTTGCGTTTCTCGGCATAGAGGAGATTGTTCTTGAAATAGACACTACCGTCACCGCAGATGAAGTCCACTGTACCATGGATCTCACAATCGTCGAAGTACTTCACAGCTCCCGGGAGGTTGCTGTAATAGGTGTCTTGATAGGAGAGCAGTTTGACGTTCTTGCAGATGGTCTTGGTACCCTGATCCTGCAAAGCAACGGCGCGTGCACCACCTTGACCTGCGTCGAGCGCAGCATAGTAATCGAGCGCGTTCTGGAGGGTCAGATCTTGCAGATAGGTGTTGGCGATATTCTTCGGAATCAAGATAGTAGCGGTGGTACCGATACCTTCATTACGGAAGTCCGGTGCGTTCCGGATGATCGTTCCGTCCATGGACTCACCGATGATGGCGATGTTGTCCTTGGCGATCTTCGTCAGCACTTTCTCGCCTAAGTCGTATGTTCCGTTGGGCAGGAAGATCTTATCGCCCGACTCAGCGGTCTCCAGTGCCAAGATGAAGGCTGCTGCATCGCCTGCTTGGATCATGTAATAGCCTGCTTCGTTCTTCACGGGCACGGATGACACGTGATAAATCTTAATATAATGGATGTAGTTCGTTGCGGTGAAATAGAACGTGAGGGTAGTAGCCTCTCCGGTATAACGGATCACTTGCTCGGAACCGTCTGCGGTCTCGTTCTTCACTACGTCTAACTGCACGACGGTATTGCCGGCAGCATCTTTGATCTCGGTGGTGCTGGTAGCAGAGTACTTGCAGACGCCGACCACGATGAGCGCGTTGCCGGCAACCTCCAACGAGAGAGTCTGTCCGTTGGAGAAAACCCAGCCGTGCTGTCCGTCGTTATAACGACCACCGGAGGTAGAAAGCAGTTCGTGCTCCTCGGGATCGAAGGATGCGACACGCATGTCGTACTCGTAGATACGTCCGGTCTCGGCTACCTCCACGATACGAACCTGCGCATAGAGGTTAGTGTTCTGGGTAAGCGGTGTACCCTCTTTCACTTTCGTTGCCGTCAGCGAAGCATCGGTGAACCAACCGCGGAAAGTCATTCCTTCCGGTATGGTCACGTCCGTTGCACCGTATTTATATACCAGAGCAGAGCTGCCCGGTACTTTCTCTGAACCGATAAGAGTCTTGCCGTCCGTGTCGTAATAACGCACCTCTACCTCGGGTACGAACTCCGTAGCTTCGGCAGCGAAGAACGGCATGAATCCGCCGGTCATGGTGAAGACGAGCGTAGCGGCTTCTTCTTCGTTGTAGGTCCATTCAGCGGCTTCTTCTTCGTTGTAGGTCCATTCTACGAAATGATCGAAACTGGTCTGGGAGTCGCAACCGTTATTGTTGTCGATAGTCGCATAGGGCTCACCGTTCTTGGTTACGGTCACGGTATGTTTGCCGAACTGGCAGGAACCGATGGTGAACTTAACTGCATCGTCCACCGGCACCGTGATGGTCACGTTCTTCACGCCGTGTTGCGCATCGTTATAGGTCAAACCGCTGACCTCTACGCCTGTCGGCAGTACACCGCCTTCGGGCAGCAGGACAGTATAAGGATCCTGGCGGAAATCGATCTTGAAGTTCTGGAACGCCCGAACGACCGGTTCGCCGGTGATGTCCCCGATAAGTTGGAGGTTAGAGAGGGCGAAATTCTTGGTATTACCAAATCCGGAAACGTAGAAACGGATAGCCACTTTGCGTCCGGCTACGTTCTCGAAGGTTTGTTTGTGTTTGAGCGCCGGAGTGCCCGAAGTATTATTATCGCGCAGCAACTCTTCCTGGCTAACGGTCATGATATCCGATTCCACGCCATCTACTACGTAGCTCCAGCTGTACGAAGCACCGTCTGTTCCGTGTTTGATGGCCTCATAAGAGATGCCTTTGAGGGTAAAAGTAACCCCTTTCTTCATCTCTGCGGCATACTCCACCATGACGGATTCGACATTACCGGCATTGGAGGTAGCAGGCATGAAGGTAGTCATCGTCACACCAGAGTTGGCTGCAAAGGTTCTTGAACCTAAGGTCAGACCTGTTCCGGCAGCCATGCTTGTGGCGTTGATATAGTCCGGAAGAGTCGAGGTAACAGCCGCTTGAGCCTCATTGCAAACAGCCCAAGTGAAGCTGGTGTTTCCTTCTGCTACCGGCTGATCGGGTTGCGGGTCAGGTTCGGGTTCCGGTTCGGGTTCGGGTTCTACTTCCTCCGGATCGGGCACACCGATGGTGTCCGACTCAAAAGCTTGACCTTCGATAAGGACGTTCTTCACACATATATACTTGCCGCTTCCGCTTGCATTCTGATGCCAAGGCAGCACGCGTACGTGGAGGGTCTTGGCTGCAGGTACCTTGATGGTCGTTGCTAACTGCAAGGGGTAGATAGTCTTATTGGTCATGTTGGTCTTCTCGGCGATGGTCTTCACGTCTGTGAACTTATTACCGATACCGGTGTTGATGTGGTAACACATAGCGGAAGTACTGTGCGCTGCTATATCCAGAGAGATGCTGGAGATCTGCAGCTCCATGTTGGTCGGTGCAGTGATGACGAAATCCATGTAACGGTTAGCGTTCTCATCGATCTCATCTGAGGGCCACGCAGTCTTAGTGCCCGAAGCGTCTGCGTTGTGGAAACGAACCATCGTTATGGTGCTCGATTCGCCGTCGGAGAACTCGGATTTGGTGTCAGCTGCCATCATATTCTTCATCTTCAGCTCAGCTGCCACCGGTCCCTCGACTACAGCAGTCATGTCAGTCTTACTGCTCAAAGCCCAAGTAGCACTGATAGCAGCACCGCCGACGAGCGAGATAGCTGTTGCGGATACAGGAACAGCAATCACATGCTCACCCGAAGTGACATAGACGGTATCCAACTGCTCACCGCCTTCGGTATAGTTGGCACGTACAAACACTTTCTGGAACATCGAACCGCCGTCATACGAAGCCTGAGCGGTAGAAGCGTAGTTGGTCTTATCGACCGACACTTGGAGGTTAGCCGTTGCAGTAATGGTCACATTTCCGGCTGCGGGCTCAAGTCCATAACCGGTGAGCAGGAACTCTTTGTTCTGTGGTACACCGCAATAGGTCTCGCCGATGGCGATGGAAGCAGGGTTAGCCGAGATGTCCGTCGGGATATTGATATGCTCTGCAAGGATACCTGCGTTCTTGAGCATCTGCGCTGCGGTACGGGCTACGAGATTACCTCCCATGGCGTTGGTGTGGGTCTTATCACCCTCACAGAACAGCAGACTCATACATTGGGTCTCGCCGTAAGAGAGATAGAGTTGGCGGGTCGCCTCGGTGAGGTTGATAAAGGGCACGTTCTTCGCTTTTCCCACCTCACGCATAGCGTGTACATAACTCATCGTGGAGTCACCGGCAGGCAGGCTCTGGTTCTCGTAGAGAACACCGTTCTCGATCTTGGAGAACTTGTCACCGAGATCGTGCTGACCATTACGGCGGATGTCATTACCGTTGAAATACGCACGGCAGATAGGACCTACCAAGATCGGCGTAACACCCATAGCACGTGCCTCATCGATGAAATGACCCAACATCTCACGATAGGTGGTCTGCGGGTTCGTACCGCGTGCATCGGAAGGAGCAGGGAGACCGTTGGCTGCACAATAAGCAGCGTACTCCAAGTTGTCCATACCGTAGGTCACGGTACCCTCGTCGTTGTGAGCAAACTGGATGATGAGGTAGTCTCCGGCACTCATCTGGCTCTTTACGGAAGGCCAATAAGCAGCTCCGGTGTAGAAGCCACGGGTGTCGGCCCCCGACTTACCACGGTTATTAACTGTGACGAAAGCCGGATCGAAGAACGAACCGAGGTACATACCCCAACCTCGTTTATCCGTCGTACTCTCATCATACTCCGCCATCGTTGAATCGCCGATGGTGTGTACTTTGATCGCTCCCTGCATCATCGGCAGGCAAAGCATCATGGCTACGAAAATCGATAAGATTTTTTTCATGGTGAATAAAATTATTAAATTGTTAAACTGAAAGTTTTCAAATCCGGCGGCAAAAGTACAATAATTCGCGCATAGGAACGTACAAAAACTCACCAATGACGTATAAAATAACAAAAAACACACAAATCTACCAATTTTTACACAAAAATATTGGCACATTCAGATTTTTTTAGTACCTTTGCACCCTCAATTGAAAAGAACCATGAGACGCTTAGTTATTATCCTTTCACTTTTCACTTTGCATCTTTCACTTTCCGCTACGGAGTACCGTTTGCGTTTTTTTGATGATAGGAATGGATTGAGTCATTGGCTCACGTCGCATGTGGTACAAGACTCCACAGGCATGGTGTGGGTAGCTACTTGGAACGGTCTAAACCGTTTCGACGGGACTCGTTTTGTAGCATTCAAGACGCGTCCGGGAGATCATATCTCCACGCCTTCGGATAAGTTCCGACATATCAAACAGACCAAAGACAACAACCTCTATTGTCTGGTAGAAGACAGTATATTCCTATTTAATACACGCGCGTGTACTTTCGACACGCTCACAGCAGCACAGCGGGCAGAGGTGCAAGAACGGCTTCGTGCGAACCATGACCCCAATTATAGACGTAAGGATCTCACTTTCCAAACCGGTCTTACCCGACTGCAAAACATCCGCTATAAGTATGTCGATCCGGCGGAGAATGTATGGTTGATAGACGAGCATGGTCTGTATATCGCTACGCCTGTTATACCGCACGGAAAACGGATAGGAGAGGATGAAGTGCGGTATATAGCCAAACGTTCGAACGGTGAGATTTGGACTGCCCGACGATATACGAACCAAGTGACAGTCTATGACAGCACGTTGCATATGATCCGGACGGAAGATTTTGGTGCGCCTGTCTATTGTATCCGCGAGACCGAAGACGGGCATGTGTGGTTAGGTACCAAACCTGGGGCACTCATTGAGATAGACGGAAAGCAGCAGCAGATCTATCCGAACGTGCGCAATGTGTATGACATCCTGCCGGATGAGCAGGGACTATGGGTCGCTACGTATGGGTTTGGATTATGGCAGGGAAAATACGGTGTTTTTGAGCAAGTACCCGGCACCGAAGGGATGTATATTCGGCGTTTGCTCAAAAGTACGGACGGTACCTTGTTCGCTGCCACCACTACCGGTTTGCTCGAATTGAGAGACGGACTTATTGCCTTGCACCAACGCGAAACAGGGAATAGTCATTCGCTCAGTAGCAATGCCGTTATGTGTCTTTCGGAGCATCACGGGAAGCTATTTATCGGCACGGAAGGTGGAGGATTAAACAGCATTCGGCTGAGCGATATTCAAGCCGGCAAATGGAGCTTTGAACACTTGACCACCAAGGACGGTTTGGCCAGCGACATCGTCTATGAGATCATGCCGTGGAACGACAGTACACTACTGCTGCAAGGCAATAATGCCTTAAGTCTGCTCCATACGTATACGAACCGGATTGTCAATTTCGAAAGCGCCTTTTTCAATTATACGGGCAATGAACACCTTATTTTAGGCGAAGTACCGCCCTTGGATCTCGGTAACGCACGACTTCTGGTAGCTCCGCATGACGGGTTGATGCTATTGAACCGTTCGGATCTGCAACCAGAGACCAAACCTGTTCGGATCGCCATCAGCGCGCTCCAACGCAGCAACGGACCCATGGAGTACGGTGTGGACACAGTGAGCAGGATCGTCCTCTCGCCTAAGGAACGCAGTCTTGGCGTATGGTTCTCGGCATTGGATTTCAGGAACTGCGGTGCTGTCTTATACCGCTATCGGTTCGATAAAAAAGATTCGAAGGAGGCTTCTTGGAGTGCCGCTTCGTCGGTGGCAGAAATACAACTACCTGACCTGCACCCGGGAGAATATATCTTGGATATTTGCTCCACCAACGCCTACCAACAGTGGCAAAACAACGTACGACGGCTTACCATCATCGTCAAACCGACCTTCATGGAAAGCACTCTCGGACAGACAATAGTGCTTGTCGGAGCTTTTGCTGCGCTGCTTACCATCATCATCTCCTTGCTGCATATGCGTGCCCTTAGGAAGAAACGTAAAGAAGCCTTGGAGGCTTATCTGGACGTTCAGGAGCGTTTGTCTGCCTTGCAAAATAGACAAGATATACCGCAAGCTCCGTTACCGGAAGTGATGGTTGCCGGCTATCTGAATAAGAATGAACAGTTCTTGCAGACACTAACAGCATTTATGGAAACGAATATGGGTAATATGGATATCAATGTCGATGACCTGATGGAAGCCACCGGCATGAGCCGTTCATCACTCAACCGAAAGATGCATGAACTATTTAATCTCTCGCCCAAAGATTTCTTGCAGGAAGCGCGTATCAAGCACGCTTGCTCATTGCTACAACAAACGGATCTCTCCGTCAAAGAGGTCGCCTATGCCTGCGGTTTCAGTAATCCTCATTATTTCGCCACCTGCTTCAAAGCCTCCACAACCCTCACCCCTTCGGAGTATAAAGAAAAGCATCAAAGCCGATATGGAGCGTGAGATGAACGTACAGATCGGTTATGCGCCGGAGAAGAATGATGGTTGCTAGTCGATAGTCGATGGTCAAAATAGAAAAAGAGCCCGTTAATTCGGACTCTTTTCACTTGCTAACACCGCTCTCACGAAGTTTGGGAACTGCTTGCAAGGCTCGTTGGAACTCAGTTGAGCACGCCAACGTTCGTACATCTCCATAAAACGAGGATGATTCTTGTCACGGCAGATAAGAGGCGCTTCACGGCAGGCTTCACGCCAACGGGAACGCTGGACGGTCTCGTTAGGCGTCAACGGCTTCTCCTTATAGTCACGGCGTTCCTGCGCATAGATCTCCTTTGCTCCCAAACCGACCACCTCGCCGGTCAACGGATCCTTAACCTTTTTACGGCGAGTAACAGTCATGTGATGAACGCCTTGAATTTTCTTTTTGCTCAATGCGCCGGTGAAATTCTCAAAACCGTTTGTAGGTACATAGTGTGCCATAAATTCTTTTCCTTTCTTTTAATAATTTTTTGATCTTGCACTTTTTGCACTTTCTGCACTTTCTCTTCTCAAAGTGCAAATAGTGCAAATAGTGCAATGTCATTTTTTTTATTCATCAGCCAAGTTTGGCTGATAAATCGTTAGTGATTCTTATATATTCTTAGTCATTCGTTATATATTCACGGGGGTATGTCCTATGCGGAAGCGAGGCTCTTCCTATACACTCCGTGCCGAATCTTTTGAACAGCACCCATCTGCTGCCATTCATCATTCCAATAGATTACCGTCCGACGTGAAATTCCTTGAGACTTCGCTTCTTCCAAAAGTGTCTTCGTCTCAAACTCGGCGGGGAGGAGAGAGAGGAGCATTTGGCGTTGGTCGAGGGGTTTGATCTTGGGGACGGAGGGTTGCTCTGCGCCCTTGATCATCTGATAAGCCGCCGCCATATGGAGGATAAGCTTGTTGCCGATAAGTTCGGCAGTTTGGTAGTCCGAGTCGGAACATTCCAGCCGTAATTCGTAATTTTTAATTTTTAATTGCTCTTCGCACGAGCGAAGAGCGGAGAGTATCATGGCTATCCTCTCTATATGCACCGCCATACGCAGTACAACGGAGTGGAAATTCACTCCCAATAACTGCATCAGCGCAGGGTACGCCGTTTCTAAATGTTGTCCCAAACGCGCACGTTGCTCGCTCGTCAGGGAGAACTCCATCGGACGGCTCTTATAGAGCGCCTGACAGAGATCATAGAGTTGCTGAGCCGCAGCACCCATGATGCCGTTAGAACAGCTGGCAGGCTCTACATAGCGACTGCTGAACGCCTGTTGGTCGTTGACGATGAGCGTCAACAGACGCGAGAAATAGCCGTTCTCGATACTCGGCACGAGCGCTTTGTATTGGCTGAACGTACCCGTGAGCAGCACACTCAACTGCGTGCACGCGATACTACTATTATCCCGTGCACGGTTACGCGTGATCGGTTCATGCTCCGCGGCTTTACGCAAAGCGGTATTGTAGTTCGCTACGGACGAACGCCACACGTCGGTGATGACCGAACCTTCGCTCTCGTGGATATAACCGCGACCATTCTGGCGTTCTAACTGTTTGTAGAATCCCGGGTAAGAGGAGTCTCCGGCGATGACCAGCGGAGCCGCTTCATGTACCTTGCTGACGAGTTCGAGGGCGAGGTTGGCGATACCTTTTCCGCAGGCAGCGGAGCCGACAATGAAGCATTGGAGGTTCGGATAATACCGTTTGCCCGTCAGTCCGTAGCGGAAATAGAGGTTTGGCATACAGCTTCCTGCCGCCGTAAGCAGCGACATTAATAACATGTCCCGCTCGGCATCACTCTGCGCGAGCGACATAACAGGTTGAATCATTGCCGGCAGATTCTCCGGCTCTACATGTTTGGCGATGTGCAGATCCTGATCCGCCTCCATCGCAGAAGATAGATTTTTAATCATAAAAATAAAGGTTTAATGGATTAATAATATGGGGTCCCCGACGGATGTTGATAATCCGAGTCCCTCTATATTTTAGGACACATATAGGGAGCTATACACGTAAATGCAGGTTTTCCGTTTTACGTATAGTCTCAAAACTCGCGACAATTTCACGCCCATCGCGCCACTGACAATCAACAAGTTACAAAAAGCTATGAAAAATATGTCGCTTTTCCCGTGTTCGTTTTTTTTGATGTTTTTTGTGACATCAATCCGTTAGAACAATACGAAAATGCAAAAGATCCCAATGCTGTGGTGGGAAACTGGATGCGCAATAGGAATACTATTGAATATCTTGGTATGTGGGAGGCTTTAAATAATCCTAATTTTAACCCCCTCGAATGCGAGGGGTTTAGAAGTCAGGCAGGTTTAAATGCCTTTACTCTTTCTCCAAGTCGTTGGATTGACCTCACCGACAGCGTAAAAAAGCGGTAAAGTAGCAAGTAAAATAAAGTGACCAAGTAACTAAGTACCAAGTACAAAGAAACAAATCGGGCGGCTCAACGAATGAGTCGCCCGTGTGTTGTATAATAGATAAGCATCACGTTGTTTGAGTAAATATTTTAGTAGATTTGAGTAAAAAATTCTATACTTTTGAGTAAATATTGCAATAAAATTGAGTAAAAATTTGCATATGTCAAAAAAAATCAGTAATTTTGTGGCGTAAGCAAGTAGCCACAGACCCGAAGTTATGGGGACGTCAGGTAGAATCGGCTGTCGGAGCATACTTGCTTAGCCAAGCGGAGTTGAACGACATGAACGTGTGGTATTGGCGGCAGAAAGATGAAGAGGTGGATTTTGTACTTGAATGGAACAATGAAATTGTTGGCATAGAAGTCAAAAGCAACCATGAGAAGATGACAAGCGGCTTAGTTACATTCTGAAATCTTTTTCATCCCAAATTAGCGTTGATTGTTGGGCATGAGGGTATCACGATTGAGCAGTTCCTGACACTTGATTTGGAAAAGCTATTATGTTAGAAGATTATATCATCAATGAGCAAATCCGCTACGAGAACCACTATCTGAAGGTGGCTCAGACGGATATAGAGATAGGCGGTGTGACAGGAGCTGCGCTGCTGAGTGCGTTGATCGTGGACACCGAGGAAGGTGTCCGGCGAGGGATAGCGATAGACAGCGACGCGGAGCGGATGGCATGG
>ONMU01000020.1 GCA_900319035.1 uncultured Bacteroidales bacterium
GTAGTCCTTGACGAACTGCGGTGCATCGTCCGGCAGTGGGTCTATCACGCCTCCTGCCATAGCAGCAGGGTCTGCAAGACGTTGTGCGGCGAGTGCCACACGCGCTTCGTGACGCGCCTCTTCGGTGTCAGCGGAATCGAAATAACCGTTGCCCGACACACGCGTCATGTCATACATCGTTGAAGCCACCGTCGCTTTGATACGCGTATCCGCTGCCGCTGCGTTGAGGGCAATACCTCCCCATCCGCATATACCGATGATACCGATGCGATCAGCGTCCACTTCGGGCAGTTTAGAAAGGTAATCCACCGCTGCCATGAAGTCCTCGGTATTGATGTCCGGCGACGCCGTGCGACGCGGTTCACCCGAACTCTCGCCGGTGAAAGACGGATCAAAAGCCAATGCAACAAATCCGCGCTCCGCCATCTTCATCGCATATAGACCCGAACTCTGCTCTTTCGTTGCGCCGAAAGGACCAGACACCGCTAAAGCGGCGTATTTGTGATTTGACATTTGAGATTTGTCATTTGCCTTCGGCGTGTAGAGATCGCCCACCAGCGTGAAGCCGTATTGGGTTTGGAAAGATACCTTTTTATGGTTTACTTTCTCACTAAGCGGGAAGACTTTGTCCCATGTGTCATTTACGCATTTACTCATTTTGTCATTTGAATTTGTGCAAGCAGCAAAAGTAATTACCGCGAGCATAAGGGTTAAAAACTTTCTCATTATTGTAAAGAATTATATTGTGTGTCATTAACCGGTTCGAGCCATTCGTTTGTGGCGTCCGGTTGTTCTTGGGTATGAATCGCTAAGTGCTGCATCCACGAGTCCGCAAGAGCCACCACAATACCTTGTAACTGCTCTTCACTCACACCCATATTGCGTGCGCCGACGATGTGTGCTTTGAGTTGCGAGAGTGCTTCTTTGATCTGGCTAACCTTCAATTCCGCCTCCAACCCATTATGAATAGCCGACTCAGAAAATCAGCGGCATAGCCTCGGGGGCAAGGGGTTCGGTTGCTACGAGTTGCAGGGACTTAACCATATGCAGCGTGCCCTTTTTCTTAATTTTACGTTTTCTCATTTCGACTGCAAAATTACTGCTTTTTTTTAATATACGCAAACATAAATCCCGCAAATATCTACCATTTTTGCAGAAACCCTCATCAAAACCTCATCAAAATCCATTTTCCCACATGATTTCTGCAAATAAATTTGCATATATCAGAAAAAAGTAGTATCTTTGCAACCAAATTTGCAAAGAGAGCAAAACGACATGGCAAAATCGGTCATAGATAGAATAGAATATCTCGTTCTGCTGGTGGCGGAATTCGCCCGCTTGAACAAGCTATCTGAGGTGCAATCATACCGCTATCTGCAGCAGTATGGAGCGTTGACCTTGTGCGAGAAACACTATAATATCATGCACACGCTCTCTGTGGAGGAGAACCTACAAACGCTGCGCGAATACTGCCAGCGGAAAGGAGGCAATCTATGATTCTCTATCATGGCACAACGGTAGATATAGATCATATTGATCTTATGAAATCCAAGCCCAACAAAGATTTTGGGCGGGCTTTCTATCTCTCAGAGAACTACAACCAAGCGTTGGAAATGGCGCAGTTCAAAGCGGAATTTGCAGAACTACCACCGGTTGTGAACGTCTATTCTTTTGATGAAAAACTTTTGCAAGAGTTACGTTACAAACGCTTTGAGTCTTACACGGAAGAATGGGCGCATTTTGTGTATAACCATCGTACTGAACCGCAAGGGCGCACTTTGCATGATTTTGACATCGTTTATGGACCGATTGCAAACGATACTATTGGTGCACAGATTACTCGTTACAAGCAAAACTATATCACGTTTGAGGAGTTCCTCCAACGTATCCAATATCCCAAAGGTATCACTTTCCAATACGCTTTTTGTACGCAAAAGGCGATTGACCAACTGATCAAACAATGAACGTATCGCAGGCTGAATTCCAAAATATGAAAGAGGAGATTGTCAAAGACCTCATCGCTCGCCTTATGGATGAGCGTGGTTTGTCAATGCAAGAAGCCTTTGATTTGGTGTATAACTCACAGTTGTTTGAAAAACTCAACGACCCGAAAACTGGTCTGTTTTTTCAATCATCCGGTTATGTGTATAGTTATTTGCAAGAAGAAATAGATAAATAATACACGTCCCTCTCCGAGACGTAAATATATAAATAATCTATCGGGCAATCTCGACCGATTAAAACAATATCAAATCAATCAACACTCGCCTATGGCATAAAACAACAGACAAACAACATACATAAATAATAAAGCATTCAGCTAAGAGCTTGGAATTTCGAAAACTGGACACTTTCGATTAATTCTATAACCAAGAACAAGGCTTTTGAGTGCTCATGCGTAAGCGTGAGCCTTGTTCAGTAGATATTTGGTTATAGAAGGTAGTCCAGATTTCCTCGAAATTCCAGATTGAAGCTAACAAGCCTCACGTTTTTCGTATATATAAGCACGGAGTATGCCGAAAATCCATTAAAGAGTAGGCAGTACAAATTTGAAAAATTTGAAAAATATGAAAACGAAACAGTTATTTGTTGCAACACTATGTGTGGCTAGTGTAATCTTAGGAAGTTGCGAGAAAAAATCAGACGATGTGACTCCTAATTCCAACAGTCCAGAAAACACGGAAAAGATAGCAGGTATATTGTCTGGGCAATTCTCAATTGGTGAAAATAGGAAGATACAATTTTCGCAAGGAAACTTACAATATTTAGGAGAAACAAAGACTTGGCGTTTTGCAGATCATCAATATGATTATTTAGGAATAGCAAATAAGAACATCTCCGAAGGATATATAGATTGGATTGATTTATTTGGATGGGGCACAGGAAATAATCCATCAAATGCGTCAGCCGCTTCTGAAAATTATAGTGTTTTTACAGATTGGGGTGTCAATAAAATATCCAATGGAGGAAATGAAGAAAATTTATGGCGCACGCTTTCCAGAGCAGAATGGCAATATTTATGCTTCACACGCCTTAACGCAGATAAATTATTTGGATTGGGTCGTGTCAATGAAATTAATGGCGTTATTCTTCTTCCTGACACTTGGAAACTTCCCTCTGGAGTCGCTTTCTTAGCTGGCACTTCTGTTGGTATGGATAAATCCGAAAATGCATATTTCGATCACAATAAAGACAATCATTTCTACGATAACACTTACACTACTGAGGAATGGAGTGTTATGGAAAAAGCAGGTGCCGTATTTTTACCGGCTGCAGGAGAACGTGATAAAAAAGCAGTCAGATATCTCAATCAAAATGGATATTATTGGACATCAACCCCAGGTTCAAACGATAATTATGCCAGCGAGATATACTTTGATTATTACTATTTTTACACAACAAATGGTATATGGCGTTCATCGGGACATTCTGTTCGCCTTGTGCACGATGTAAAGTAGAATTATTCATTAAATATCTCCACACTTCTTTGATATCTCATTCTATCAAAACTCCTGCCTGCTCCACCACCGAGCAGGCTGGCTTTTCTTTCTTCTTTTATCCCCGATACTATCGGGCTTTCTGTAGCGTTCATTGTGCGGCATACCATGCCGCCTTTTCTTTGTCCATTGCGTCGGTATTCAATTCCGACATCGGCTCTGCCGACATCTGTCCACGGTGTTATGTGCTCGCGAGTTCCGTGCGCGAGATAGATTCTTCTCACTTATTCGACATTCACTTTTACTCCTTGGACATTATACGTTGCTCCGTTGTGGTTGATGTAGAGACGACCGTCGCGGAGAACCTTTACTCCCTCTCTTTGGGAGAGGGTTGGGGTGAGGTTTTCGGTTGCAGTGGAGGATGACTCAAAACGCACAGACACATCGCTGGAACCGAGGGCGGAAGCTAAGCCGGAAGGATCATCGATCGCGCCGAGGCGGGTATAGGAATACGAGGTGTTGAAGGTCTCGTAGAAAAGGACTACGCAGTTGTTGCCGTAGAGCATCAGATCACCAGCATGGATTGCACCGGGCTGGTATGCGGCGGTGGGAAGAGAGGAACTGAGGTAATGGTATTTCTCATTGCCGTTCAGTTCGTTCATCGTCACGGAGAGGGGCAAAAGGGCAGCAAAAGCTTCGCCTGTTTCGGAGTCTGCCAGCGTGGCGGTAAAGGTCTTTGAGCCGATGATGATGTTAATCGGTGTTTGTGCCATAAGGGTCATTGTGCTCAACGCAAAAACAAGTATAAACAATCGTTTCATTTTCTTAATTTTACATTTTCTCATTTCGACTGCAAAATTACTGCTTTTTGCGGATATAGAATAACATATATTTGCCGAATATCTACCATTTTTGCAGAAAATGCAGAAAAACATCATTTTTCGGCTTCCATTTTTGCATATATCGCAAAAAAATTGTACCTTTGCACTCAAATTGCAGCCGTTATGAAACAAGCAACGGGCTCGTCTGCCAAGGATTATATTCAGTCTTACATCGTTCGTTTGGCGAAAAACATCCTCATGAGCGGTCGAAGCATCAGCGAGACGGCGTACATGCTCGGTTTCGATTATCCGCATCATTTCACCCGCATGTTCAAAAACAAAACCGGCATCACTCCGGGAGAATACATCTCTCAAGCTCATTCGTCTTAATTGACAGATTATATAAAATAATCTATGTTTAAAAATTATTCATTCAAAACAGGAATCCGTTTTCGGCAGTTCTGCCACAAGGCGTACGCAGCCTTTTGTTCGATCCACCGCGAGGTGACCATCGGACACGTGGCAGGATACATGACCGATCTGGAGATGCTCAAGCATGGTAAGAGTGTAGCTGTTGCTGCCCTCTGCGGCTTGTTTTTCTCTCCGGTCATGGCGGATGATGGTTCGTCAGGAACTGCGGATTCCGTTCCGTTAGGCAACCAGCCACTTAGTCTTCAGGAGGTGCTGGTTGTGGCTCACAAAGCTGAAGTTCATTCGGAAGCTTACCGTCTGATCACACAGGTGTCGCACGCCGAGATAGAAGCGTTGCCGATACAGACCGTAGCGGATATTTTACAATATCTGCCGGGTGTGGATGTGCGTACACGTGGCGCGAACGGCGCGCAAGCAGACATTAGTATGCGCGGCGGTACGTTCGACCAAGTGCTGATCATGCTCAACGGCGTGAGTTTGAGCGATTTCCACACCGGTCATTATTCGCTCAACCTGCCTATTACGCCGTCTATCATCGAGCGAATAGAAGTGCTGCAAGGCACCTCGGCACATCTGCACGGCGCTTTCTCCGGAGCGATCAATATCGTGACCAAACAAACACCGTCAAACAGCGAAGCACAAACTAATTCAAACAGAGGTGTATGCTCTCAAACTATTCTCAAACTGACGGCAGGCATGAACGGTTTGGCACATCCGGAGATTGCAGCAAGCCTCTCCCCGACCCTCCCTAACAGGGAGGGAGAAAAGCTGCAAATCAACATAGCAGCCGATTATTCGCGTGCAGAAGGCTATTTAGCGCCAAATCCCACGGAGAAAGAGGAGATCGCCTGCCGGAACTCGGATTTTCAGTTGGTGAACCTCTATTTCCAAACCCGTTGGAGAGGTCTGGACGTACAAGTCGGTGCCCAATGGAAAGATGCCGGACTTGGTATGGGTTACGGATTTGGCAGTCAAGATCAGTTTGACGCCACGCGTACAGCTTTTGCGTCCGCTAAATACGAGCATCGTTGGGGCAGATGGCGGCTCGAAGCACAAGCGGCTTACCGTGCTAACTATGACCGCTACGAATGGCATCGCGGACATCTGTTGTACGGCAATTTTCACTTTGCGCAGACCGCCTCAGCCTCAGTAGCCGCTCATTATGCTTCGCGCATAGGAACGACCTCTTTCGGAGCCGGTATTCGTAACGAGAATATGCACTCTACTAACCTCGGCGACACCATCAATCCCGACGGACAAGTGCCGACTTTGGAGGATTTTCCGCTGTCTAAAGTGCGCGTGTTGGATCTGGTGCGAGGAGGTAACCGTTTTCATGTGAACTACTTCGCCGAGCAGAGTTTTTATTATGCAGGGCTGTCCGCTTCGCTCGGTATCAACGGCACGTATAACACGCAGTTCGGACATCATTTCGGCGGAAGTGCCAATATCGGCTATGCTTTTGACAAAGGCGGCACGCTCTATCTGAATGCGAACCGTTCGCTTCGAATGCCGACGTTTACAGACCTCTATTACAACGCTGGTAACCAACTCGGCAACCGAGATCTCAAGCCCGAAGAAGCATGGCTCCTGTCCTTGGGTTACAAAGGCGAATGGAGGCCTAATCCCGACCCTTCTCTAAAGGGAGGAGAGAAAAAATACGGCGTTCTCTCTTGGTCTGCGGACGCGTACTATCGTTGGGGACGGAACATCATCGATTGGATCTATGTGCCGGAAGATGCCAAGAGACCTTTTCATGCGGCTAACCAACAAAAAGTGAACGCTACCGGTGTCGAGGTCTCGGTGGCTTATAGGCTGAATGAATGGCTGCGTTGTGTGTCGGTCGATTATGCGTACACGTATCTGGATATGAACCTCAAAGAGTCGGGTTCGCGGTACTTGGACTACCTGAGTCATAAACTGACGATCCATTTGGAGCACGGCATCTACAAAGGTTTTGGTGCATCTTGGACTGTCCGTTTTCAGAAACGCGAAGGACAGTTCAACAATGCCGAAGGTCAGGTGCGCGACTATCAACCTGTGTGGCTCTTAGATGGGTCTATTTACTGGCAGAACCACTACATACGCGTTAGTGCCGAGTGTACAAACATGACGCACGCTCGTTATTACGACTACGGAGGCATCTTACAGCCAGGAGCGTGGGCGAAAGTAAGTATTCAGGCGAAGTTATAAACCTTCGGATGAGTACAGGAAATGAAAGGGGACGCAGTTTAGCGTCCCCTCATTATTTATTAACTCAAGTACGGTTCTAATCACAGAACCGAAGCTCCATGATTAGCGAACTTGTGCACCTTGGAGGTTGAACATCTTGCCGTCACGAACTACGTAAACAACACCGTCAACCACAACTTTGTTGATCTTCTCGTTCGAGAGGATGTTCTCAATACCCTGCGGAGCTTCACCATGAGTTGCAGTACCACGACCGATCTCGATCTGAGGATCCTTACCTTCTTTTACATACTTCTGGATTTTACCCTTTACGTACACGTAATCACCGGTTACTACCAAGTAATCCGGTTGACATTGATAAGCCTCGAACTGGCCGAAAGCACCTGCCTCGTCAGCCATGAACCAAGTTTGGTCGGTATATCCTTCATTCGGATCGTAAGCCTGAACTACGTGACCTTTTACTACATAGTCCACAGTTGTTTTCGCGTTGTCCTCCAAAGCCATACCGATTGTAACAGCCTCAGCTACCGTAAGGGTATCCAACTCAACAACAACCGGCTCAGCCTCACCGAAATAAACAGTTACCTGTTCAATACGAGCTTGAGCCGACAAAGTCTGCGTCCAAGAGGTCGCATTAACAACGATTTCATTGTCCAAGTCGCCTGTATAGGTCGAATAGAACTGGAATACCAATTTACCGATTTGCTCCTCTGCAGAAATAGTAATAGTACTATTCTTGTAGCAACGAAGCGTGTTGTGAGCATCATCGCTGTAGCCCTTGTCACACGTAAAAGTAACACCGTCAACTGTAGCGGAAACTTCACTACCGGTTTGTGCGGTTCCTTGACCTGCGAAAACGCTACCCGAAATAACTACAGGCTCCGATTCTGCCATCATGCTACCTGCGAAAAGCGCAGCAGCAACAAAAGTAAATAATTTCTTCATGATTAATGAATTTTAAATGTTAAATAAAAAGTTGGTTTTTTATATAAATTATATGTTATAAAGCATACTATTCTTTACAACTCCTAATTCCGCTGCAAAGGTACAACTATTTTTTGACATAAGCAAATAAAAAGTGATTTTTTTGCATTTTTTCTTTTTTACTTGCATATTTCAAAAAAAAGTAGTAATTTTGTGCCCAAATTAGAATAGTATGGCAAAAATCCTTATTATAGACGACGAACGAGGTATTCGGAATACCTTGCGTGAGGTGTTGGCAGATGAAGGCTACGAAGTGGAAGTAGCCGAGAACGGAAAGCAGGGTCTGGAGATGGCGCAAGCCAAATCGTACGACCTGATTTATTCGGACATCAAAATGCCCGAGATGGACGGTTTGGAGGTGCTTTCAAAGATTTCAGAATTCAGAGCTCAGAATTCAGATTCGTTTGAGAGCATCGAGTGTCCCATCGTCATGATTTCCGGCCATGGAGACATAGAGACAGCTGTGCAGGCACTCAAAATGGGCGCCTATGATTTTCTGCTGAAACCGCTGGATCTCAACCGCATACTCATCACCACGAAGAATGCCTTGGAGACCAAGAACCTCAAACAAGAAACCAAACAACTGCGCAAGAAAGTAGCTACCAAAGGTCCGCAGATGATCGGAGAGTCGGCTGCTATCCAACGCGTACGCGATATAATAGATAAGGTGGCACCGACGGAAGCCCGCGTGCTCATCACCGGTCCGAACGGAACCGGCAAAGAGGTGGTAGCACATCTGATCCATGAGCACTCGGCTCGTGCGAACGGTCCGATGGTCGAAGTCAACTGTGCGGCTATTCCTTCCGAACTGATTGAATCAGAGCTCTTCGGACACATGAAAGGTTCGTTCACCGGAGCTGTCAAAGACCGCGCAGGTAAGTTCGAACAAGCCGATGGAGGTACGCTCTTCCTCGATGAGATCGGCGATATGAGTCTTGCTGCGCAGACCAAAGTGCTGCGTGCCCTGCAGGAATCCGAGATCACACGTGTCGGTTCGGATAAAGCCATCAAAGTGAACGTGCGCGTCTTGGCGGCTACGAACAAAGACCTCGCTAAAGAGATTGCAGAAGGCAATTTCCGCGAAGACCTCTTCCACCGCCTGAACGTCATTCCGATTCACGTTCCGTCTTTGAACGAACGTATCGAAGACATCCCGCTGCTCGTGGAGTATTTCACCGGCATGATCTGTGCCGAGCAAGGCATTGCTGTCAAATCCTTCGAACCGGCAGCCATCAAAGCCCTGCAACAGAAAGAATGGACAGGCAACATCCGTCAACTCCGTAATGTTGTCGAGCGTCTTATCATCCTCGCCGGTCCCAAAATCACCGCCGCCGATGTCGAACTATACGCATAGTATCCGCCAAGTTTGGCGGATCTCCAAAAAATGATTCTAACGTCACTTAACATATTAAACTACCGCAATATACGCGAGGCGAGTTTGGAGTTTGCCCCCAAACTCAATTGTTTCGTGGGACTCAACGGACAGGGCAAGACGAATGTCTTGGACGCTATCTATCTGCTCTCGTTCGCCAAATCCGCTTTCACCTCTCAAGACTCGCTCAACATCACCCACGGCGAAGAGATGGCGATGGTGCAAGGCAACTACGGAGAGTTCACGATCTCTTGCGGCTTACGCAAAGGCGTCAAAAAACAATTTCGCAAAGACAAAAAAGACTATCCGCGGTTGATTGACCATATAGGTCTTATTCCGCTGGTGATGATCTCGCCTTCCGACCAACAGCTGATTGATGAGGGCTCCGACGAGCGGCGCCGTTTCATGGATGTGGTTATCAGCCAGTTAGATCGCAAATACCTCGATTGTCTGACGACTTATAACGCCCTCTTGAAACAACGCAACGCCCTGTTGAAACAATACGGAGATGCGCCTAATCCGCCTGATGATTTGCTCGAAGTACTGGAATGGCAAATGATTGAACCGGCAGAGTATATCTTTGCGAAGCGAACCGCTTTCTTTGAGGCGTTTGAGCCGTATTTTGCTAAGACGTATGCACAGATAAGCGGTTCGGCTGAGATCCCGCAATTACGATATATAAGTCAGTTGCAAGACCGCGATTTACGCGAAGCGTACGTTCGGACTCGGCAACGCGATCTGATACTCGGTTGGACTTCGCAAGGCGTGCATAAAGATGATCTTGAGATGCGTCTCGGCGACTATCCCCTCAAGCAAGTGGGCAGCCAAGGACAGCAACGCACTTTCGTCCTCGCCATGAAATTGGCACAAGCTTTGTACTTAGGAGAATCAGGAATCAAGAATCAGGAATCAAGACAAAAACCAATACTCTTGCTCGATGACATCTTCGACCGTCTGGACAGCGAACGCGTAGAGCGAATCGTGGAGATGGTACAAGGAGACGATTTCGGTCAGATCTTCATTACCGACACCGACCGTCAGCACTTGACAGAAATACTCAAACCCAATAACAACGCCAAAATCTTCCATGTTGAAAATGGCCAAATTGCGTAACATATTAGTCTTTTGTCTTTGGTCCTTTAGCGTAGCGGTCTTTGGTCAAGTAACTTTCCGCGGAGCATGGATTGCGACCGTAGCGAATATTGATTGGCCTTCCGAAGCTGCGATAGGAGACTCTGTTGCCCAGCAACACGAGATGACGTTTCTGTTAGACTCGCTCTATAGTTTGGGATTGAATGCTATTATTTTTCAGGTTAGACCGACTGCCGATGCCCTTTACCGTAGTTCTTTTGAACCAAGTTCGCATTGGTTAACCGGCACACAAGGATCTTCGCTCACTTGGGATCCATTAGAATGGACTATCGAAGAGGCGCACAAACGGCAAATGGAGGTACACGTCTGGCTCAATCCCTATCGCGTCAACCTCGCCAAGACCGACACTTCTGTCATCTGCGCAGACCACATCTGGAAAAAACATCGGGAGTGGTTCTGGGAGTACAACAAACAATGGTATTTCGATCCGGGTTTGGATGTCACACGGGAATGGATCTGCACAATAGTGCAGGACATCATCAGCCGGTACGACATACAAGCTATCCACATGGACGATTATTTCTATCCCTATCCGGTGGGTAAGAAACAGCTGCCGGACGCAGAGACTTTTGCCCGCTATCCAAGAGGATTTACGGACATCCGGGATTGGAGACGCAATAACGTCAACATGGCTATTCAGGAGATCAGCGCTACTATCCGCGAATGTAAAGACTCCGTGGAGTTTGGTATCTCGCCTTTCGGCGTGTGGCGGAATGCGAACGTCGATTCGACCGGTAGCGCAACTACGGCAGGTATCACCAATTACGATGATCTCTATGCGGACATCCGCCTGTGGATCAAGAATGGTTGGATCGATTATGTCCTGCCGCAGCTCTATTGGGAGATAGGCAAGAAAGCCGCTGATTATGAAGTCCTTGCGCACTGGTGGGCAAACGAAGTTCGTGGCACGAATTGCAAGCTCTATATCGGCATGGCGCCGTATCGTTTGGAGGGTGCTAAGAAAGACACACCTTGGGGTCAAGGCAATGAGATCGGTCGGCAGATGACCCTCAACCGCACGATCCCCGAAATCACCGGTGAGTGTTTCTACTCTACCCGTCCTTTGCTCAGAAATCCAAGAGGTGTCTGCGACACCATCAGAGCAATCTACCAACCTGTGCTCTCTCTTCCTCAGCAAGACGACGAAGGAGACGAAGAAGGAGAACTGATACTGCCTTGGTAATAAACATCCGTTCACAAAAACATCAGTACATTCTCGGAAGAACTACCTTCCTTTTACGTATCTTACCACACCCTATATATACATTTATGTATATATTCCGTGATTTTAGAAAATGCCGCAAAAAATTATCAAAATAGCGCCTTCTATAGCTCGTAACTGCAAAATTCACCCTCTGCTGTACAAGGCTTTCCTCTCACTCAAAGAAACGATGGGTGCGCAGATTGTACATCGACGCAAACGTAAATCAAACATCTGCATTGAAATCATTTTTCTCAACGATTTACTCACTTGGTATAAAGGTAGCGTCAACTCGCTTCCGGAAGCGGAAGCTTGTGGTTTTTGGATTTTATGCAAACCTCAGAGTAGCAAAAAACACAGGTATCATAAGGGCTACCTCGTTCATTTGCTTTACCTCTCTCCTGTTCATCCCAAGAAGAGACTTGCCATCATGCCTAACATCACACCGTTACACGCTATTCCTGCGCAAGAGGCTCTTTTAGCCTGATTTTACAAAAAAAATAGCAAAACACTTGCATATGTCAAAAAAAAGCAGTAATTTTGCAGCGCAAAATGTTTTGAACGAAAAAAACAAACAGAAAAAGCAAACAAAATTAACAAACAAATAATTAAACACATGATTTATTCGAAAGAAGTACAAGAAATGTGCGTAGTAGCAAAAGGTCCGAAACACGGACCGGCTCCTATTCCCGAAGAGGGCAAATGGGTGAAGGCTACAGAGATCAAGGACATCTCGGGTATGACGCACGGTATCGGTTGGTGTGCTCCGCAACAGGGAACATGCAAACTGAGTCTTAACGTAAAGAACGGTATCATCGAAGAGGCGCTCGTAGAGACCATCGGTTGTTCCGGTATGACGCACTCGGCTGCTATGGCTGCAGAGATTCTGCCGGGCAAGACGATCCTTGAGGCACTCAACACCGACCTCGTTTGCGACGCTATCAACACCGCTATGCGTGAGCTCTTCCTGCAGATCGTTTACGGTCGTACGCAGAGTGCTTTCTCTGAGGGCGGTCTGGCCATCGGTGCTGGTCTTGAGGACCTCGGTAAGGGACTCGTTTCCCAGTGCGGCACACTCTACTCGACCAAGGAGAAAGGTGTTCGTTACCTGCAGTTAACCGAAGGTTATATCACCAAGGAGTTCCTCGACGAGGACAATGAGGTTTGCGGATACGAGTACGTTCATATGGGCAAGTTCATGGACGCTATCAAGAAAGGTGTTCCGGCAGACGAGGCTCTGAAGAGCGTAACCGGCACCTACGGCCGCACGACCAAAGAGCAAGGTGCAGTTAAATCGATTGATCCACGCAAAAACTAAGGAGGAGACACTATGATTCGTGAAGTAAAATTTGAGTCGCAAGACCGCCGCGAGAAACAGATTCTCGCCGCTCTGAACGCTAACGGTATCGCTTCCATTGAGGAGGCAAACCAGATTTGCGAGCAATACGGCCTCGATCCTTATATGACCTGCGAGGAGACCCAACGTATTTGTTTTGAGAACGCGAAATGGGCTTACGTTGTAGGCACCGCTATCGCTTTGAAGAAAGGCTGCAAGAACGCCGCTGACGCTGCCGAGGCTATCGGTATCGGTCTGCAGGCATTCTGTATTCCGGGTTCCGTAGCTGACGACCGTAAGGTCGGTATCGGTCACGGTAACTTGGCAGCTCGTCTGCTCCGTGAGGAGACCCAGTGCTTTGCTTTCTTGGCAGGCCACGAGTCTTTCGCTGCTGCAGAAGGTGCTATCAAGATCGCTGAGATGGCAAACAAAGTTCGTAAGAACCCGCTCCGCTGCATCCTGAACGGTCTCGGAAAAGACGCTGCTATGATCATCAGCCGTATCAACGGTTTCACCTATGTACAGACCGAGTTCGATTACTTTACCGGTGAGCTCAAAGAGGTTCGTCGCAAAGCGTATTCTAACGGTCCGCGTGCAAAAGTGAACTGCTACGGTGCAGACGATGTTCGTGAGGGTGTAGCTATCCTCTGGCACGAGAATGTCGATGTTTCCATCACCGGTAACTCGACCAACCCGACTCGTTTCCAACACCCGGTAGCTGGTACGTACAAGAAAGAGCGTATCCTCGCCGGCAAACCGTACTTCTCGGTTGCTTCCGGTGGTGGTACAGGTCGTACTTTGCACCCGGATAACATGGCTGCAGGTCCTGCTTCCTATGGTATGACCGATACCCTCGGCCGTATGCACAGCGATGCACAGTTTGCAGGATCGAGCTCCGTTCCGGCACACGTAGAGATGATGGGCTTCCTCGGTATCGGTAACAACCCGATGGTAGGATGCACCGTTGCTTGCGCAGTAAACGTTGCTTTGGCGCTGAATAAGTAAAAAAATAACAAACAATAAAACTTTAAGAAGATGAAAAAATGTCTATTTATCGCTGTCCTCGCTGTAGCAAGCTTGGCAGCTTATGCACAACCCCGTGCTATCGGAGGTCGTGTCGGTGCGTTTGACGGATTTAGCTATCAACATGGCTTTGGTGAGGAGAATATGCTTGAGTTGGAACTTGGTATCGACTATGGCGCTGGTAACTCCATTTTCAAAAGTGGCGTAACAACGACCTATTATGCTCCAAGTTTGCAGCTTGCTGCTACGTACGATTGGATTGATCCGTTCGGTGCAAAGTTCCCTTGGGATAAAAAAGGAGAATGGCATTGGTACTTAGGTGTCGGTGCAACCGGAGGTTACGGTTGGGGCTATGGTACAGCCAGCGTTCACGGTGACGGCATGAGCGTACATGGCGCAGTTGACAGAACCTATAACTGGGGCTATGTAGCAGCTACCGGTCGTGGTGGTGTGGAGTACAGCTTCTGGTTCCCTCTCCAGCTCTCGATCGTTTGGCGTCCGGCTCTCGGTGTTGGCTTGGTTGAAGGTGCCAACAAGGGTGCTGATGCAGGTTTATACTGGCAGATGTACGACTTCGCTATCGGCGTACATTACAAATTCTAATTGGATTTTCAATCATCAGAAAAGGCGTTTATGCGTAAGCATAGACGCTTTTTTTGTGTCCTATTTTGACAAAAAAGGGAAAAATTAAAATAAAATACCCAAAATGTTTGCATATTCGAAAAATTATTCGTATCTTTGCAGCGCTTTTTGCATGAATAACCAAAAACGACAAGATTATGTTTTGCCCTGAATGTGGTACCAAGATTGACGAGCCTATGAATTTCTGCCCAGAGTGTGGCACTAATTTGATAGGATTATTTGCGGAAATGGAGGCAGAAGAGGCAGCTAACAAGCCTCAGCAAACTGTTTCAACTCCTGCAGCACAACCTGCTGCGCCTACTCAGTCCGCTCAGTCCAACAGAATAGAGACTGTTCATGCCGACCTGCCAGCAGCAGAGCCGGAGAGTCCTGCCGCACAAACGCAACCGGAAGAGAACCTACCGGAACCGGTGATGCGCGGCTTCATCCTCACGAACCTTACTTCCTTAAGTAAACATCTGCGCACGAGCGTAGATGCGTTGCGCGGTATATTCGACCAGTTCATCGCCACTAAGCGAAGAATAGGCGTGGCTTACCAATTGGTAGATGCAGGCGACTATGAGTACCTCGAAAAAGGACTGTTCGGCGGACATAAGCACGTGAAATTAGGTGCTTCCTCGCCTTGGTACGAGTATGCGGATATTCTGTTGGATCTGAATAAGGCAGAGAAGAAAGCAAAGCAGCCGGAGACCGATTTCCTCTTCATCGTGGGAGGTAACGAAGTAGTGCCAATGCCCAAACTGCCGCATTGGCAACGCAATAATCCTGACTTCGGCGATGATGATTTCGATACCGATTTTCTCTATGCGTATCCGTACGGAAAAGAGATGGAGGAGAAGATGTGGAACGGTAAGATCTTCACCTACGACGCCTTGTTCTATGTAGGCCGTCTGCCGTTAGTGGGCGGAGACGAAGGATTGCAAGATCTGATTAATTATTTCAACCGCGATCTGAAGAACAGTGCCGGTATTCAGGTGGAAATGATGTACGCACAATCGGATCCTAACTGGAAGGGTGTTACCACCAAGAATGTGGCTCCTCTTCTGAAGCAGTTGAAGGTGCTCAATTACCAGAAAGCTACTCCTCCGAGCGATGGCTTTGGATATGATTACCTCATTCTTTCGCCTACTATTTCCTTGGAGACAGATAGTCCCCGATACCATACCTCATCTTGGTTCAACCCCTATGCACAGTTCGTATTCATCAACATGCATGGTTCGGACGAACCAAATTATCCGTACTACGGCGGATACGCCATGGGGTCGCGTTCCGATTTCCAGGCCGGTTTGGAACCTGCTATGTTTGGGGGCATGCAGTATCCGAATATCATCTTTGCGCAACCTTGCTACGGAGCCCGTTTTATCGGTTACCCGAAAGAGAAAAGTATGGTACTGACGGCTTTGTCCAATCAGACACTCGTCTTCGTGGGTTCGTCCCGTATCGCGTTGGGTTACCCGAAAGGTAACTGTTCGCTGGACCAAGTCAATAGTCTGCCTATCTGTTGTTCGGATATTACCGGATATGTCTTCAACGATTTGGCGATGAAGGGCTATCCGCTGGGTGTGGCCTTCTTCCAAGCACGTTGTGAGACCTATCGTTTGGGCGATAAGGGTTGGGAAGAAGCGTTGACGATCGGAGAATTCAACCTCTTCGGCGATCCTACCCTCTTCTGCGCAGTAGATGAAGGTGGCAAGTCTGTCAAGAAAGCCAGCAAAGCGGCTTTGACGAACGATACCAACGGCATTTTCATTACCAGCATGGAGACCGTTATGCAGAAGTCAGCCAATAAGCCGCAGAGCATGTTGGAGCAGCTCCGCCAGCAGGTCAACAAAAACATCCTCGACATATCCGAATCAATCGGTAAACATCTGTATGAGGAGTACGGTATTCCGAAACGCGAACCGTTCTTCGTACAGAAAGTCAAATATAGCAACGGAGCGGAACAGTTGGACTTCCATTACGGCGTAGGCGAGAATGAAAATGCCAGGTCGGAAATGATCGTTCAAACCGACGCTAACGGCGATATCAAGAGTGTTGTTCAATCTAAGTAATCACATTAAAACCCAATAGTTATGGAATGTCCTAATTGTCATCATGAACTCAAAGAAGGTGCTAAGTTTTGTACCCACTGCGGCACACGTATTCAGCCCGCAGAACCACAACCGGAACCTCAGCCGGAACAGCCTGCAGAGCCGCAGGCAGAACAGCCGGTAGTAGCAGACGATCTGCAACAGAGCCAGCAGGGACGTGTGTATTGGAATATTCAGGCAGGTCAGGTAGCCCGCGTCATCACGCAAGATGAGTTAGGGCAACTCAAAGACATCAAAGGCGTCACCATTGCAGAAGGCACAACCGCTTACATCCGCGTGAATGGTCAGACTATCGCTACCATCTCCGGTGGAAGCTATGACTTCAAGTCCGTCAAAGAGGGTGTCGTAAATACTAATAAGGAAAACGCGCTCACACGCGCGTGGAACTTCGTTGCGAACCTCTTCCGTTCCGATAAGAAAGATGAGGCAGCTTCGCAGGATGCCGAGAAGAAAGTAGAGGAGCATAAGAGTAAAGGTTCCGCTTTCTCCGTCATCGTCTTGGTGGACAAGGCCTTCCCCTTGGTAGTTGGTGCCAAACAAGCTAATCTGGATGACTACGGCACGTTCAAGCCCATGGAGATTCAGACCAAGTACCACACCCTCCAAGTAGGTTTGAATGCGTACTTCAAGATCGCGGACAAAGAGCGTTTCCTGCTTCATTACCTGTCCGATAAGAAAGTGCTCAACACCGCTCAGATCGTGGACGAGATAGCAGACAGCGTACGTGCTACCTTGCAGGAGAACCTGCAAGATGCCGAGTTTGAAGGCAGCCGCCTTCCCGACGATCTGCGTCGAGGCATGAAAGAGCATCTGAACGCAGTTGCCAACGAGTATTTCTTCGGTTTGGAGATCGTCCGCATCGTGGAGATCACGGCTTCCAACGAAGACTTGGAGCGTTTCCGTCAGTTGAGCCGTGAGATGTACCTGAGCGAGCAGGAACTGGATTATCTGCGTCGTACCAACGACTTCAAGAATCGTCTGGCACAGGTCAACAACGCCCAGCAGATTGAGGAGGCTCGTACGGCACTCGACCTCCAGCGTGAGTTGGATAAGATCAACCAAGACCAGCTGCTCCGTCAGGACGAGTTGGATAAGTTCCGTCTGTTATACGATAGTGAGCGTCGTCTGCGTGAAGCGCGTACCAAAGAGGACGAAGAGGCTGCTTTGGCGGATCTGCGCCGCTCTCAACTCGTACGCGAGGACGAGATAGCAGCTCTCCAGCACCAGATGGATACCAACACCTATCAGCGCGGACAACTGCTCCAGATGATGCAGCTCAAAGACAGCATCGACTATAAACGTATTCAGTTGGAAGGCGACTTAGAGCGTGCCGAAATGGCGGCTATGTCGGAACTCAAGATCGAGCGTGCCCGTTATGACCTGCAGTTCGAACAGATGCAACGCGAAGAGGAACTCAAAGCCAAACGTCGTCAGCAGCAGTTCGAGCAGTTCATGGCGATGGAGCAAGCTGCCAACGAGCATGAGTTGCAGAAAGAGCGTGAGAAAGCCGAGCACCTCAGAGACATGACGTGGGAGCAGATGGTAGCGTTCCAAGGCGGAGAAGCGGCTGCTAACCTTGCCTCCGGTTATAACGATGCCAAACGGGAACGTGAGTTCGCAGAGCGTATGCAGGCACAGCAGCAGAGCCAGCAGGAACAGATGTTCCAGTTGCTCAACAAAGTGCTGGACAAACAGCAGTCTGACCAAGACCGCGCACAGCGTGAGATCGAGCATAAAGACCGTATGGTGGCACAAGCTTACGACCGTTCGCTCGATTACACGACCCGTCAGAACGGCGTGCAGCCGCAGCAGCCTGCTCCGCAACAAGCTGCTCCTACCAAGTTCTGCCCCGAGTGTGGCACCAAAGTGGATGCTTCCGTAACTATTTGTCCTAATTGCAATACAAAATTATGATTACCGAAGGAAAATTAACTATCCGCCTGCAGAACCAAGGCACCAAGTCAGAGGGTCTGTACGCGCTTTTGATGGATAGCGAAGGAAAATCATGGATACTCTATAGAGAGAACCACTATCCCGCAGGAGACGAGTTCTTCACTCCTTTTGATGGTCACCAAGTGAGCGTAGAAGGAGAACAGGAAATCGAAAAGTATATCTGCGTAGAAAACATAACTATAAAAGACGAAATAAAGGAGGAAATAGAAAATGAGTAAATTAATATGCCCTGAATGCGGCGAAGAGATCAAAGAAGGCCAGTTGGTTTGTGACAACTGCAACTACCATTTGCCGCAACCCGCAGCCCCGTCAGCGCCAGTAAAACCTGCATCCGCTACACCGGCTCCGCAGGCTCCTACCAAACCCGGAAAGGCACAACAGGGTGGCTCTGTCGCTATGCCGGAGAGTATCATGTCGCACGGAGACGTAGCAGTCAATAACTCGCACGCCGAGGATAACTCCGTGCATACGGACAACTCGGTGCAGAACAACGTGCAGACCAACACAAACGTGCAGCACTCGGTGACCGATAACTCGCAGACCGTCAACAACACGAACCAGACGGTCAATAACAACACCACTATCCTCATCATGGGCGGCGGTAACGCACCTCTCCCTGCAGGCATGGATGAGAACACCGCCAATGCGGTACGTCAGGCGCAACAACAGATGGCGCAGCAACCAGCTCATCAGCCGCAACGTCAGCAACACGCACAACCCGAACCGCAGGCTCAGGAGCCCCAAGAGGGTCAGAAAGGTATCGGCAGCATTGCCGGTGGTGCAGCATACACACCGACTACCGTCAGCAGCAGTACCAAGAGCTGGATCACCATCGCCATCATCGCTGTGATAGTAATAGGCGGTGCAGTACTGTTCTTCACCGGTGAGGATAGCGATAAACCGGCTCAGACAACCGAGGTAGTCGAAGTTCAGGAAGCACAACCTCAGAAGAAGAGCACCAAGAACACCGCTTCCAAACCCGCGAAGAAAACCACAGCACAAGCGTCCGAGAATGTCGCGCCTTCAACAGCTGCTGTCGCTACTGCTTCTCCCGCAAAAGCAGTTCCTGCCCGCGATGCACACTACGATGCCGGCATGAACTATTACAACGCCGGTCAAGGTCTCGAAGCCGTTCGTGAGTTCAAAGCCAGCGGCAGCAAGGCATCCCTGCTCATGTTGAGCAAGATTTACGAAGAAGGATGCGGTTCGGTAGAAGCGAACGCGATGATGGCTATGAAATATAAGAAAGAAGCCAACAACAAATAAACAAAAAACTTATATTAACCCTTAAAATTCTTAAAGCAATGAAAAAGGTATTTCTTTTTGCAGCTGCCATGATGATGGCAGTAACAGTGAGTGCCGGTAAGAAACTGATCGTTTCTGTAGGCGATTTTGAGTCCGCTACTTCGGTGGACGTAGATGTAGAGGAGCAGGTAAAACAAAACGTTGTTTCCGGTCTGAGCAAAGTAGGTCATCTTCAGATGATCGAGGCAAAAGATGGTCTGGGCGCAGACTACCTCGTTACCGGTAACGTACTCTCCTACAACATCACCAAAACCGTAAACGACAAAGGTGAGGTTTACTATAAGACCACGATGAGCTACACCATCACCGCTGCTAACGTAAAAGACGGTACTACCGAGACCGAGACCTACAAATACGACGGTGACGGTATCGTTAACATGAAGTACGGTTATTCGCAGGATCCGAACGCAAGTCGTCAGAAAGTATTCGCTTACATCGAGGACGATATGAAGCGTTTCGCTTTCGAGCACTTCCCGCTGGTAGGTCAGATCGTTGAGGCTGACTACACCGTAGATAAGAAAGGCAAACTGACCGAGTGCTACATCACCCTTGGTTCTGAGGACGGCGTGGACGCTAAGACCAAATTTGACATCTACTTGGGCAAGATGATCGCAGGTCGTATTACCCGTCAGAAAGCTGACGTTACCCTGACCGTAGCAGAAGTTGTTGCAGGTGACCTCGCTCGCTGCAAAGTAACCGGTAAAGAGGCTGACAAAGTAGCTAAAGCGCTGGAGGCTTACGCTTCTGACCCGACCAACACCCTGCCGATTCAGGTAAAGATGAAACCGAAAAAAGACGCAATGGGCTGGGATAAGATCTTCTAATCCCAAACTCATGAGCGATAATAAGAATCTATCATTCTTATGAAACGTATTTATAGTACTATCCTTGCACTCCTCTCCCTTGTTGTAACGACAAGGGCGGAGGAGTTCTTGGATATGGCGAGCCTTGTCTCTAAACAAGGCACTAACGCCATCTTCGAATCCACCGGAAAAGGCGAAAAGGCAAAAGACATAGAAGCCAATGCCCAGAAATCGGTCTTCCACCAACTCTTCTACAAAGGTATCGACGGCATCAACGACGGTAAGCCGCTCGTAGTAAAGGAGAACAAGGTTTATACCAATTCGTTCTTCAACGAGACTGCCCGTTACGTAGCGTACGTAGTACCCAAGAGCGTGGAGTCAACCGGTAAGGCTACCAAAGCCGGAAGCGGTAAGATGTGTACCTATCGTATGACCGTTCGCATTCAGCAGCTCATCAATGATATGAAGCGCAACGGAGTCTTCGACGAAGATCCTATCTCCGGTGTCAAAGCGACACAGGTACGTGAGACCGAAGGGCTCGTTCTGCCGACCGTCATCGTTGTGCCTTACAAACGAGACGGCGAGAACTACGCTAAGATCCTGCAGAGCGATTATGACCGCCGTGTGGCTGTCAGCACTGTTCAGGACGGATTCGAGAGCAAGAACATCACCACCGTCGATCTGCAAGGTAAGATCGATGCTGTGAACCGCCGTGCAGCGTACGAGCAGAACGCCGGTAACGCAGAGAGCAACGACAAACAGTTGCTCATGACCTCCGGTGCCGATGTGTACGTAACGGTAGATATCAACAAAGACATCACTCGCGAAGGCTCACGCGTCACGCTGATCATGAAGGCGTACGAGACGGCTTCCGGTAGTGTGTTAGCATCCAAGACCGCTACGCCTATCCGCCGTTTCCAGACCTCTGCTACCGATGCCCTCTGCAAATACACCGTACAGGACTACCTGCCTGCTTTCTTGGAGGACATCATCAAGAACTTCAAACCCGCAGGAGGCACCCGTGTAGTACTTCAGTTTGCTATCGACGGTAGTTCGTCCGCTACGATGAACGATCCCGCAGGCACACGTGGATACGCGCTGAGCAACGTGCTCCGTCAATGGGTGCGTAAGAATGCTTATCAAGGCAAATACCACCTTCAGGGCATCATGGACGAGTCGATGATCTTCGATTATGTGACAATTCCGCCTAAGGACGCTGACGGCATCCGTATGGATGCTGCCGAGTTTGCGTTTATACTCGAGCAATACCTCAAAGAGGAAGAGGGTATCGACTGCAAAATGCGTGTAGATGGTAATAACATCTTAGTAACTATCTTATGAGGAAACTATTTTTAGCTTTAGCGTTGCTTCCTATCGTCCTTTTCGCCAAGGACAAGAACCCGATGCCGGATTGGATGATCTCCAGAGCATCGGAGACCGCCTATATAGGCGTTGGTTCGTGCAGCATGTCCGAGCCTAACTGGCAGACGGTAGCGGAGCAGAACGCGCTCAATAACCTCGTTCAGCAGATCAGCGCTGTGGTGGAGACCAGCTCGTTCCTGTCGGTAGTCAATATCGACAGTTCGGTAGAGGAGATGTTCAAACAGGACATCACCACCAAGGCGAAAGACCTCGTGGAGGGTCACGAGCATCTGGGCGGCTATAACGACAAACAGAGCAACACCTATTATGTCTGCTACAAGCTCGACAAACAGGTGTACCGTCGTAACCGAGAGAAGAAAGAGCGAGAGATCTCGTCCAAAGCTTTCTCGTTCTTGCAGCAGGCTCAGCAGGCTTCCCAACGCGGTGAACTCATGCGTTCGCTGACCTATTACGAGAAAGGTCTGCAGGAGGTAGAACCGTGGCTTTTCTTGGACTTGCGAATGAACAACGCAGGTACACAGGTGAACGTGCCGGTGGAGCTCTACAACGGCTATGTATCGGCATTTGACGGTATCCGTCTCTCCCTCTCGCCCGACCGGCTGCAGCTGAACGAAGGCGGACGGCAGAACCAGACCATCACCGTCACCGCCTCCCGTCAACAGGCATTGATGCCGAACTTCCCTATTCAGGCGAAGTTCATCGTCGGCAGCGGAAGCATCTCCGAGGAAGCCAAGACCAACAGTGAAGGAGCGGCATCGTTCCTGCTCACCTCCGTAACGGGCAAGGACAACCTCTCGCAGGTTCGCTTCACCGTCTCCCCGATGGTCAATAAACAGCTCAGTCCCGCGTACCGTAAGTTACTCAGCACGCAGACTTGGCCTGAGACCGTCCTCACGATCGAGACGGCAGCCAAACCGCGTATCGCGTACCTGCATGCAGCCAAGGATGAACTGCCCTCTGCCTACAAGCAGATAGGTGCTATTCTCGGTAATAACCACTTCACCCTCACGCCCGACCCGGACGCTGCGGAAGTGTTTATTAATTGGGAGTGTACCGTCGAGTATGCGGGAGTTGTACCGGGTGAGATACAGAACCTCAACGAGTGTTATGTATCCCTCCTCATGCGGTTCTACGACAACAAGACCCAGAACCTGCTCTCGACATATAACATCGAGCAGCTTCGTGTCCTCACGCCCGAGAAAAACTCCATCGAACAAACGATGGCGCAATGCACGCGTGAGCTCATGAAACGGGTCAGAAAAGAACTGCCCAAGAAACTGAATTTCTAATCTTTTAAATTATTTTGTATATGAAAAAATCATTGTTTGTAATCACCCTTGCCATCACGATGGTAAGTTGTGGAGCTAAGAAAGCCGCAGCCCCTGCTACTCCGTACGCACAGGAGCAAGAAGTAGTGGTACCTTGCGCTGAGTACAAATCTGACAAACAGGCTCTTCGCGCTGTGGCATCGGCTGATGCACCTAACATGCAGATTGCCAAGGACAAAGCCGCTTTGGCTGCTCGCGCTAATATCGCTACCTCTGCTCAAGCATTCGTTCAACGTGTTACCGAGCGTTACGTAGCTTCCTATGACGTTAACGAGGCAGCAGACGCACAGAGCCGCTATCAGGATATGACCCGCCAATTGGCTGCCAAACTGATGACGAACTCCACCATCGTTTGCGATAAGGTCACCAAAACGGTTTCCCCGGACGGCAAGACGATGTTCCATGCTTACGTAGCCGTTGAGTTGGTTAAAGAGGAGTTGCTCAAACCCCTTGAGCAGGAAGTAGCGAAAGAGGTCACCAAGGACGACAAGGCTCAGATCGATTTCGATGCTGAGAAGTTCCGTGCGATCTTCGAGCAAGAGTTCGGCAAATAAACTGTCAAACAAAGCCGAAGGTTCAAACCTTCAAACAGGGGCTAAGCCCCAAATGTTCACAAAAACGAGCTCGTCTCCCGACGAACTCGTTTTTCATATAACAAACAATCTCTATTTACTACCGGCTTAGATACCGGATTTTTTACTCTTTGCTTTTTAATAAACAAACACCGTGCCAAAATACGTCTTTTTGAAAAAAAAGTGATTTTTTTTGCTCATGTCAAAAAAAAATAGTACCTTTGCACCCGATTTAAAATATCAACAAAATATGATACTTACTATTATTGCAAAAATCCTGTTAGCGGTAGTACCGGGCAGTCTGTTACTTGCCTATATCTATCACAAAGATCCGCACAAAGAGCCGGATAGTGCGCTCACTTTTGCTTTCCTGTCTGGTATTCTTGTGGCCGTTTTAGCTGTCGGCATAGAGCTTGGTATCAAGTACAGCCTTTTCGGCACAGGGGATTACACTACCCTCTTGGGAGCCGTCCTGATGGCGTTCCTTGTAGCGGCTCTGCCGGAAGAGGGACTCAAACTGATCTACCTCACCACGGCTGTCAAGCATGAGAAAGTGAAACCCCATTTTGACGAACATTTCGATGGTATCGTCTATGCCGTTTTTGTTGGTATGGGCTTCGCTATAGTGGAGAATATCTTATACGTTCTGTCCGAAGAGAACTGGTTGATGATAGGTCTGGCACGAGCGTTCCTTTCCGTTCCGGCGCACTACGCTTTTGCGATCATCATGGGCTATTATTTCTCGCTCTACCATTTCGTGGATCATTCGCGTAAGAATGCCTTTTTGATGTTCTTCCTGCCGTTCCTCCTTCACGGATGTTACGACACGCTGGTCATGAGCGTAAAGATCAATCCTACTCTTGGTGGAATAGCGTTCTTGATTCTGATCGTCTTCTGCGTCAAGATGCACCAACAGGCTAACCGCCGCATCCGGAACCTCATTGATCTCAACCGCAAAAAAGAACAAGAACTCAATAGTTTAACAGTTTAACGTGACTATAGTCACCATTTTAACAATTTAACGTCACGTAGTGACATTTTAACAATTTAACGATTATGGAAGCAACTCAACCTATCGTCATTGACGAAAACAGACAAGCCGTAGTAGGCGAACTCATGCGTAATGTGTATATCTGGATGACCGCAGGCTTAGCGATCACCGGCATTGTAGCATGGTTAGTATCCAGTTCACCGGCAGCCCTGTCGCTGATTTTTGGCAACCAAGTAATCTTTTGGGGAATGTTAATTGCCGAATTGGTACTTGTGCTCGTTCTCAGCGCAGCTATTCAGAAACTCTCGTTCTTCGCAGCCGAATGTCTCTTCACGATTTATTGTGCGCTCAACGGAGCTACGTTCAGTTCGATCTTCCTCCTCTATGAGCTTGGTAGCATCACGGAGATCTTCTTTGTCTGCGCAGGCTCATTCGCGGTTTTGGCTATCATCGGCACGTTTATCCACAAAGACCTCAGTGGTCTCGGTACGTTCCTCATCATCGCGTTAGCAGGACTCATCATCGCCTCAATTGTAGGTCTGATCCTCGGCAAGCCGGACAGTATCTGGATGTCCATCATCGGCGTGGTGATCTTCGCCGGTCTGACAGTCTATGACGCACAAAAAATCCGCCTCTTGATGCTCAACGAGGAAACGGTGAACGACGGTAACATGAAGCTTGCTCTTCTCGGTGCCCTCTCCCTCTACCTCGATTTCGTCAACCTCTTCCTCCAACTCCTCCGCCTCTTCGGAAGAAGAAGATAATTAAAGGCGAAAGCCGAAAATTGAATGGCCAAAGGCAAAGGGTTATAGGCTAAAGGCAAAAGGTTATAGGCTAAAGGTAAAAGAAAATCGCTCTGAGTGAGCGATTTTTTTTGCGGATATTTATTTCGCTTTGCGAATCTCAATAACCTCTCGGATGACAACCATCTGCTCGTCTGCGGTCTGAGCCTTGACGAGCCATGCTTGAAAGTCTGAATAATTTAAATTACGAGGCAGCAAGTATCCCTCTTTGATTGTACCACCTTTGCGGTCAAGTGCTTTAGCAAAGGAGTTCGGCGAGAAAAGAAGGTATAAGGTATTGAACTCCTGTTCGTGGGAAGTATTAACCACCACACTTTGGTTCTTGAAGTCCAGAAAGGTGTATTTCTTGTCCGCGGCAACAGGCTGATAGCCTTTCTTTTCCATTTCGCTTGGTAGTAAGCAATAGGCAGTGGGGGCTTTTTCTGCATCGACTAAGTACAGACACAAAGCACCATCTACCGGAGACTGAAAACGCAGCAGTAAGGTATCGCCGTCGGTGTATTGGATGCGGTTATCGCGTTCGGCTTGGTTGCGAATGAAAGCATAGCTAAGCTCAATGGGTTTAGCTGTTTTCTCGCGCATGAGTCCTTCTACATGCACCTTGACGACCCAATGTTCGCCGTTATGGTAGGATTCCAACACTTTCTCTTCTGGCAGTCCTATCCATTCTCCTCGTGCGATAGTTTGGTACGAGGAATAGAAATGTTCGTCTAAGGTTGATGAGCCGTTTTGAACCTGCTCTGTCGTGGAAAGGGCAGTAGAGCTGGTTACCAAAATAGGGAATTGCTCTTCGATAGCTTTGCGTTTGGCATACTCAAAAGCGTGCTGCTCCGCTAAAGCTTGCGACTCGTTGCGATCATTGGAGTTATACTCGTACGTAACACTCACTCTCTGCGGTTCAGCGGCTCTCATATAGCCTAAAACCGTCACGATGAGTGCCGTAATTGTTATAGAACGGAGAATTTTCATGAAGATGTCTATGACTTATGTTATTTTAGAATGTACCAGCAATCACAATGTAGCTGCAGAATAGATGATAGTTGTCATTTGTAATTACCGAATACTCTCAATTCTTTGTCGTAGCCTTCACTCATTTTCTTTAATTCCTTTATCGAGTGCATCGACGCAATTTGGACAATTTCGTCAAAATTATATTTGCTCATTTGTTCTCTTGTTTCTTTTGATACCTTTAAGCGTTGTGTTTTATATAGCCACGCCATGTAATACTTATTAGCTTCTTCCTGTGCCAAATCAGATACTACTTCTTCCTTAATTGATGAGGATGTACTAGTATTTGACGCTGATCTTTCGGGAGAATCTGATACGGCTATTTTCTCTATTGATGAGGAATTTCCAGTATTTAGCACTATTTGTTCTCCTTTGGGCAAGAACTCAATAATCGTACCACGAGCAGCTACGTGTTGAACGACTTTTGACGTACGAACACCAAATAACATTGGGAAAAAGTATGGAGATTCTCTGCGAACTTCTTCAATAACAACATTAATAAGCGCTTGAGTTCCTGTTAAGTTTGCGGCTCGAAGTAATTCCGCATAAGCACTTTTTTCGACATCGGCACGTCTAAGGTCGGTGTTGTTGACGTCAATCACTACTTCCAGATTGCGAACAATGCGGAAATTGGCCTCGCTGAGTACAACTTGTGTTTGTGTGCCAAATTGGTTCACGTTGCGAGGTGCATAATAACCTGTGGCACAACTACTGGCTAGTACAATTACTAGCATGAGATAAAGAACTTTTTTCATAATAAAAATATTTAGATATTAAGATAATTTTGGTTACTTAAGTTTCCAGTTTTGCCAAGAGGCATCAAGTGTAGAGGAAGGCGTAACACAGGGTGTTTGGGGCTTACCATTCTTAACGATGGATTGTTGGCGAACATTCGTAGTAATATAATTACCCAATTCTTGTAAAGTTACATCTCCTTGGGTTTCCTGTAGTTTCTTCAGCAGATAATAAGTAAACATGCCATGTTGCTCATCGTTATTTGGATAAGCTGTTTCATCACCTGATGCAGCGGAAAAAACGACCATATTTCCTTGAGGAACTCCGGATTTAGCTTTGAGGGCAACACCACGAGCTGACGCTAACATACCCTCCTCACGTTTGGAGCCAGAGAAACAAGCATCCATAAAAACAGTTACCGATTTGGCATTCATATTGCCAAGCTTTTGGTACATTTCGTCTAATTTGTATGCGGATTGTACGTATCGTCCATCACCGTCAACCGGCAGTAAATAGGCAGATTTGCTAGATTCGTCAGGTATTCCATGTCCGGCATAATAGATGATGAGCGAGGCCTTTCCTTCGAAAGCGTTGCATACATCATTGAGCCACGCTAACTGGATACGCATATCATTAAAAGATGCATTTTCCACATAGTGGATGTTAGAAGTCGGGATTCCTAATGTGCGCTGACAGTATTTTTGAAAGATGGATCCATCGTTCTTAGCAAATGGAACAGATGCCACATTCTTGTAATCCTCATTAGCAAAGATGATGACAAAGGTATTTGGGTTAGAAGCATTGAACATAGGGATGTCAGTGTCTACGGCAGATTTTCCGGCTTTGATTTTGGTGGTTGTGATATTATGCTGCCCTTGTTGTGCCGTTTGTGTGGAGGATTGAGGAATGTTAATGTCTAATGGGTCAAAGTTGTATTCTACTTCAGCCAAGTTGTAGTTGACGGCATCTGTGTTACGATAGGTATATTCCTTTCCATTAGGCATCGTAACGGAGATCGAAGCAATCACTGTGCTGTCATCCTTAATTTGCATCTGATAAGATAGTTTTTTGTTATACCAATTCTTTTTAAAACTTTGTGCCTCATCAATTGGCACTGCCATATATAAGTTGCCAAAGGTAGTGTCATTTAGAAGAAATACTTCATTTTCGGCATCGTATTTACCAAGAGACGGATTTGTTGAGATGGAATTGGAATGATAAGCTAGATATTTTTGTTCTGCTTCGGCTAAAAGTTCCTTCACTTTTTCTTGGCGAGATTGTTCCGTGACACGTTTCTGCCAGTCTGAAATGCGTTCAAACTCGCTTTTCTTTTGCCATTCGTTTACGCCATTTTCTACATAAATTTGTGCGAAGATTGAAAAAGGATAAAAGAAAAATAGTTGCTTTTGCGATCTACTAATAATATGCGTTTCCGTAACATCGGGAATAGGAGTATTAGATGCAGACTGAATAAATAATTTTTCATTATTTGGAAACGCGTAGCGACCTACATTACTCACATTCTTTGGAATAATAACACTTTTCAACGCTTTACAACCAGCAAAAGCCATAGTTCCGATTGTTGTTACACCTTCTGGAATGACTATTCTAGTCAAATTGGCACATTGATAAAAAGACTGATAGCCAATAGTTTTTAAATTAATAGGAAGGGTTATTTCAGGCAAACTGCAGCAGTTAAAGAATGCACCATTACCAATGAATGTAATATTGTCTGAAAAGGTCACTTTTGCAAGTTTTTGACAATCGGAAAACGCATATTCTTTTATGAAAGTTACACTATTGGGAATAACAACGCTTTTCAACTGTTGACACTGCATAAAAGCGTTTGCGCCTATGGCAACTACTTTATATTTCACATTTCTATGGGTAATGGTTGGAGGAATTATCGCAACAGATATATCCCAATTCTTATTATAGCTTGCATCACCTGCAGCTGGATGACGACTCTGGTACGTAACTTCAGCTGTTTTTGTTTTAAAATTCAAGGAGTAATACAAGCCATCAATTTGTGTGCTTTCTGCACAAATTGAGCCACAAACTGCTAGTAAAGTAAGTGATAAAATTAAAATGTTTTTCATATGTAGTGTTTATATTTACGTTTATAACATAAAAAGCGGGACTGCAATCTTGCTGTTCCGCTAACAGAGGCTCTGGTATTGCCTTCTAATCCAAACAACAACACTGAAGCCCACGCCGTATGTATATATGTATGCGCAAATGCGCATGTACATTATCTATACATACCATGGGCACCTTAGTGCTGCAATGTTTTGGATTATTTTTGAATTTACCAGATTCCTGTTAGCCAAAACAAAGCGCGTAAGACGCCTTTTCAATATGTTCTCATTTTTTACGCTGTTGAGTTCAGCGGATTTTTATATAGGTGTACCTATTTCATATAAATACTCCGGAGCAAAACCGATTTCGTTTGACCAGTCTACCGAGAAAGGATCAAGCCTAAAGTGGCGGAAATAATCCATATTTTGCAGCTTCTTACAAATACCTTTCTGTGCTAATGGCCAAAAGTCCACCAATTTAGTTACGCCATCATTAAAAGATAAGCGCAAGACATAATTTTGGATGTAATCTGCATTAGTTACTTTCAAAATAGGATTCATAATAACCTCCTTTCTTGCTTATTGCAAAGGTGAAATCTTAAGTGGAGCTTCCGATTTACCCAAACGTTCCCAGTTTGCCATCAGTTCCTCTTGATGTTGATCTAACCAATCGTAAACTAAACGCAAGGCGCGACGAGGCAATGAGCCTGTAATGATGCCATCTTGAATAGTGATGATGGCTTCATAACCTTGGTACTTTACATGGAAATGAGGCGGATTGTGTTCGCTCATGTACATGTATATGACAATTCCATAAAAAGAACTAATCTCGGGCATGATTGCTATTTTCTTTCATTTTGCGCTGCAAAATTACAACAAAAAAATGACATACGCAAATTTGTATGCCATTTTTTGATGATTTTTGTTATTATGACATCTTTTACGCGTTCTCAAGCGGGCATGGAGAGTTCAGCGGTATAATATAAAAGGTGTACCCATTTCATATAAATACTCCGGAGAAAACCGATTTCGTTTGACCAAATTTCAGTCCGTGACAATTCGTCACGACCTCACGACCCTCAGCCTTTGCAATAATACCTATCACTCCTGTTAGGTCCATCCATTTTAACGTGTCGAATTACACACGGTTAAATTCGGGCTATGCTTTGTCCTCATAAGCCCAAGAACGGGCATAGAATGCCCGACTAATGGACGGAGAGGCGGCTCAACAGAGCCGATATCGGAATCCAATTCCGACGGAAAAGAAGAAAGGGGATGAGGGGATGAGAGGGTGAGAGGATGAGAGGGCGTTGAGGGGATACGTGCGGCGGGAACGGAGGGGACGAGGATCTATGGGCACGAAGGAGATGTCCTCGGGGGTCGGGAGGGAGGGCTCGGCGGGGAAAGGCTCGGCGAGACAGCGCCGAGAAGTGGACAGCACGGTGTGGGGATGATCGGCAGCGGGTTGCTCAGAGCGGGATGTGGCGAAAGAAAGGGACTCCGCGCTGACGCACGGAGCACTCAACAAAGACTGTTCAGCGGAGGCATTTGGGGCGGCTACGAGGGACTGTTGGGCGAGGGAGAATTGTTGGGCGGAGGCATTTTGGGCGGCGGATTTGAGGTCGCGGTAGATGGAGACGTAGACGTATTGATAGAAACGGGTATAGGGTTTGAGACCGGGTTCCGGTTTGGCACCACCTTTAACTACATGGAAATAATGATGGAAGAAACGCAGTCTCCATTCGATGCCTTCCAGAGAGTAGTCGTGTTCGAGGGCGTGAGCGAGCTTCTGGGCGGTTTTGATGAGTTCGCGGTTAGCTATGCAGGCTGCAGACCAAGTCTTGGGGAAATGGTACGTATAGAGTTGGTGGAGACCGCCAAAACGCGGCACACGGCGGACGATGATGTGCTTG
>ONMU01000091.1 GCA_900319035.1 uncultured Bacteroidales bacterium
AGTTCAACAAGAAATTCCCGTATCTGCGCCTAAAGATCTGTTATAGTTACGCACGCAAAGCAGTTGCTAAAGGTGAGAGTATCTCAGGCATTGATCCGGATAAGACACTTGCTTCTGTTCGCCGTGCAGATTCGGGAGGTGATATCTCCATCAGCGGCAACAAGAAGATCAAGAGTTTGGAGAAAGAGTTCGATACCGTTTTCGGTCTCTATGCGCAAGTCTGCTACACGGAGTCGGATGGTCATCGCTATTACACCAACGGTTCTGCTGATGAGAAAACGCTTGCTTCGTTCAATGAAGAATGCGAGAAGAACAAATGCAAGAAAGGTGAGTGGAGGTAATAATGAAAAACGGGAATACATTTCGTCAATTATTATCTAACCACTGTGTGGGAATAGAAAAGAAAGTATTAGGCGAGATGCTTCCTAATCGGTTCCATGTTGGTGGGGCAAAGAAAATCCCCGTGCCAAATGAGGCGATTCTCTACCGCTGGTGGTTCCCTGAGAACTCGCCAGTAATGGATGTGCTGGCTAATTTTGCCAAGCAGGACAAGGAACTTGCTGTCTTGCTTGAACAAGTAGAGACGTGTAAAATTAACGGCAAAACCTATTACGCCATCTATTTCGGCAAGAGTAATAACGGACGACATCGTTATTGTCAGCATACAACCGGCAATGTGCACATCTCCACTATTCGCCATACCGTTTATGGACTATGTATCGGTGAGAAATATGACAAATCCAATGAGGACCGGATATCAGATATTCTGCGGCAATGTTACTATGAATGGATATCCTTCAAAGGCGAAGATAACTTGATAGAATGTGTTGAAAGTATCTGTATCGCACTTGGCAAATATCCGCTAAATGTGGACGGAAACCCTGCCATCAGCAAAAAATGGCGAAATTATGTAATGGAAAAACGAAAACTTAAATAATTATGGCAAAAGTAGTTAAAAGAACCGTAAAGGTAACATCTACATCGCACACGACAACGCGTGTGACGAGATCTATTATGTCTAACGGAACATCCAGAGTCACCCGTTCGATCACTCACCATCCTGCAAAGAAAAAGTAAATGACGGACAAAATTGAGCAATTTAAACGTGAGTTATCTCGCGTCTTTGATGATGACCTGCACACCAAACAATGGCATAATTACGTCGATTATACCATTATCGGTCTCATTATCCTATCTACGGTAGAAGTATTCCTCTCTACCTATGATGGTATTGTAGAAAAATACGGACTTTGGCTCAAAGTGGTGGACTATTTCACTACCGCCTTCTTTACGGTCGAAGTGACGCTCCGTATCTGGTGTGCAGACCTCATTGACGACAAATACAAAGGATTTTGGGGTAGAGTACGTTACTGCTTCTCGTTCTATGGTCTGATAGACATCCTCTCCACCTACCCTTTCTACCTGCATTTCTTCATGCCGATTCCTTATGTAGCACTCAAAGCGCTTCGTATTGCACGTCTCATGCGTGTGTTCCGTTACTTGAAGGCCTTCAACGTCCTCTCGCGGGCTATGCGCGCCAAGAAAGATGAGATGTGGGTGTCTGTTCAGTTCCTGACGATTGTTACGCTGATCCTCTCGTTCATTCTTTTCTTTGTGGAGCACGAGGCGCAACCGGAAGTCTATAACAACGGCTGGACATCTGTCCTTTGGGCGTTTGCGCAATATATCGGCGACCCGGGAGGCTTTGCTGATACTCCGCCAATTACGATTACTGGCCGTATTATCGCATGTATTATTGGCGTACTCGGTATTGCGATCTTTGCCGTGCCGGCAGGATTGATCGGCTCCGCTTTCTCCGAGGTCATGGAGAAAGATGAGAAAGCGGAAAAAGACATCGCTAACATTGCCAAACTGAGCGCTGCCTTCCGTCATGTCCAAGACCGATATACTAAGTATATCACCGTTCCGCGTTATGTGTCCGTAACGGATATACAAGCCAAATATCGTCTCGCTGTTCCGCAGATTTGCAATGCCGTCAATGCCTCTACCAACTTCCGCGTACGCAATCTGGCAAGCACACAACCCGTTGATAGTAAACCGATTGATAAACTGGTCATAGAGACGTTCCCGCTAAACTCCCCCTATGGTTGTTGCATTGACCGTGGCTCCAAAGTAACCATTGTAGCGACTTCCAATTATGCAGAAGCGGCGACAGGTACGTTTGCATACTACCTCGCGAAAATAGGCGGTTTTAACTATGTCAGCAAAGAGATTGAACTCGACATGCTTAATCCCGTCACCTATTATAATATCTCGGACGAGCATGCTGATGACAACATG
>ONMU01000042.1 GCA_900319035.1 uncultured Bacteroidales bacterium
TACTTCTTGATTTCGGGTGCAAAGATACTACTTTTTTCCCACATCTACAAGTATACGATATTTTTTTCTACCTAAGTGTCTACTTTTTCGATAGCATCAATGAGGTGTAAGTATATAGGTATAGGTACGTGGGCTCGTTTTGCGATAGTCGTTATATTGCTGGCCGCCAAAGCCTTTTTATTTGACCGCATGGTAGCTTTGGATATGTATGTTTCTCCTGCGCTTGCTTATTTTAAGTGGGCTGCAGCGGTACTCCTTGCGATTACAGTGATGTGGACGCCCCGCCGCTGGCCGGTATTCACTCTGCTGGGTCTTACCGACCTGTGGATAATAGCCCAGATCATTTACTACCGTGTCAACCATCTTTTTATGACTTGGCACCTCTTCGCTCTAGCAGGCAACATGGATGGATTCTGGTCCAGTATTATCCCTTATTGCGACGCTTCGCTGCTTCTCTTTCCGCTCCTGACTTGCGTAGCGGCGGTTTGTTTTCTATGGGATGCTGTTCCTTTCCGCTGGTGGGAGACGGTCATTGCCCTCCTCCTGGGCTCAACGATAAGTCTCACCGGCTCATACATGCGCTGGCACTACCATAAGCCTTATATCAACGGCGCTCCCTTTTCTTGGGAGTGGATTAATCCTTGCACGATTCCGCAGGCTTTCTCTGTAGATGTCAGCGAGAACGAACGCAAAGTAACTCATTATATCCACCATCGTTCGATTCTTGCATATCCTCTCTATATGACAGTGGATTGTATCCGGTACTACGCCGAAAGAAACCAGCCTGCCGAGTTGACAGAAGCAGAGCAAGACGAACTGGCAAAACTTGTCACTCCGCACTTGCCTCCGGCAAAGCCGCAAGGACATCTGGTTATTCTGCTCCTGGAGAGTTTTGAATCGTGGGTACTGGATGCTGTGGATAAGAACGGAGAGCCTGTTTGTCCGGCGATAAAAGCCTACATATCTTCCCACCCCGTGCTCTATGCCCACGATGCACTAACCCAGATTCAATACGGTATGTCCGGCGACGGACAACTCATCGTCAATACCGGACTATATCCCACAAAAGAAGGAGTTGCCTGTATCGATTATGACTATTGCATGTACCCGAATATCGCGCATCTCTACCCCCGCAGCGCGATCGTCAATCCTTGCCGCAATGTGTGGAACCAGCGCTGCATGACTACGGCCTATGGTTATCAGGAACTCATTGAACCCAACACCGACGACCGTTTTGCATGGAATGACAGTATCGTCGTGGATCGTATAATACAGACGCTAGACACAACTACTGCGCCCTGCTGCCTCATGGGTATCTCTATCAACGGTCACTTGCCATTCGATAGTTCTCCGGACTCGATTGAACTGCCGGGCACGATACCTGCTATTATTCAGAATTATCTTTGTACAGCACATTATACCGACAGTCAGGTAGGGCGTTTCCTGGCATGGTCAGACACATCAGAAGTGATGCGTAACAGTACCATCGCTATTACCGGAGACCACCGTATCTTCACCTATGACATGAGCGAGGAGGTGCAAGACTACGGCTTGCGCGCTGACCTGCCTTTCGGTACCGGTCAAGCCGGTTGCCCTTTCATACTGACCGCACCGTGTGTTGATACTACGATTTACATTCCGCAGGCCAAACAGGGAGATATATTCCCCACTATTTTGCACGCCATCGACCAACAACATTATTTTTGGAAGGGCATGGGACATGATCTAATCAATCAGCCTTGTTACGCAGATGACAACTATGCGCTTAGAAGTTCACTCGCCGATAAACTGATTCGGTCGAATTGGTTTAAGTCCACCATTCTGGAGGAATAATACTGATATGATAGATTTCTCTGAATAAAAAAGCCCAAAACTCTCGTTTCGGACTTCTTTTTCTAACGCGCAAAGCGCATTTTAACGTTTTAACGATTTAACGGTTTAACGTTTTAACGTCACTCTGTGACATTAAGCCTCAGCCTCTGCAGGAGCCTCTTCGCCCTTAGCCTCTGCCTCAGCGGCAGCAGCCTCTTGAGCAGCCTCCTGTGCAGCAGCAGCGAGCTCTGCAGCAGCAGCGGCACGCTTCTCTGCTACTTTAGCAGCGATAGCTTTGTTGGTCTCTACCTCTTGTGCAAGCAATGCCTTTGCAGCAGCAGCTTTCTTGTCTGCCTCTGCTTGGCTGATCTTACCTGCCTTAGCATCTTTCTGAGCCTTCCATGCATCGAAACGCTTCTGAGCCTCTTCCTGGCTGAATGCGCCCTTAGCTACACCGCCCTGCAAGTGTTTGCAAAGCAGTACACCCTCATTAGAAAGGATAGTACGTACAGTGTCAGTCGGTTGTGCACCGCAGTTTACCCAATACAGAGCACGCTCGAAGTTCAGGATTACTGCTGCAGGATTAGTGTTCGGGTTGAAAGAACCCAGACGCTCGATGATTTTGCCGTCACGCGGCGAACGGCTGTCTGCTACTACGATGTGGTAGAATGCATAGTCCTTGTGACCATGACGAGCCAAACGAATTTTTGTTGCCATTTGTCTTTGTTGTTGTTTTGTGGGCCTTGGATTTCGCGAATCCCTGCCCGTGGTTAATAATTAAGTACTCCGTCCGGTGTACATCGTACATCCGTCCTTCATACATCTAATTGGCCTGCTTTTTACACGAAAAAGCGTGCAAAGGTACTGCTTTTTTTTGAACTAACCAAATATTCTTAGAAAAAAATACAATTTTTCTTTCTTTTTTGGCGAAAAGCTATATAAAGAATAGCAAACGCCAATAGAATAAGCGGCGAACCGACGGGTACTTTTGCAGGAAGCACACCTATCTCCCCATCGGTAGGTGTAGAACTTGGAAAGCCCCCTAAAGTACGCTTGATCGTTCGGTTGCTCAACCCGGCAGAGGCTCCCCTGACCGAGCTGACGTAAGCAGACGTCGATTGGAACTGAAACGAGGTAGATATGGTTGTATTAACCGCAGGTTGATAGCCCCAATCAGCAGATGTTGACGTATTATTCATTGACCTTGTATAAACAGACTGATTCATATTCATTGCTTACCTCCATTTCTGCCCTAAGACTGTATAAATATGTCCATCGCGAAGGATGAACACATGGTTATCCTTAATAAACTTGATTGCCCCTTCACCGGAAGAGATCGATTCGAAAGAGGTAGCTACCTGTCCTTCTTCCTCAGAGGAGGGTTTATAACCGGGGCGACGGATATAATAACGATCAAGATGACTTAACTCGGGTGTCTCTATATCTATCCTAATACCATCCATGATAGGCCGTTCGGTATCGGTCCATGCATCATAGAGTACCAACTCTCCATCGATATTATTGACTCCTGTGAACCAGAGATAAGTCACCGGTTCGTATGGCAGCGGGGTCATATAGAAGGAGACGGGTACATTGAGCACCTCATGTCTCAAATCAATACTCAGTCCGTCGGATCCCTCAAGGGCGTAGATATTGAACGGTGTAGCGGGCATCGAGTTATTGGTATAATTATTGATATTGACGGTAGTCAGCGTAGCGTCCTCTCCGGCTAAGATGTCATCGTGATATCCCTGTCCGAGGAGCAGTCGCGAGGTGCATCTGGGCGAAGCGGGATTAACGGCGGTAATGGTCATGATACCCTTGTTAACGGGTAATTGGTCATTTGCCGTTTGCGATTTACGCGGAGCGGGTACTATACCGCCCGGCAACGGACGCACAATCTGACTCGTATCAGTAACAATTCGGTTCGTATTAAGAACCAGCGTCAGCGAGTTAGCTGCCTCGCCGCTCTTCTTGAGCACAATCGCGTGCATAGGCGGCAGATAGCGCTCCGGGGCTGTAATCAAATTCGAAATAGCAGATGCCGCTGCTTGGTTAACTGTCCGGTAAACACCACCTGCGTCCACATAATCGAACTCAGGGGTTAGTCCTTTGTCCGTATTATCCGCAATGAGTCCCCAGATATCAATGTATCCCATGGTGGGGTTACCAAAGACAAAGGAAGTCGTAGCGACACTATTGTCATTGGTGATCGTATAGGACTGCGAAGTACCGGAGATACCGGGTGCAAATGCTAATTTACCCACCTTCGATGCATCGCCTCCGGCGGCAGCAGTACGTTTTGCCTGCACATCGGATACATAGTAATCCAATGCCTTCTCTCCATCCGGATAATAGTAATAGTATATATCATCGGATTTAGGGAGCCGGACAGCCGCATTGTTATTGGACTTCGTATAAGCATATACCGCAAATCCGTAAGCGGGCGGAAGTGAGAGATCCATACCGTTGGTCACCTTCGACCAATCAGCAGCAGCGGTACGGGTTGTATCTTTCACATTATCGCCGTTTCCTTTATCCACCGTAGTGCGGCTATAGACAGAGAGCCAATAGGAGCCATTACCGGTCGAATAGTTACGTCCCGCAGCATCGAAAGTACCCACCTCCCATGGGGAAGTTTGCATATTGAGGTCTGCGTCAGCCATGAAGATATCTCCGGACAGCATACCGTTCACAGGCGCTGCACGGAGTGCCCATTTATCATGCGGCATAGACATATCAACGACTGCTTGGCTATATTCCATCCGTTGTTGCTGGCCCATAGCAGCGCCGGGCAAGAATCGGATAGCATCGCAGGTATTATAGGCAAAACCAACCTGTTTTACAGAGTCATAAGTAGACGTTGCTCCGAGATCCGGTAACACAGGATACGGTTTGCCTACTGAAATAGGCGGAATAATAACCTCAGTCGTGCTAAGCGGTGCAAAACGGGCGTTCTCGTGGATAGGCTCATTAGACTGCGTAATACCGATCCAGTTGCCGGGATTATTCCATGCCATATTGCCCTCCTGCGGATCCCAACGGAGATAATCCGGTACCACAGAGAGCGTGAACGGCACAGTACCAACCTCACATCCGCCATCAACGGTATCCTTACCGAGAATCGTTTGCATGACGATGCCAAACGTATAGGAATAACCCTGCTTCATATAATAGTTGTTGGAAGCAGCTGGACGAAGGGTGATCTCATTGCCTTTGAGATAGTAATCCTCCATCGGGTAGTCCCTGTCGGGAGTAAGTGCCAGCGAATGAACACCCTCACGATAATCAGGATCATCGGTAGAGATCAGATTCACCGAACGGATACCCACAAGCGGCATGATTGAGTCCACATGAAGGGTGATCTCCGCATTAGCATCCGCGCTGTTTGCTAGTACGACTATCGGTTTGTTCATCTCACTCGCAGGACGATTGATACCTCCCACGATCAGAGGAGCCTTGCCGGACTCTGGATCGGGTTTCAGTTTGATGAAGATCGGGTTCGTACACACCTCCACACTCGCACTATGCATAGCATCGGAACCGGTACCTAAGATCGGGAAGATGACATATTGTACCGAGTCACCGGAATAGACGGTCGAGGTAACGTTCGATTGATAGAGGGTAAGGAATCCGTTATTCACCAGATGAGCCAAAACATCGTACGGTTCATCCTCTGTAGTAAGTTCCACATGCTCAGCGCCCATGATACGAGTCATCTCATTGCGGCTGACTGCTGCGAGGTTAGGCGCAAACTGGTTCGCATTAGTCGTTCCCGGAGGGGCACAACGGAGAATATCCTTAACGACCTTGACAATATCGGAGTACTTATATCCATATAGCGCATCACTGGTACTCTCCACCGTATCGCCATAGAGAAGCCAATCGTTGCGACAAGTACCATTGAGGTTGATCGGCGCAACGCTATCCAGATAGAGCGATCCTTTAACCCTCAGACCGATATCATAGGTTGCATTCGCACAGAGTCCTAACTGCTCGGTATCGGGCTGTTCATCGCCGTTAAGCTCAAGTACCATCTGGTTACTGATCTTCAGATGGCTGGTCATACCACAGATACTACTCAGCATTTCTTCGTACCGATGGGACATATGAACGGTGAAGGTATCCTTCGGGTTCATGTACGCCTCATGGACGACGTACTTAACAGGGCGTATATCACCCTCAAGGATCTCGTAGATATATCCCTCTTTGAATACTGGTTTAGTAGGATCCGCCTTATGCTCTTGGGCTGATACGGTGAAGGCGCTGATCAGTTCGTCCATATTGACGAAGATAGAGTCTGCATCAACCGGTTCGTAGTCTCTCGCGGGGATATAGAGCTGTCCAAAAATAGTATCAGGTTTGGAAGGATCAGCTCCCTCATGCGTATCATCTTCATTCAGATAGTGATCCTCCATCTTTACAAAAGAGGTTACGCCATCCTTGTTTACACACTTGACGGTATAGTACACCTCTACATCGTTGTATCCCTCACCCGTGATACCCTGATAATCCACACGGAGGAGAACATGCGTCGGCTTATCCTCTTCGCCTTTCTCCTTACAAGTCGTGTTGGCTTGATAAGCAATCAACGGCGGTTTGGTGGCGAAGATGCAGAGATCATCAATGATGAAGTCGTTTCCGTCCCAGTTAGAGGACACATTATAGATACGCACGCGGAAGTATTCATAGTCTTTATCCTCATTGAAGATGATAGGGAAATAGATCTGGTTCCACGTATTGGAAGGTTTGATACCTCCCGTGGTATAGGAGGTGATATCATCCCATGTCGTGCCATTCACCGAACCCTGCACACTGAAAATGAAGTTCGGTTCCGACTTACCGTTTTTCGGGTCCTCTGATGTACTCTTCTGGCTACTCGGGTTGCATATATAGCCCGAGAAGAACATCTTCTGTCCGGAGCACAGATGCGTCTCCAAGGAGAGGGCGGCTACCTGACCGGACGAGGACATACCATCACAATAAATCATGTATCCGTTCTCAGCTCCGCCGTGCTGCTCCATCTTATACCAATAGTCCGAATAAGGGATACGGTTGATAAGACCATACTCACCCATGTTCGGGAAATCCGATTGTTCATGGAGTCGGTTATGCGGCAGATCAGGCGTCTCGGGATAGGTATATCCATAGGACGCATCTCCCCATGGGAGCGGGTGAGGATAGACGGTATAACTCGATCCGGGTTGGTTGTAATCGAAGTTAAGACGCTCAAGCACCTCGTATCGTTGCTCTATCTCATCGTTGGTAATAATCGCCTTGCCATTTACCTCTGCCACGGGACCGTATTTAGCGGGCTGATGGTAGATAATCTTATAACGGCATATATTGAACATATAGCTGCCTGAGTCGGGCAACTCCGGATCGGGATCTTCTAATGTACCTGCTGTGGTAGTAGCCCAGCTTCTCGCACGCAGACAGTAATAAACCGTATCAAACTCCTTTCCGGCAGGGATATTCTCTTTTGCAGGAACGATGAGGAAGTCATCGCCGTCTGTTATTTTATAGTTACAGCGCGTATATGTCTTTGTCCTTGGATTATAGGTATACCAAAGGCAGTCGGCATCCCAGCCGCCACACCAGATCATCGAGTCCCGACGACTCCATCCTCCTTCACCTGCTACAGCACTCATGGAACTCCAGTTATCATCGCGCATATAGTAACCGAGCAGGGACTCTGAGTGCCCGCCTTTAGCAAGGTTGGTATAGCTATACCGTTGCTCGGTAGAAAGTAGCAGTTGGTTATTGAGCGGTGCCATGACGGTATGATCCTCCATGTATCGCTCACTTGCCAACTCATACTCACCGGCATCGTTAGCCGTTCTCGTACTCTTATAGTGCTCCATCGTGTCTGCCATCTCGGTCCACGGACGCAGCTCAAAGACCTCACGGAGTGAGAGGGTCGGTTCCGGAATCTTTATCATCGTATCGAGATACGCGGTATCCACTTGGTTCTTCTGCGAAAGGGACATCGGCAGCTTATCGTAATAGTTACTGATATCCACAGCATAGGTAACGGTCGGTTTAGCAGGAATACCGGCACTCACAGTAGGCGGAGCTACCAAGGCTGTCTTAATCGGCGGATCGAGACGAACACTCGGATAGTCTTTCGACTTATAATGGAAGACGGTATATCGTCCCTTAGTCACGAGTTTTTTGCCTTTGGAAGGATCTGCTTTATCAATCAACACCGAGTCTCCGATGATACGGAACGGGTAATTGTACTTACCCGCTACGTTACGAGGCATCGTACGCCATTCGGTATCTGGAATATCGGAGTCACCAATTTCTCCCTCTCCCTCGCGGAACCAACGCCACCATCCGAAGAAGTGGCTCTCTCGTACGGGCAACTCTACATTCTGATCGGGGTAGTAATAGAGAATCCGTTTGTTCTGGTGAACCTGCTGCATACCTTTGTCATCCAAGGGATCTCCGGAGGCACCGGTACTATGGTTGAGTGTCTGGTTATTGGCATACTCATACAAACTGGGTTGCGACACAGTCAGACGGTAGTTCAAGAATCGCATTTTTTTAGGTGTCGCTGGATTGCCATCATCATCGATCATCACAATGTACGCAATATAGATATTCGCCGTACGCGGAGAACGGATACCACTCTCTGTACATTGTACCGTAATGGTATTTGTGCCCTTACCGGCAATACTACACCAAGACGGCGTATTACCAAACTCATCGATCAGACGTACCTCCGCAAGAGCTACACTATCCAGATCCATTCCGCCGGATATTGTTACATCCTCTTTCTCTGCATCGTGTACTGCTACCGCTTTATTCTCCACATCGAGCACATGGTAACCGGTACGCCGCTCCGTAAGGAGCGTGAAGGTATGGGATACCGGATCGGTAATGGTATTGGGGAAAGTATGGTTATACTCATCTCCCTCCACGAGACAGACGAGCGAGTCGTAGTGCTCCTCGTGATAGGTCTTACGAATCAGAGGTATCTTTAGATTTGCCTCTTCAATGGACGTGAAGCCTGTCCAATCGCTCTTGAAGCGATAGGAAGGTGCCTTATCCTTCAATGAATACTGCACATAAAGCGTATCCACAATATCTACATACTTGCCGCCTGTTTGGACATTCGTCGGGCTGACTCCGGAAGGCGTAACAGTCGTCTCCTGTTTATTGCCGAACGTACCTGTTATACTCAGTCCGCTGGCAGGTACGCCGGGACGCGCATCGGGGATGATAGAAATCTCTTTGGTCGTCTTCCATTCTTGGTTTTCATCAATCAGGTTAGCGTACGTTCTCTCGTCATACCTACTACAATAGGTGGACACACCATCCAGCAGCATCGAGTACTCACGACGTGCCTTATAACGCGTAATAACAGACGAAGACGACGAACTATTATAGCCGAATACGAGTTGATTCTTATTCGGGTACGGTTGACCATCCTCAAGCACGCTATACTCCTTGAGCAGATAAGTCCAAGAGAAGACAGAGGCTTCCGCTTCAGAATCTACCAACTCCAAACACAAAGAAGGCGAGGTCGAGAATTTCAGCCATTTACTGCTTCCGAATTGCAGCTTCACCTGTTCCTCATAGTTGGCATTATCGTTCGTATAGACTTTCACATAATGGAAGGTGAAGAAGGACGACTCAGTAGCACTAACAACCGCATCAGTTCCTGTATTTTCGTCCGGCATCAGAACATACCTGTCCACGCCATACTCCGTTTTGAGCGAGAGTTGGTTCGCTTGCTCCGGATTATAGCTAAACTTCCACGGAGTGATATATTTGGTATCGTTATTTTCCGGATTAGCAGAGCCTATTTCCAAAGGCGTCGTAGTACCCTCTTTGTAGAGCATAGAACTACTTAACTTGAACTTACGGAAGATCAGTCCGCCTGTTCCTGCCATGATAAAATAGCGTTGCCCATTGTCCACCACCGACCAGATGAGTTCGTCTCCCGCCAAGGATATTTGTACAAGCGGAACGCGAGCAGTAACCGGATAGGAGACTGCGTCAAGTTTAACACTGGTCGAGATAAGCAGCGTATCGTGATTATCGTCAGCTTCATTATTACTGCGTGCAGCAAGGACTACCTGCTGGCGAATCGGATCATCGTCAACCCGGAAATAGGTAGCTCCGAAAGTGAAAGAGCAGGCACTCGGTCCGAGTTGGAGAGAGGATGTCACATCCTCCGTAGAGTAAATCTCTTCTCTGATCACATGATTATCCTTGTCCAACAGAGGACGCGAGGTCACTTTGGTGAGCGTAAAGTTGACAATACGACTATTATCTGCCAGAGGGTTGAAGGCATAAGTATCAAACTCCGGGGTGAGTACCAACTGCGTAGTGGTAGGACCGTAGTGATAGGTTTTGGTACGAACCAAAATATCGCGATACCGTGAGCGATCAGGATTGATATGCAGCCCATCGTCCAAACTTTTCTTTTTCCACCTTCCGTAGTAGTCCTTGATCTTACTATTAGGCATCGGACGAAGCGCAACGCGGATCGTATCAACGATATCGATATAGTTGCCTTGGTATTGCACATTCATCGGGCTACTAACGCCGGAGGTAATGAGTCGGCTGAAATCATTGGAAGTCTCACTCATGTGAGGCTTATTCTCGTCCGACACAGTTCCTAACGCCTCTACGCGCGCGTCTCTTATATAGGAGAAGGTCTGAGCGATACGATAGTCGTTCGAGAGCCAGAGTTCCGACGCACTCGTCTTAGTCTTATCGTTATTCGGATGGAAATAGACAATCTTGTCTCCTAACATCATCTGGAGCAACAGTTGCTTACCGATGAGTTTCGACCAAACGGGTTGTTTGGTTTGCTCCTCGTTATGCAGCCCAAAGGTCAGCGAATCGATCCATTGTGCTTCCACGTCCGTCGTATCGGGCAAGATCACGAAATACTGATCTACCACTCCGACACCGGAAATGGTAAAATCTGTACCTGCTGCAGTAGTCGCATCAAACTGATTAGCTGATTGGTTGTACACTACATTCGATCCTTCCGCATTATTGCCACGCACAGTACGAGTAATGGTTGTCTTCATTCCTGTCAGATAGTGGGTCGAAGAGAGTTTGGTATTCTCAATACAGGGACGAGCGGGAGTAGGCCATCCTCCGGAGGATTGGAAAAGACCTGCCCAGGTGTTATTCGCAAGGATGAGATTCGGGTCGGTATAATACAAACCCGGATATTCTTCTTCGTTCGGCGAGAAGTTTTCATAGAACGTCACCGAATCGATAGCACCTTTGACGACCTCGCGCTTCGGCTCAAAGACATATTCGTTCGGTTCACACTCGGCACAAATAGTGTTTTTGCCCACCAATAAATAGGTCGTGAGGTAATGCGGATCGAGGTTATCAGCGTTCGCCATACCCTGCCACGTATCAGTCCAATCGGCGATATAGCGCGCACGAGCGTAACGAGGAGCCGCGGCTCCCGGGTGAGTTAAGAAATAGCGTTTACTGTCCTCTGGATTGATAAAGGATAGGGCAATACTGATACCACCCTTATATTCCGCTTGCGCGTAAAGAGTTAAGGTATTACCGACCTCGGACAAGTCAACCTCATCTCCCGGTTTATACCAAGTACCACCTCCGGCAGTAGTATCCGCCTTTGTGTACCATCCTCGGAACTTATATCCGGCAATGAGGCGGGGGGCTTGTATAGTCACAGTGGATGCTCCCATAATAGGATATTGCGTTGTGATCGTATCGCCGAAATGACCGTTGTTGTTGTAGCGGACATATTTGTCAGGATCTGCCTCCACAAACACCATACCTCCGTTCTGTGCCGTATTTCGAATATCTATTTTCGCCCAACCGGATTTGCCTTCACAAGACTCTTCAGTGTCTTCCACTTTAATCGTATTACCATCCACAAAATTACTCCATCCCGGAATATCTATTCCGGGGTCGGTATCGTCATATTCGGGACCGGAGAACATTGTAGCTTTTACCTGCAAAGCAGCATAAGCGTCCGTGATTGTCCACATCTCCGCACAAGTCCAGATCGTACTATCCGCATTAGGGCGCATTTCGATATTTCGACCATTGTTGATCTTCAGGAAATAACCTGCTGGTTTGAACTTCACACCAAGGTTATCGTCTGACGAAGTGGTATCTACGATCATTCGTCCGAAAGCACCTTTAGGAGCATTAAAGCCCGCAAGGTCTTTCATCGGCAGCTCACGGATTTTAGTAAACTGCGATTTAGCCGTAGAAGAACCTAAAGGTTCTGAGGATACCGCTGCGCTACCATTACGGTAGTCGTTATTCCATCCTACATAGTAGTACGAACTATCCGGAACCGGCACATTCATCAGTCCGGTTTGGTAATATTTTGAGTCTCCCACCCGATTCATACGGAAGAGACGATCCATTGTATAGACCTTCTTGGCATCCGTACGATCGTCCCATGTCAAAGGAGGCTTAACATTCGTATCGGGTCCCTTACGATATTGCTTGTAATCCTGCTCATCGTACGCAAAGAAATACGTATTAGGGCAGGTCTGCATAGGTTCGTTGAGGATATACAGACGGAAGATAGTACGCGGCGTTTCGGAGTGTTTTTGGGGTTTTGAATCATCAGCATAGGCATAAGCAGCACGACCCGGCTTAATATTTCCGCAACGCTTTCCTGTCCATTCGCTTGTAGTAGTATTAAATGTCACTACCGCTGCATTAGTATAGCTTACCGGTACGTTGAATCGCGGGATCTCAAGCCAATACACCTCACGATAGGTCATTCCTAAGAAACCCGTTCCGGTCACACCATTGAAGAGTGTTCCACGCCGCATCGTTCCATTTGGTTCTTTCGGGTCAAACGAAGAATTGGTAGGATGGTTGGTCGGAATAACGAACACCACATCGGTATACTTATCGGTGTTTTTGTCTTTCGCCTCCAAGTCACCATAGAAAACATACCTATTGTTTCCGTTTGTTCTCAGCGTTCTATTATCATTCCAGATCGTATAGGAGATACCACCTAAAGCATAATCTTTGTTTTTTCCGCCTTGTGCATAGTTATTCACATCCACACGCGTCAAAGCGGTGTCCACCGTCCAGATAGACATCTCAGCAGGCTCGGTTACTCCGCTTCCCTGCGGAATCAACTTGAGATAATAAGCCGTAGAATCGTTCGCGTACTTGAAATGACCACCGTAATAACGGGTATAGTTTTCCACGAAAAACTCCTCACCGGGGTCTTCGTCTCCATCTCCGTCGATATCAATCCAAGTAGAGATCAAAATCTGATCTCCTTGCTTCAAATCAACTACTAAACCACCATCCGTCGGCGTGAAACCGACAGCGCAAATACGCAATGCAAAAAAGGATAGGAATATTCCACCTATTATTAACTTCTTCATCTTTTTTCCTCCTTAAATAACAAATAGAACCGCAAAATTACTGCTTTTCCTTAATATATCAAAATATTTTTACTTTAAAATGTCAATTTTCTTTATTTTGTCAAATGCGTCTTGCAAAAGGTATACAAAAATCCCGCTATACTCACGTACCGCGGGATCCCAATACTTACAATTACATGAAAAAACCTCTACAGGCTTCGTTACCGCTGATTGCGATAACAGGTGCAAAAGTACTGCATTTTTTTGAATCCTACAATAGATAAAAGCAAAAATTGTTTTAGAGTTGAGTAAAATAGCTATTTTTTTACAAATTGTCTATTTTAACACTCCATTCCCTCGGTGTCATGCCTGTCTCACGTGCAAAAATACGGGAGAACACAGTCGGCGATGAGAAGCCACATTCCTCCGCTATTTCCTGTAGTTGCATATCCGGACACTCCTTCATCAAACGTTTCGCCTCATTAATACGATAGTTGGTCACGAACTGATAAAAATTACACCCGTACAGACTATGGATTAGCTGACTCAGGTACGTTCTATTCATAGGCACAACCTTACGCATATCCAACAAATGGAAATCCGGATTACGATACGGCTTCTCAGTAGCCATCCATGTATCCAATAACTCACGATAATCTACAGTAGTTTGTTCATTAGGATCTTCCATAGGCATTTCCTCGATTTCATCGGCATTTTCTTCCATCTCATGACGTTGCATCTTCTTCCATGGATCGGGACGGAAGAGGATCTGCTCCGAACTATACACTAACATCATCAGCAGCAACCATTGTTGCGTGAACGAAATCTGTATAGTAGGAGAAAAACACAAGATGAAGAAAAAAGCATTAAATAGCACATACATTATTATATAGCGCACGATCCATTGTGCATCGATATTCTCCATAGACGAAAAGTTCTCCTCACACGTCTTGCGGTATTTGGCTATATGCGATACCAAAAATCCAAGCAACAGAATCGGATACAAGGCCAATACGATACGCAAATCCACATCCAAAAGCACATCTAAAGCGTAAGCTAAAAACACAGGAAGACCTTGCAAAAGCGACCTCCTGATATTCAGCCAACCCGGTCGCAGAATCTCAGCCGGATACGTCAACAGCAACCATGAAAGAAAATTACCACTTACTACCTCCCAGTTCTGCAAACGAACCACACCTTGTTTAGGCACACCCACAAACCAAGCCACACGAAAGATCAAAAGCGCAGCATAAAAACCGAAAACAAGAAGCGTAAAAGCCCACAGCTTACGAGTTCGCAAGCCTTCCGAATGACGAATCATTAACCATGCAAAAGCTAAACATACAATAGTAATACTTGTGTTTAACAAATCAGAAATCGGACCATATTGCTCTATGGTCATGTTTCTTGCGCCAAAATAACTCAAGAAAATACACAAGAGGAGAATCCCGCCAAAAACGAATTCTGATCCATACACCCCAAAAAACTTGCTGTTTTTCATGCTTCGTATATCCAATTTTTCTTTCCCTGAAAATTTAATTCTTAATTTTTAATTTTTAATTTTTAATTCCCATTATACCCATATTTTTCAAAACCGACTGCAAAGGTACAAAAAAAATCGGACATACGCAACCCTTTTTGCAACTTTTTTACGTATTGTTACCAAATTTTTACGTATTGTTACACCTGTTCGAAAATGACAAGGCTGTCAATTTTTCCACCTCCACCACCCATAAACATCCATTTCCCCCTCACCTCAAAACCCCGTAAATCCCCGATTTCATCGAATAAAATCAACTAACATTCAAGAACAATTTTGTCCCACCGCACACCAATCAGGGCCTTTTCTTTGTAATACTGTGCCACAATCAGGGTCATTTCTTTGTAATACTGTGCAACAATCCAAGACATTTTTTTGTAACTCCTCCCTCCATCTCCTAATCATACATCCATAGCAGCACGAGTTTTCATACACCCTTTATCGATCCAAACTCGATATCGCGCCAAATGATACCCCAAACATACCCATAGGATACCCCAAGGATACAGCCCTTATTTTGTCAAAATACTGCCTTATACTATATATACGTAGTATATATACTTTTTGATGCCATCTTCCCGTTTTTTTGAATAAAATCTTCACTCCACTACGAAATATTCATTATTAATTATTCATTTTTAATTGAATTTGAGATATTCATTATTCATTATTAATTTTTAATTTTTAAGAGATATTCATTATTCATTATTAATTTTTAATTAATTTATTTGCATATATGCAAATTTTTTTGTACCTTTGTGCCCGATTTCATAAAACATGGTCGTAACGAATTCTAAAATAGACAATCCTGTCCTGCATTTGATCGGCGAAGAGGCCGATCGTTTGGGCATGGACTGCTACGTCATAGGAGGATGGGTTCGCGATCTGTTCCTGCATCGGGAGAGCACGGATATAGATGTCGTGTGTCTCTTTCCAAATGCTTCTGATCAGGTGGCTTCGTCTGCTCGTCCCGGTATACAATTAGCGGAATCGGTAGCAAAACGCTTAGGCAAGAAAGCCCATCTCTCTATCTTCAAGACCTACGGTACCGCACAAGTGAAACGCGGAGAGATGGAGTTAGAGTTCGTTGGCGCACGGCGGGAGAGCTACACCCGTGACAGCCGAAACCCCATCGTAGAAGATGGCACGCTGGAGGAAGACCAGAATAGAAGAGATTTCACCATCAACGCCTTAGCTATCTGCCTCAACCAAAACCGCTATGGAGAATTGCTCGACCCGTTCGATGGAATAGGCGATTTGGAGCGTTGTATCATCCG
>ONMU01000053.1 GCA_900319035.1 uncultured Bacteroidales bacterium
TTAAAGGAGAAAAACCTCAATTTAATGATAAATGTGCAAAAAGTGTATTAAAAAGTTTAGATTATTCAATTACAGAAATTGATTTATGTATGGCAAAATCATTTAAAGTTAATGATTTATTAAGTAATTTATATATTGATAATGAAAATTATTTATTAGAAAAGGAATATGAAGAATTATTAAAATATAAATTAACAATTTTCCCTTCAGTAATAATCGATAATAGACCTTTAGATGGAGTTATAAAAGAAGATAAACTAGGGTTAGATAAGATTTATGTTCAAGCAAAACGTTGGTCCAATTGTGTTGGTCAGCCTGAGATACAAAAATTTGTCGGTGCTTTAGTTGGTCAAGGAGCAAAAAAAGGAGTGTTCATTACAACATCTTATTTCTCCAAGGAAGCACGCCAATTCCAACCAAAAGGCGATGTAAAAGTTGTGCTGATAGATGGACAAGAGTTGGCAAACTATATGATTGAGTGTGGCGTTGGGGTTTCATTGAAACAATCATATCTTATCAAACGATTAGATACTGATTATTTCGAGGAATAATCGTCCTATGAAAGCGAAGTGGGTGAATATAGTGGATAGTTTGCAGGGGAATGTGGATCAGAGACATTATGCACGGCGGATTCCCGGAAATGGGGAATATGGAGCGGTGTGCGCGAAGCCGGAGTTGAGCAAGAAGACAAAGAAAGCAAAGGCGGAACACCCGACGGCAAAGGCCTTTGCTGAGCTAATGGCGGAGACAAAGGCAATCATGCATGATCCGGAACGGAAAGCAGAATGGCAGGCTCGATATGAGGAGGCTGTGCGGAACGCAAGGAAATATAACAAGCCTATACAAGGACGGCTGTACGATTATATCAAACATGAGGTGAGTAAGGAGAGAAAGCGGGGTATTCTCCCGTAGATGTTAGGGTGACGTCATAGTGAGCATCCGATGAGTACCCGATGAGTACCCGATGAGCATCCGATGGATACAGGTGGAAAACAGGTGGAAGGAAGGAGGAGAAGAAGGAGGGAGAATGAAGGAGAGGGGGATCCGCCAAGATTGGCGGATAGATGAAAACAAAAACAACAAACAGCCAAAAAATAACAAAACAACACAACAAGAGTAGCAAACGCAAGCAGCGACAGCAAATAGCAACAAACGCAAACAGCAACAAATTCAAGCAGTAGCAAACGCGAACAGCGGCAACAGCAGCAGTAACAACTATAAGAAACAATAAATAGAAACGAAAGGGGAATTACAGAATGGATACCGATTGGTACACATATTGGAAAGAGAAGGGTGGATTGTTGAATAGTGCGCATCGGGCACATAAGGAGTGGAAGGATTATAAGGGGAAAGGGATTTACCTTATTACTATCGTGACACACAAGCGTAAGCATGTGTTTGGGGAACTGAATAAGAATATCGCGGAGCCGAGGGTGGAATTGACCAAGCTTGGTCAATATGTAGAGGAGGCATGGAAGCAGACTTTTGAAATACAACGATCCACAGGACGGCAGGTGTGTACGCTGGGTTATCAAGTCATGCCTGATCATTTTCACGGGATAGTGCAGGTTGAGAAAACGATGGATATAAATATGGGCACTATCATCCGCGATTTCAAGGCCGTGTGTACGAAGAAGTACCGAGAACTATATCCGCCAAGATTGGCGGATGGAATGGACAGGACGGTTTTAGAGCGATTATCAAGGAAGCAAAGGGAGGAGTATTATGCAGAGCATGGTGTCGAGCTGCTTTTTGAAGATAACTATGATGATACGATTTGTTATCGCAAAGGGCAGAAGGAGAATATAGTGCGCTATGTACAGGATAATCCGCGTCGAGCTGTGATGCGTGCGCTCTATCCTGATTTGTTCCAACGCCGCCAGCATATTTCATTGGCAGGACAGGACTTTGCCGCTTACGGGAATATTTTTCTATTGCGGTGTCCGTGGAAAGAGCAGGTGTTTTGTCATCGGTGGCAGATGAAAGACGGGCAGCGTGATTATAACACCCGCTATGAGACAACCGAGGCTTTCCAACAAGAGCGGGCGGCATGGATTCAAGCCGCTAAAGAAGGAGCCGTATTGGTGACACCGGGAATCTCCAAAGGGGAAAAACATGAACAAGCTTTACCGCTTATTCATATACAGAAAGAGCCTATTCGCGAGGGATGGAATCCGGAGTTTAGAAGGCATCAGATGTGCGAAATGGGGCAACTGCTGATTTTGTCGCCGTGGAAGTTGACGGAGATGGGAGAGGTGGATGGTGTGCCGTCGGAAACAGAGTATAGCCAGTTTCACAACATGAACGCCCTTGCGGAAAGGTTATGCGCAGAGGATAGCGGACAAGAATGGCGGATAAAACGATAGGAGGAGAGGGGATCCGCCAAGATTGGCGGATAGATGAAAAAGCAACAAACGAGCAAAAGACAACAAACGACAATAAGAAAACAACAACAAGAAATCAGCAAATGAAAAGAATATTATTTATCTTATTTGTGTGCTTGCCTTTATATGTGGCAGCGCAGATGGTACAACCTGTTCACTGGAGTGGAGAAGATAGAGGGGATAGCGTGCGGATACGGGCGACTGTGGACGAGGGATGGCATATGAGCATTCTCGAAATGGGAGAGTTCATGTTTACACAGGAATACAAGGATTCCTTTGTGATGACTGTCGCTAAAACAGAGCTGGCGCCTATTCGGTTTAACGCGTGCAACGATGTGATGTGTACTGCTCCGGAAGTGTGGAGTTATGAGGAAGCCTCTCCTAAATCCTCCCCTGAAGGGAAGGACTTACAAGCAGGCTCCAGATCTCTTTGGCTTATCTTCCTGTTGGGATTATTGGGAGGATTGTTGGCGATATTCACGCCTTGCGTGTGGCCGATAATACCGATGACGGTGAGTTTCTTCCTGAAGAAAGGCGGCGGACTGAAGGATGCGGTTCTATATGGGTTGAGCATCGTGATCCTTTATGTGGGATTAGGATTGCTGGTGACGATTCTATTCGGTGCTTCGGCACTAAATGAGATGAGTACCAACGCGGTAGTAAATATCGTGTTCTTCCTGATCTTGGTGATTTTTGCACTTTCTTTCTTCGGATTGTTTGAGATCACTTTGCCGGATAGTTGGTCCACCGCATTGGATAGCAAAGCACGGAGTACAGGCGGTTTCCTTAGTATTCTGCTGATGGCGTTTACGTTAGTGATAGTATCGTTTTCGTGTACGGGACCTATTATCGGCACGCTGTTGGTAGAGGCGGCAGGCAAGTCTCTGTTAGCTCCTGCGATGGGAATGTTGGGTTTTGCGATTGCTCTTGCTTTGCCGTTCTCGCTGTTTGCTATGTTCCCTCAGTGGCTCAAACAGGCACCTAAGTCAGGTGACTGGATGACGAGTTTCAAAGTGGTGTTGGCGTTCCTTGAGTTGGCGCTTTCGCTCAAGTTCCTGAGTGTGGCAGATATGGCGTACGGGTGGAGTATATTGCCGAGATGGCTCTTTATTGCCATATGGATCGTTTGCTTCCTAGGCATAGGAATCTATCTTATATGGGATATATGGAGAGTATCGACCCCACGTAAAATCATCCGTGCGATCGTGATCATCCCATCCCTGGCCTTTGCGTTTTACCTGGTACCGGGTCTTCGCGGCGCGCCGGTGAAAGCTATCAGCGCTTTTGCACCGCCTATGGAGATTGAGGGGCGCGAGGTGTTTAATGATTATGAAGAGGGAATGGCTTATGCGCGTCAGACAGGCAAACCGGTACTCATCGATTTTACCGGTTATGGATGTGTGAACTGCCGTAAGATGGAAGCGTTTGTGTTGAATGACGACAGCGTCAAAGCACGGTTAAAGAACTATGTCTTCATTGAACTGTATGTGGATGATCGTTTGGACAGAGACCATGACGGCGAGAGTGAAGGAGCAGAGAACAGCCGTTTGCAGCGTGAGCGTTTTGGTTCGAACGCACAGCCGTACTTCGTGCAACTCGATACAGAAGGCAATCTGATACCAGAGCCGGTAGCATTCACCTCCGACCCAATGGTGTTTATCGAATGGCTGAGATATTAAAAAGTGAAAAATCAATACAATTATGATAAAGAAAAGTTACAACCCTAATTTCAATCACGAGTATCGCGATGAGATTAAACGCGAGCACACGAAACGTTCGTACGACACCAAGCGTCCGCCGGAGAAAGAGATGATCTTCGGTGTGCGCGCTGTGATGGAAGCGATTGATGCAGGCAAGGTGCTTGACAAAGTGCTGGTTCGCCGCGATATGAGTTCGGCTATCGGCAGAGAGTTGCTGATTAAGTTAGAAGGAACAGGTACGCAGATCCAACGTGTGCCGCTGGAGAAACTGAATCAGTTCACGGACAAGAACCACCAAGGCGTGATTGCTTTCCTCAGTCCGATAGAGTTTACTCCGCTGGACAGTTTGGTTCAGAGCCTCTATGATGAAGGCAAGACGCCGTTGCTGATGATGCTGGACGGTGTGACCGATGTGCGCAATTTCGGAGCTATCGCTCGTACGTGTGTGTGCGCAGGTGTTCACGCGCTTATCATCGGTACGCGCGGAAGTGCAGCTATCAACGGCGATGCGGTCAAAGCCTCTGCCGGTGCGCTGCATAGTTTGCCTATTTGTAAGGTAGAAAACCTTCAGAATGCACTACAATATCTGCAAGAAAGTGGTCTTCGCATTGTAGCAGCTACCGAACATACAGACCGTAACTATACCGAAGTGGACATGACTGTTCCGACTTGTATCGTTATGGGAAGCGAGGAAAAAGGTATCTATGAGGAGAACCTCAAGCTCTGTACGGATCAGGTAAGACTGCCGATGACGGGTGTTATTGAGAGCCTCAATGTGAGCGTGGCAGCAGGTGTGTTTATCTATGAGGCGGTAAGACAGCGGAGCTGTAAATGATAGAATGATCCGCTTCGCTAAATGATGAAATGATGGAAGTTCTCTACGAAGATAACCATATTATAGCCGTCAACAAGACCTGCAATGAGATCGTGCAGGGCGATAAGACGGGTGACACGCCGCTGAGCGAGACGGTGAAGGCGTATATCAAGGACAAGTACAACAAGCCCGGTGAGGTGTTTTTGGGTGTGACACACCGTTTGGATAGACCGACGAGCGGAGTAGTGCTTTTTGCAAGGACAAGCAAAGCGCTGACGAGGCTTAATGAGATGTTCAAGAGCCATGAGCAGATCAAGAAGACCTATTGGGCGATCGTGCAGGGGGCACCAAAAGTACCCGAAGCATGGTTGGAGAACTGGCTTGTGCGTAATGAGGCACAGAATAAGAGTTATATCGCCAAACCGGGCGCCAAAGAGGCAAAACAGGCTATCTTGTCCTATAAGACGCTTGTTAAGGGCGAACACTATACGCTTTTGGAAGTGAACTTAGAGACCGGACGGCATCATCAGATCCGTTGCCAACTGGCGGCTATCGGTTGTCCGATAAAAGGTGATCTCAAGTATGGCGCCAAGCGCTCTAATCCCGATGGGGGTATTTGTTTGCACGCCCGTAAAATAGAATTTATTCATCCTGTAAAAAAAGAAAACATATGTATCACAGCATCCGTTCCAAACGATTCCTTGTGGCAGCAATTTGCTGCTTTGGTTCATTAGTAGCCTCTGCAGGCCTTTTGCCGGATACCATTGTGGCATTCCCGGGAGCAGAGGGTTTTGGTAAATACACTTCCGGCGGACGAGGAGGTAGAGTAGTGTACGTGACGACGCTGGCAGACGATGCCGAAGGAGCCACAGAAGGTTCGCTTCGTTGGGCAGTCAAGCAGTTTCCGAACGAGCCGCTGACGGTGTGCTTTGCCGTAACCGGAGAGATTAGGCTTGTCAAAGACCTGCGTATCAATCGTAAGAACTACACGATCGCCGGACAGACAGCTCCGGGTGTGGGAATCGTCATTACTCACAATAAGGTGAACTGCGGTGGTAGTGAGAATTTTATTATCCGTAATATACGTTTCCGTTTAGGGCAATATGATGTGAATGGAAAGTTGTTGGACGCAAACGCTGTTGGAGCAGAGAATTGCGAGAGTTATATCTTCGACCATTGCGATTTCGGTTGGTCCATGGAGGAGAATATGAACTCTTACGACAGCCATTTTATCACGGTGCAATACTGTATCGTGCATGAAGGTTTGTACGATGCGGGACACAAAAAAGGTCAGCGTGCCTATGGTTGTCAATGGGGTGGTTCGCCTGCTTCTTACCATCATAATTTGCTTGTGCATAACAATAAGCGTTCGTGCCGTTTTAACGGAGCGCAAGGGGTAAACGATTGTGTGGTCTATATTGATTATATCAATAATGTGCAGTATAATTTTGAGGGCGGTTCGAACGGTTGTTATGGCGGTGAGAATACTGCTAAATTAGCGGAAGGTGAATATAATGGTCTTAACTCGGCGCATGAGTGCAATTTCATCAATAACTACTACAAAGTGGGTCCGAATACGACGAATAAGAAATATTTCTTCTCTGTTGAGAAGGCCCGTAGCGGTGCTACGTCTTGGGGACCGAGTCAATGGTATCTCTCCGGTAATGTGTTCGATGGAGCAGCTTCGGCTACGGCAGATAACTGGTCGGCTGTAGTGGGAAAATCGCCTTATAGTAAGGTAGATACCTTGCGTGTGGACACGTTAATTCGTCCTAAAACACCTTGGTGGAAATGGACTACCGATTCTATCTATGGTCGCTATGATTTCGAGATGTATGCTTATGCTGTCGGCGATTACGAAACGGCTGAGGAAGCGTACGAGACCGTTTTGGACACGGCAGGTTGTTTCCCGCGTGACCATGTGGAGTTGCGATTAGTGAATGATACCCGTAATAAGCAAGCTACTTATAGCGGTGCCTCCAGAGGAAACGGTATCATTGATACCGAAGAGGATGCAGAAGGATTCTATGATTATACCGTAGTGGCTCCGTTGACCGATACGGATCAAGATGGAATGCCGGACGTGTGGGAGAGTGCTAACGGCTGTGACCCGACGACGCCGGATAATAACGTCCGTCATGCTTCCGGATACACGATGTTGGAGATGTACCTCGATTATGCGATGACGCACAAAGAGCCGATGGATGACGGGTATACGCCTTCTGAAGAAGGATTGGAAGATTTGAGATTTGAAGATTTGAAGATTCAGAAGTTTATGCGTGACGGTCAGTTGCTTATCCGTCGCGGAAACCAGATATATACATTACAAGGACAGGAACTATAAGCTGTTTAGAATATGAAGATTGTGATTATAGGAGCAGGAAGTGTGGGAACTAATCTTCACCACGCTTTGGAACTGAAAGGCATCAAAGCGGAGTTGGTACATGCCCGTCCGCTGACAGCAGACCCATCGGAAGTGGAGAAGATTCCGCAGGGAGATTGTTATATTTATCCCGTAGCAGACCATGTGCTCAAGGAGATAGTGTCGTTAGTACATGCTCCCAAAGCCTTGCACCTTCATACATCGGGGACAATGCCGATAGAGGTGTTTGGAGAAGATAAACCTCATGCGGGAATCCTATATTTCTTGCAGAGTTTCAGCAAGACGGCTTTGATAGATGACTGGAGTCGGATTCCGTGTTTTGTAGAGGGACGTAACATCGACGATGTGGCGGCTATTTACTCGATTGCACAGATTTTGACGAGTCATATTTACGAGGCGAAACAACATGACCGTGAACGGTTGCACATAGCCGGTGTGTTTGCCAATAACTTTACCAACCTCATGTTCCGCATGGCAGCAGAAGTGCTCAAAGGAACGCAGATTCCTTTCGAGGCGTTATTGCCGCTGATAGATCAGACAGCAGCGAAAGTACACACGTTAGCACCTAAAGACTCACAGACAGGTCCTGCCAAACGCGGAGATATGCAAGTGATTGCACATCATCTGGAAGTGCTCAATGAGTTGCAGGACGAAGAATTCTTCGCTTCGGATATCCAGTTCACGTATATGAACATGACGCAAATCATCCAAACGGCTACTAAGCAGAAGGATGCGCAGAAGTCAGTCGTGGAAATATTAGGTCAAGCGCTCGAAGGCTTAGTCTCGAAAGGGCAAAGTCGTCCAGCTCAGGCAAGGAGACGGGGAAGGACTCCGGAATTATAGGCAGCGTATTTACCTTATGTAATAGGAAACGCGCGTGTATGCGTTGGTGTGAGAGTACGTGCGTGAGCGAGATAGCGTCTTTGACCGTATTCAGAGGCGCTTTTTCGTGCTCCTCGCAAGGAAACTCATAGAGATGATACCAGATGTCTTTCTCTTCCCGACGATGGATGAGGGTGTGCATGTCCGAGGTGTAATACACATGATAATCAAACCATCGGTCTCGTACTTTGGGTCTCGGCTTACGAACGGGTAGAAGTTCCGCCGTTCCGTGAGCGTGTGCGGCGCAACACTCTTTGAGCGGACAGTTGTCACACGCATCGCCGAGAACGGGAGTGCAATAGAGTGCGCCGAACTCCATGATAGCGGAGTTGAACAAACGAGGGTGCTCTCGGTCGAGAAGGGTCTCTATTTGGCGGTGAAACAATTTCTTTCCTTGGGTCGTGTCAAAAGCTTCGTCTATATCCATCAATCGTGCTACTACCCGATACACATTGCCGTCCATAGCAGGGTAAGGTTCGTTGTACGCAAAAGAAGCGATAGCTCCCGCCGTATAATCGCCGATACCCGGCAGGGAACGGATGTCCTCAAAGCGTGTGGGGAAAGGAGTCCAACCGTTCGACACTACCATCTGAGCTGCTTTGTGCAGGTTGCGAGCACGGGAATAATAACCGAGTCCCTGCCATTCCCTCAATACGTCCGCTTCGTCCGCTGCCGCTAAATCTTCTATCGTTGGCCAACGATTGACGAACCGCAGATAATATTCCAGACCTTGCATGACTCTTGTCTGCTGCAAAATGACTTCACTCAACCAGATCCGATAGGCATCTTCCGTCTCTCTCCACGGGAGTGTCCGGCAGTTGGATTCGTACCAGCGATATAAATGGCTATATACTAATGAATTGGACATAAAAATAGCTTATTTTTTGCTAAAAACATCAAAATCGGGTGCAAAATTACAAAAAAATGCACAAATTTGCAATTTTTTTTGCGAAAAACTTTTGTATTTCAATAATTTATAGTAACTTTGCAGAGTTTTTCGAATTTTAACAACAAATTATAGGAATAATCGCTATGACTAAAGCAGAATTAGTAAATGAAATTGCAATCTCTACAGGCTATGACAAAACCTCTATCGGAGTTGTGCTGGAGTCGTTCATGGAGATTGTAAAAAAGAACGTAACCAAGGGAGAGAATGTCTATCTCCGTGGTTTCGGTAGTTTTATCACCAAGACGCGTAAGGCCAAGATTGCCCGTAACATTACAATGAGCACATCCATTCCAGTGCCGGAGCATCAGATTGCAGCATTTAAACCGGCAGCAGAGTTTGCCGCTCAGGTGCGCAAAGGTAAATAAGCAAACAAAATATTTTTTTAATAACATTTTAATAATTTAAAATTATGCCAAACGGAAAGAAGCATAAAAGACACAAGATGTCTACGCACAAACGTAAAAAACGTCTGCGTAAGAATCGTCATAAGCATAAGTAATTGACGATCGCTCTTTGGCTTTGTGGCTTGAGACTTGTCCAAGTGAGGACAAGTTGCCACAAGGCTTTTTTATTTAATTAATTAACCCCTATCAAGTATGAAAAGCGAATTGATTGTGGATGTCCAACCGCAGGAGATCGCGATAGCGCTGACAGAGGATGACCGATTGCAGGAAGTGGCGCGTGAGAAACGTGACCAAGACAATTTCTCGGTGGGAAATATATACTACGGTCGTGTCAAGAAAGTGATGCCGGCGCTGAATGCGGTTTTCGTGGATGTGGGACATGAGAAAGAAGCTTTTCTACATTATTTGGATTTAGGTTCTCAGTTTCGTACGCTGCAAACTTATGTAACCAAAGCCGTTTCGGATCGACGTCATATGCCGGTTATGACCAAGACTCAACGTCAACCCGAAGTGGGCAAAGAAGGACAGATTGCCGATGTGCTCAAGGTGGGTGACCCTATTCTGGTACAAGTCTCGAAAGAGCCGATTAATACCAAAGGTCCGCGTCTTACCGCCGAGATTTCTATCGCAGGACGTAATATTGTCTTGATTCCCTTTGCCGACGGTGTCATGGTTTCGCAGAAGATTAAACGCGAGGCAGAACGCCAGCGTCTCAGACAACTGATGCTTTCTATTAAGCCGCAAGGCTTTGGAATCATCGTTCGTACGGTTGCAGAAGACAAACGTGTGGCTGAGTTGGACAATGAATTGCGACTGCTGGTAGAGCGTTGGGAACAGACTGTGAAAAGTCTCCAACAGAAAGAACCGGTCAGTCTTGTGAGCGAAGAGATGGGACGTACACTCGGTATCATCCGAGACGTGCTTAGTCCTGATTTTACCACTATTCAGATCAATGACAAAGACATCTATGATGAAGTGCGTCATTACCTGGAATTGATAGCTCCCGAGAGCGCAAAGATTGTCAAACTCTATCAAGGCACACAGCCTATCTTCGACCATTTCGACATCACCCGTCAGATGAAGACAGGGCTCGGCAGAACGGTCGGTTTTAAACACGGTGGTTATCTCATCATAGACAAAACCGAAGCACTGTTCTCTATTGATGTCAATTCCGGCAGCAAGAAGATTTATGAGGACCAAGAGGAGAACGCGTTCCAGTTCAACATGCTGGCCGCAGACGAGTTGGTTCACCAGCTCCGTTTGCGAGATATAGGCGGCATCATCATTGTTGATTTTATCGACATGGACGACAAAGGCCACCAGCAGGAGTTGTACGATTATGTACGCAAACTGATGGAACGCGATCGCGCTAAGCACAATGTGCTGCCGCTCAGTAAGTTCGGACTCATGCAGATCACGCGTCAGCGTGTACGTCCGGCGGTAGAGGTAGAGGTGATGGAGACTTGCCCGACCTGTATGGGCAAGGGTAAGATTCAACCGTCTATTCTCTTCACCGACCAAGTAGCTGAGGCTTGCGAGCATATGTCCGAGCAGTATGGACGGGGATTGAAGTTGCATTTGCACCCCTATGTCTATGCCTATGTCAGTCGCGGATTGCTCTTCTCGCTCAAAAACAAATGGCGTCTCCAATTTGGAGTGAAAGTGGTTGAGAACCAGTCTCTTGGAATGTTAGAAATGCGTTTTGTGGATGCAAAAGGTCAGGTAGTGCAGCATAAGCACGAAGAGCCTAAGCAGGAAAAGAAGACTGAGGTAAAACCTGAACAGCCCAAACAGGAACAACCGAAACAAGAGCAGCCGAAGAAAGAGCAACCCAAACAGGAGCAGCCGAAAAAAGAGCCACAACCGGCTCCCAAACCGGTAGAGCAACCCAAGACGGTTGAGAGTGCTGCCAAGACGGAAACTCCGGTAGAGACTCCGGCTCCTAATCCTGTTCCCGCCAAGTCTAAGAAAAAGGCGAAGAAAAGCAAGAAAGCGGAGCCTAAACAAGAGGCAAAGCCCGAAGTGAAAGCGGACAAACCTGCAGAGCAGCCTGCCGAAACGGCATCGCCGAAGAACAAGACCACGCGTCACAGTTCCAAGAAAGCAGCTAAGCCTGCTCCTGTAGCTCCCGCAGAGCCATCTCCAGCTGAGACCAAAGCTCCTGCAGCGGTTAAGAAACGCGCTCGTAAGAAAAAAGCAGCAGACAAACCTGCTGAAAATCCTAATAATGGAGAAAATGCATGAAAAAAACAGAGATCGAAGTTATCGGTCTCTGTTTTTTTTAAATTCAGATTACAGAATTCAGATTTCAGCATTCAGTTTTCAGAATTCAGATTTCAGAAATTAGTTTTCGGATTCTTCTTCCACAGCTCCCGGAATATAACGTTTGAGCACACGCGCTACGCCGGTTGTCCAGCTGTTGATGGAGTCGTTGTCCATCTGTAAACCGCTGATCATATGTACTACTTGGTCAATAGGCATTCCGTATCGCAACACGCCGGAGATAAGCCGTGCGTAGTTCCAGAACTCGCGGTCGAACTTATAACTCAGTCCCTCTACCGTCGTTTTGAACCCGCGCGTGTTAACGAACTGAAAATCATAGCGTTTCTGTCCGTCCTCTTGTACCACTTTGATGATTTTGCCTTTGGTGACCGATTTAGGCAGGGCGATACCCATTTCGTCGTCAGCCAAACCGGTGAAGATCTCATAGGGACGTCCGTCTTTGAGTCCCACGAACGCAATCCATTTGTCTTTTTGGTTTTGGAAGCGTACCACGTCGCATTCCAACTCTGCCGGACGCTTCAAGAGCGTGTTATTTTCCTGTATTTCCATAATCGTCAATCAATAGTTATTTTTGCCGAGCAGCTGGTCTCGCCGTTCTGGTTCTTTTGCTGGTATTGTACGCCATCAGCCGAAACCAAATAATAGGTCTGCAGTTCATCGCCGAGCATAACCTCTTTGGAGTAGTTGATGTCCAGACGTATTTTCTTACCGTAGTAGTTGGGCAGGTACGCATCCATCATTGCCTGCAGATAGCGGCAACTGTTGCAGTGTCCGTTATAATCGATGTCCGAATAGACAATCTTATGCGGCATGCAACCGGTCGGCTCGGGTAGAGTAGTCATCCGGACACGTGCCATTTCGATGACATCGCCGTCCACCGAATCCGCAAAGATCGGGTCATCGAAGATATTGACAATCTCGCGTTTTTGCAGATCCAGCACAGCCCAGACGCTCTTACATTGCCCAATGAGTTTGTCGCCGCTATAGATCCGGAAATTACGGGTACTCAGCATATGTGCGTTGCTCTCGATCCAAGTCTCGAACCGCACTTTCTCGCAATGAGTCGGCAACTCATACATCTCCAGACTCAGCCTCGTTAAAATCCACGTCAGCCCTTTGGGATGCAGTTGAGCAATACCAAATCCCAACTCATCCGCTACTGTTCCTGCCACTTCCAACAGGTAGTTCTCCAGATTGAAGAGACGCAATTTTTTATTGCCGTCCACTTCCTGGTATTTGATCTCGTATTCGTAGTTGTATTTCATTTTTTCGTGATCGCGTAATTACGTAATGACGTAATATTTTTTAACTTTCAACTATCAACTTTCAACTTATTTGAGCCAGCGGTCGAGCCAGTTGCGGAACTCGCGTTGCCAGAGGATGCCGTTCTGGGGTTTCAAAACCCAGTGGTTCTCGTCCGGGAAGATGAGGAGTTCGGCAGGCACGCCGCGCATCTTGGCGGCATCGAAGGCTGCCATGGCTTGGTTAGCAAGGATACGGTAGTCTTTTTCGCCGTGGATACAGAGAATAGGGGTGTCCCATTTATCGACAAACTTATGCGGACTGTTGGCAAAGGTGCGCTGTGCGATCTTGTTGTCTTTCTCCCAATAAGCACCGCCCATATCCCAGTTGGCGAACCATTTCTCTTCAGTTTCGAGGTATTGCATCTCCATGTTGAAGATGCCATCGTGTGCAATGAATGCTTTGAATCGTCCGTCGTGGTGACCTGCGATCCAATAGACACTGAAGCCACCAAAAGATGCACCCACACAGCCCAGATGGTCTTTGTCCACATACGGCTCATTGCAGAACTCGTCGATGGCTGTGAAATAATCCTTCATACACTGACCACCGTAGTCGCCGGAGATCTCTTCGTTCCACTCCATGCCGAAGCCGGGCAGACCACGTCTGTTCGGGGCAACGATGATATAATCGCCGGCAGACATCATCATAAAGTTCCAACGGAAAGACCAGAACTGCGAAACAGGACTCTGCGGACCGCCTTCGCAATAGAGGATAGTCGGGTATTTCTTAGACGGGTCGAAATGCGGCGGATAGATGATCCAAGTCAACATCTGCTTACCGTCCGTCGTCTTTTGCCAGCGGGGAACGACGGTTGAGCGCTCTATCTGGTTGTAGATATTATCGTTCTCATGCGTCAGTTGCGTCAGTTCGATATAGCCGTCGATTTTCTCCAGGGCCTTTGCGATGTCTAATTTGCAGACTTCGTTTGCCTCTCTCATGGAGTGACGAAGCAAATAAGCATAATGGTCGCTTACATCTCCCAGAGCCACGTCGAACTGTCCTTCGGTCATCTTGGCACACCAGCCTTCCAAGCCCATCGCCCACAGATGAACGGTGCCTTGTATCACGGCTGTGCCGAGCAATACGGAGTCGTTATACCAAGCGAACTCATCGATATTGGTGTCCAAGAAATGACTGATAAATTTCTTTTCTCCCGTCTCCATGTTCATTGCCATCAGACGATTCTCGTCGCTCTCGTAGCCATCTCTTGCCATGGACAGCCAAGCTATCCATTTGCCATCGGGCGAATAGACGTTGATTTGCCTATCGGATTCATAGTCCAAATCGTTGTCGACGGGCAGGTACATGATGGAAAAGCTATAGACCGGGCAATAGAAATCTCCGCCCTTGACGTAATCCCGCAGAACTTTTTTGGCGGTGCGTAGCGACGTGAAAATTCCCAGGTCGTGATCGACGGTGTCGTTGCCAGTCCCATACGGCAATATCGTTGCCGCCAGCTGATAAATGTATCGTCTTCTCATAGTACCTCGCTTTTGTTTAAAAACTCAATGTATATCTCACTTCGAATTGTTCCGGTTTCATGCGGACAATGTCGTGGAAGGTGTAGAGGCTCGATTCGCTGTCGTAGAGGAGCGAGTCGAGTTCCCAGGTGACGCCGTCTTTGACGAACTTATCGATGAGCAGCATTTGTTTCCAAGCGGGAACGAGGTAGACCTTGTGGCGTTCGGGGTTGTGTTCGTTCGTGCTTGAGCAGATGTTGATGGACCCCCAGTTCGCGTACCAGAAAAGCAAATCGCTGATGTAT
>ONMU01000015.1 GCA_900319035.1 uncultured Bacteroidales bacterium
TTTCTGGATGAGGATCCCCATTCGGGTCAGCCGCAGGAGAAGGTGATTACATCTGCGTCGGCGTTGTACCAGCAGGCGGTTCTGTCGCTGTATAGCCATATAGGCGGCAGCACGGACGGTTACGGGCTGCAGGGAACGTACCGCGGCGTGTATGATCTGCAGACTTTTGCGTCCAACGAAGCAATCATTCCGGTGCGCGGCGGCGACTGGTGGGACGGCGGTCTGTGGGTGGATCTGCACGAGCATACATGGACGGTTGACAACGAGTGCTGCGAGAACTCATGGCGGTATCTGTTCCAACTCGTGGGGCTGTGCAACTATTCGCTGTCGCTTCTGGACGAATACGGATATCTCTTGACCCGGGACCAGTCGATGAGTTATAACGCCGAGGTGCGTGCGGTGCGCGCGATGGCGTATATGTACCTGCTGGATCTGTTCGGGCGCGTGCCTATAGTGACCAAAATAACCATGCCCGTGCATGCTATCTACCAGTCCGAACGGAGCGAAGTGTTTGATTTCGCATGGGATGAGATGCAGATGGCATTGCTCTACCTGCCCGACGAGCGCAGCAACAGCCGCGGCGAATACTACGGTCGTGTGACCAAGCCTGTAGTTCATTTTATGCTGATGAAAATGGCGCTCAATGCGGAGGTTTGGCGCGATGACGACTGGACGGATGAGGTGCGACCGGACGGCAAGACCATCCAACTGCCCTGCGGCGAGGCTGGAGAGAAAAACGCGTGGGAGGCGGTCAATTTCTACGGTCAGCAGATACTCAGTTCCCAAGCCGGATATGTGCTCTGCGAGAGCCAGTTGAACTGTTTCTCGACGTACAACGAAGACGCGACGGAGAATATTTTCACCATTCCGATGGATCCGAATGTGTATCGGAATAGGTTCAAGAACCTGTTCCGCAGTCTCCATTACCAGCACGCCGCGGCGATGGGTTACGGCGGCGAGAACGGTTCTTGTGCAACCCAGGAGACGCTGGATGTGTTCGGTTACGGCACGAACCATCCGGACTGCCGTTTCCCGACTACTTTCTTCTCAGGCATCGTCCATGTGCGGGGAGTCCCGTTGGTGCTTTCGTCCGGCGATACGCTGGTTTATTATCCCCGCGAGGTGCAAATGAACCTGACGGGCAGTCCGTATGTGGCGACGGCAGGCGCACGCATGAGCAAGTATGCGCACGACCCGGGAACGATCTTCGACGGTCAGTTGCGCAACAGCGATATTGTTCTCTTCCGTCTGGCGGACGTCTATCTGATGATGGCAGAGGCGAAAGTGCGCAACGGCGAAGACGGACAGACGGAGTTCGAACTGGTTCGTCTGCGCGAAGCGATGGCGCTCAACCAGACGATCGAACCCCGCGATGCGACACTCGAAAATATCTATTATGAGCGGTGGATCGAACTGATGTGGGAAGGCTGGCATCGGCAGGATCAGATCCGCTTCGGCAAATTCGACTTAGATCCCGGTCTCTCTGTTTTCCCCATTCCCCAAACAGCTCTGCAGACCAACGGAAACCTGAAGCAGAACAAAGGCTACGAATAACTGCCATTTTGGCAGAAAAAAGCTCATGGCATGAGATTTGTTCAGAAAAAATCGGCATGACGGCATAACGTCATGACGACATGACGAAATTTTTAAACAAAACATATACTATGAGCAAAGGTAATATTGGGGTAACGAGTGACAATATATTCCCCGTCATTAAGAAATTTTTGTATTCGGATCACGAGATCTTTTTGCGTGAGTTGATTTCCAATGCCGTAGATGCGACGCAGAAATTGAAGACGCTGTCGTCGGTCGGCGAAGTGAAAGGCGACCTGGGCGATTTGCGTGTACGCGTGTCTATAGATAAGAATAAGAAGACCTTGACGGTCTCGGATCACGGAATCGGCATGACCGCTGAAGAGGTGGACAAATATATCAACCAGATTGCGTTCAGCGGCGCAGAGGAGTTTGTCAACAAATACAAAGACAAGACCGAGGCCATCATCGGACATTTCGGTCTGGGCTTCTATTCCGCATTCATGGTCAGCAAGAAAGTGGAGATTTTCTCGCTGAGCTACCAAGAGGACGCGAAAGCCGTTCATTGGAGCTGCGAAGGCAATCCGGAGTACACCATGGAGGAGACGATCAAAGCCGAACGCGGTACGGATATCGTGCTGCATATAGATGATGAGTTTAGTCAGTACCTCGAGGACGCTACCATCGAAGGACTGCTCAAGAAATACTGTAAGTTCCTGCCCGTAGAGATCGCTTTCGGCAAGAAGAAAGAATGGAAAGACGGCAAAGAGGTGGAGTTGGAGGAAGAGAACATCATCAACGATACCAACCCTGCTTGGACCCGCAAGCCGAGTGATCTGAAGGACGAGGATTACGACAAGTTCTACCACGAGCTTTACCCGATGCAGATGGACGAACCGCTGTTCCATATTCACCTGAACGTGGACTATCCGTTCAACCTGACAGGTATCCTGTATTTCCCGAAGATCAAGAGCAATTTGGATGTTCACCGCAATAAGATCCAACTCTACTGCAATCAGGTCTATGTGACGGACGAGGTGGAGAACATCGTACCGGAATATCTGACGTTGCTGCACGGTGTGATCGACAGTCCGGACATCCCTCTGAACGTCAGCCGAAGCTACCTGCAGAGCGATAATAACGTCAAGAAAATCAGCGGATACATCACCAAGAAAGTGGCTGACAAGTTGGCAGAGCTGTACAAAGCCGACAAGGATGAGTTTGCCAAGAAATGGGACGACATCAAGATGTTCATCCAGTTTGGCATGCTGACCGACGAGAAGTTCTACGAGAAAGCGACCGGTTTTGCACTCTACAAGAACCTTGATGGCAAGTACGCCACCTTGGACGAGTACATGGATCAAGTGCGTGAGAATCAGGTAGATAAGGACGGAAATATGGTACTGCTGTACACCAATGATCCGGACGCTCATTATACCTATATCGAGCGTGCGAAAGCGAAGGGTTACGACGTGCTGCTGATGGACGGCGAGTTGGACGTTCATTGCATGAGTCAAGCCGAGCAGAAACACGAGAAACTGCGTTTCGTACGTATCGACAGCGACACGATCGAGAACCTGATCCGGAAAGAGGAGACAGCCAAAGATAGCTACACCGACGAGCAGAAAGAAGGCCTGCGGAAGGCGTTTGAAGGACAGCTGCCGAGTGATGCCGACAAACTGCGTTACACCGTAACCTGCGAAGCAGCCGCAGCAGATGCACTACCTGTCTTCCTGACTCAGAACGAGTTCATGCGCCGAATGAAAGAGATGAGCGCGCATCAGCAAGGAATGAATTTCTACGGCAACCTGCCGGACAGCTATAACCTCGTGCTGAATACGAACCATCCGCTTATCCAAGAGTTGGTGGGTAAAGAGACTTCCGAACAAGTGAATGAAGAAGTCGAGAAAGACGGCAAGAAAGAGACCATTGTCAAAACAGTCTGCTCTTTGTCCGGTGAGGACGAGAAGATCAAACAGCTGATTGACATCGCGCTGTTGGCTTCCGGTCAGCTGAAAGGCGAAGCTTTGGCGAAGTTCGTGAACAGATCAGTGGAACTGCTCTAATAGTTTAGTGTTTAGTGTTTAGAGTTGAGAGAGAAGTGTGTCATGAGAAGTGGCACACTTTTTTAATTTTTTATGCAAATAGTAGGGGTATTTTTATTCAAAATAGTATACGATTATTAAGATTTTAAGTAAAAATTGAAAAATTGAGCACTTTTTCTTAATAATAGGTATTGGGTGTATCCCAAAAAAGCAGTACCTTTGCACCCGATTTTGAAATGATGTATTAGTTAAACGTACAAAAGAGAAAAATGCAAAATTATTTTAGACAAACAGTCACTATTTTTTTTGTGGCGCTTTTGTGCCCATTGTTTGCACAAAAGAAAGCATCCACAATGACCGAAGTATCGGGTATTGTAACCGATTTCCAGACGCGTGAGCCTCTGATCGGTGTAACTATTTACGACGTTAACAATCCTACCGTAGGTACCGTAACGGACATAGACGGTCGGTATTCAATTACGCTGGACACGAAAAAAGCTGTTCAGCTTAGTTTTTCGTATGTGGGTTATGACACGGAGACGTACCTTGTGACGTCCGTGCTGACGAAATTGGATGTTCCTCTGCTGCCTCATAACGAGAAACTGGACGAGGTGGTAGTGACCGCCGGTCGTTTTGAGCAACGTAAGACGGACGTAACGGTCTCGATGGAGGTGATCAAGCCGGAGATGCTGCGTAGTCAGGCTCCGACCGACCTGTCGGCTACCTTGCAGACCCTGCCGGGTGTGGAGATCATCGACAAGCAGCCGAGTATCCGTGGCGGTGGAGGTTGGACCTACAGCGTAGGTAGCCGTTGTCAGGTGCTGATGGACGAGATGACGATCCTGAACCCCAAGACCGGTGAGATCAACTGGAACAACGTACCGCTGGAGAACGTAGCGCAGGTAGAGGTGATCAAAGGTGCTTCGTCGGTGCTGTACGGTTCGTCGGCGCTGAACGGTGTGATCAACGTTCGTACACAGCGTCCGGGTCTGAAGCCGGAGACGAAAGTGAGCGGTTACGTAGGTGTTTACGACAACTACAAGAACTATAAATACACGGGTGCGCGCCTTCCTCTTTATTACGGAGCAGAGGCTTCTCACTCCCGTCGTATCGGTAATTTTGACGTATCGGCTGCTATCAGCGGATTCAAAGATGAGGGTTATCGTAAGCAGAGCTTCAACGACCGTGTGCGTCTGGGCGGCAACATGACCTACCATGTACCTATGCCGGAAGGCAAATACATGACCGTAGGCGCCAATATGAACTATGTAGCTAACCGATACGGAGATTTCTTCATCTGGCGTAGCCCGAAGGATCCGCTTCATCCGTCTCCGCTGACGAACATGGGTCGTAAGGAGCATAACTTCAACATCGACCCCTTCCTCAACTACGACGACACCGACAAAGGTATCTCGCATAAGCTGCGTACCCGTTTCTATGTAACGTCGGACAACCTGACGACGCCCTCTGAGCGTATGAGCTCCGAGGACCTCGCTAAATGGGGAGTCACGAGTTTTGATATGAATAAGGCCGGAAGCTTGATAGAGAAGATCGGGAACGGAGGTAATATTTTGGATGCCTTTGTAAGCATCTACGGAACAGAGCTTATACCTATACTGAACGACTTGAGTAGGAGTCCAATAAATTATACGAATCTCATTAATCATGGTATTGACTTAGTACAAAAGGGGTTCGGTTATACCGGTACGGTAGCTGAGCTGCAAGATGCAGCCGCTTATGCGATGTCGCTGGTAGCGGACAACAACCCTACCCGTCCTGAGATGACCTATAACGGCTATGTCGATTATCAGTTCTCCAAGTCTTGGAAATCAGGCGTACGTCTGACGACCGGTATCAACTGGAGTCACATCACCAATACCGCCAATATCACCGGTACGCATCAGACGGATAACCTTGCGGCTTATCTGCAGTACGATCATCGTATCGTCAATCGTCTGTCGCTGAGTGCGGGCGTTCGTTTTGAGTACTACCGTATGGATAATGATTTCAAGGAAGCAAATATCCAGATCGGTAACTGGCTCTGCCCGGTACGTCCTGTTGTTCGTGCGGGTTTGAACTGGGAGATCTACAAAGCCGGATTCCTCCGCGCAAGCTTCGGTCAGGGTTATCGCAACCCGTCTATCACGGAGAAATTTGCTCGTAAGGACATTGGTGGCGTAGGTGTTTATCCGAATCATAACGTCAAACCGGAGAGAGGCTACAATGCCGAATTGGGTTATATGCAGCTCTATAAGTTCGGTCCGATCACCGGTATGCTCGATGTAGCCGGTTTCTACACGGAGTACCGCGATATGATTGAGTATCAGTTCGGTCTGTTCCGCAACTCGGATTTCACGATGATCAACTCCATCGATGATGTGATTGACGAAGGCATAAAGATGATTGATAACATCCAGCAGACCAAGTCTCTGAACAACGCCGGTATCGGTATCGGTGCGCAGTTCGTGAACGTAGGTCATGCGCGTATCTACGGTGCCGAAGTCAGCACGAACGGTAAAGTGGATATCAACAAAGATATGAACCTGATGTACACCATCGGTTATACCTTCACCGAGCCGGAAGATCTGGACAACAAGAAACGTATCGAGGAGGAGAAGACCTACACCGATCCGCTGCAGATGAAGAATAAGTCCAACGACTCCAAGTACCTCAAATACCGCAACAAACACTCGTTCAAAACTACGATCGACTATAACTACAAGTGGTTGTCGCTGGGTGTGAACATGATGTATAGGAGTAAGATGTTAGCGGTGGACTACCTGATGGTGGACGAGCGCGAGAAAGCAGAGCCGGATCTGATGGATTATGCCCGTAAGTTCATCTTCGGTTACGAAGACGGTGTGTCGCTGCATGACTACTGGATGGATCATAACAAAGGTACCTTCACGATGGATCTGCGTGCTACCGTACGATTCAAGGAGTACGCTGAGGTACAGTTCCTCGTCAATAACCTGCTCAATACGGAGTATAGTTTCCGCCCGATGGCTTTGGCTGCTCCCCGTACGTTCGTTTGCCGACTGAATCTGAAGTTCTAAATTGAAAATTATAGGCTTATGAAAAAGATATTTACTGCTATTTGTATATTGGTGTCGCTGAGTGTACAGGCTGCACAGCTGGGTGTGTATAGCGGTTCGGTGACCATCAACGGCACTTCATACAACGCAAGTCGAATCTATGTCTTGCCCGGCGCAGAAGCGAACACATTGACATGCGTGGTAGGGCAACAGGTACTGGTTAATATACCATCATCATCGATTGTTCTCTCGGCACAGGAGATTAACGCCAATTATGCCATTACGAACGGTGGTTTTGAAGGCAACTGGTCGAATAGCGAGCCACAAGGCTGGCATTCGTTCCCTTCTGCTACTGGTACCTATGCTTCAATGGCAGGCGGTGATGATCAGTACAAACAGTCCACCGAAAAACGACCGGGTTCAACGGGTTCTCATAGTGTGTTGATAGCCTCTAACCTCATAGCCGGTGTCAAAGCGAACGGTAACTGTACAAATGGTCGTATCAATGCAGGATCGATGACTGCTTCAGATGCCAGCGGCAACTATAACTTCTCTGATCCGTCCAACAACGGCTACAACACCCCGTTTGTGGGTAACCCGGATTCGATGGTATTCTGGGCAAAATATATCCCTGCAGATGAGAACCCTTCGAATAGTGTGAACAAAGCGCGTATGCACACGGTCATTACCACCAATGCGCGCTATCAGGACCCGGAATCAAGCAACTACTCCTCGGTGAAAATTGCAGAAGCGACCATCAACTATTCCGCTACTTCTTCGATGGGTTGGCAGCGTATATCGGTACCTTTCGTGTACTCATCTCTTAATCCGGCATCGGCGGCTTATGTGTTAGTTACCTTTACCACGAACCAAACTCCAGGCGGCGGTTCAACGTACTCGACCGGAAGTCTTTTCAACAAGACCGTTTATCCGGATAAAATCTATCTTGACGATGCAGAGATGGTTTATAACCACAGTCTGACTCAATTGACAGTTGACGGCGAAGTTATTTCTTTTACGAATGGTCAAGCGACAACAAATAAGATTTATAGCAATGAGTACGCTGTTTCAGCTACGACGAACGGTAAGGCAGCTAAGACGTTTATCGGATATGATGCGACCAATTACCGTATGTATATCTACGTAGTAGCAGATAACTACTCACAGGCGCACACGTATTCCTTATATACTCTGCAGATGGCAGAACCCATCAAGGATACTGAATACGCCTACTCCGCTACCACTTGCGACAACGAGCCGTATTCGGACAATTTGTTCCAGAACCTGACTAAGTCCGGTGTCTTTCACACCACTATCCCCAATACGCAAGGAGGTGACTCGCTGATCACGCTGACGCTGACGGTGAACAAGACCTATGCTTTCTCTGCCGAAGGGACAATCAAGATGGATGAGAGTTACACTTGGCGTGAGAAAACCTATCAGAATCTCACTCCGAGCGTACATACTTTTGCTGATTCGCTGCAAACGGAAGCCGGTTGTGACTCTGTCTATACGCTGACGCTGACCGTTCAGTCGATCGGTTATTGGTACGACGAGACGATGAGCGTTTGTCAGAACGAAGAGGCGAGTTGGCATCAGAAAACGCTGAAGAGTTCAGCAGCAGGTACGTTCACGGTCTATGACTCGCTTCAATCGATTTACGGTAAAGACTCTATCTATCGGCTGACGCTGACTGTGTTGCCGACCTATACGATACCTTTTGAGGCAACGATCAAGATGAACGAGAGCTACACTTGGCGTGAGAATACCTATGAGCATCTCACTCCGGGTACATACACCTATGTGGACTCGCTGAAGACGAAAGCCGGTTGCGACTCTGTGCTGATCCTGACGCTGACAGTAGAGCCTATAGGCTATTTGTTCGAAGAGACGATGAGCGCTTGTCGAAACGAAGAGACCAGTTGGCATCAGAAAGCGTTGAATACCTCGGAGGATGGCACGTTCACGGTCTATGACTCATTAAAATCGATTTACGGACAGGACTCCATCTACGCCCTGACGCTTACGGTTCATCCTGTATATCTGTTCACGGAAGAGAAATACGTCAACGAAGCCGACTTGGTTTGGCGCGGCAAGACCATTACAGACCTGCCTAAACGCGAAGAACCGTATCTGATCTACGACTCGCTGATGAGCCAGTTCGGTTGCGACTCCGTTTACATGCTTCGTTTGCACGTATCGGATATACCTATCACTTACGGCAGTTACACCAACGAGTGCTGCGAGGGTGAGTTTATTCTCTTCGATGGTGTGGAATACAGAGAGTCGTTTGAGGGTGATGTACGTGTAGCCGAGAGAAATATCTACGGCGGAGACTCCATCGTCCATGTGACCATCACCGTCTTCCCGTCGTATTATATCGAGGAAGAGATGACGATTGTCGTAGGCGAAGAGGCTCAATGGGAGTACTATGAGTTGAGTCAGTTCCCCTTAGGTTCGACGACCCTGAAGGCGGAATTCTGGTCGGATGATTTCTGCGATTCCATCCGCGTACTGCACCTCACTGTTGAGCCCAAACCAATCGGTACGGGACTGCCGAACACGCTCTCCGAGAAGCGCGTAGCTCGCAAAGTGCTATACAACGGACGTATCTATATCATCCGCAAGGACGAAAATGTATATGATGTATTAGGAAACAAAATACAATAACCATTAATATTATCAAAACAACAAAAAAAATGAAAAAGATTTTTACTGTTTTAGTTGCCGGTCTGATGATGACGGCACAAGTAATGGCCGTAACGGTTCAAGACGTATGCGGTCAGTTTAACGGCGATTTGAATATCGGCGGAACACCTTATCTGAATAGATCCATTTACCTGCTGCCGGGTACAGTGGACAATGCGATCACATTCGTATTGCCGGATTTTACCTTTGGTTCTAAAGGCAAATTAGGCAACATCGTTCTGCCAAATATCCCGATGGACGCAAACGGTCAGTTAACGCTGGAGGGCGCAACGCTCTATCTGGACTCCATCAACGAGCGTGCCACCATCACGGTGCTGAACGGTCTTGAAGATGGTGGTATTACCTACAACTCTATCATTACGCATAATGATGCCATGGTGTTGCTCTCTATCCAAGCTCCGTCTCTGCTGGAACCTATCCTTGTACTCTTCGTTGGACAAGCAGCTCGCAGCAACAACTATGCGCTGCCTAATGGTGGTTTCGAGGGTCAGTGGGTAAGCAATGAGCCCGCAGCATGGCACTCATTCGGTACTGCTACCGGTGCGTTGGCTAATATGGTAGTAGACCACACCTATCAGTTTATTCCCTCCACACAGGTTCGTCCGGGTTCTGAGGGCACACAGAGTTCAATGCTGTCGTCTGACATGCTTGTCGGCGTCAAAGCTAATGGTAACTGCACCAACGGACAAATCAACGCAGGTTCGACTACTGCAGATGATGCGGCAAATAACTACAATTTCTCTGATCCTGCTAACAATGGTTTCAACACGGCATTCCAAGGTCATCCGGACTCGATTGTCTTCTGGGCAAAATACCTGCCTGCTGACAAAGACCCGAATAACGAGATAAACAAAGCTCGTATGAGCACGATCATCACTACCAACGCCCGTTATCAGGATCCTGAGACCGCCAACTACGGCGAGGTACGTATTGCAAAGGCAGAGGTCAACTTTGCCACTACCGCTGAGATGGGTTGGCAACGTATCTCCGTGCCGTTTGAGTACACCAGTTTTGCAGCTGAACCGGCTTATATCCTCACCACTTTCACCACGAACCAAGTGCCGGGCGGCGGTTCTTCTTACAACAAAGGCAGCTTTCTTTCTCCGAAATATGTATTGGATACCGTTTATCTGGACGATGTAGAGTTGATTTACAACAAGACTCTGAATTCCTTCTCGATTGACGCTAATCAGTTGCATTTTACGCAGCACATAGCTACTGTTAACGAGAACTACTGTGATAGTTGCGCTGATTATATCGCTGCAGCCGACGGACTTACCGCTCAGACCTTCATCGGTTTTGATGCTACCCACAAGTGCATCCATGTGTATGTCATCGCTGACGATTTCGCTCAGTCGGGTGCTTACAAACTGTACCGCGTTGAGTTCAGCAACAGCCAGACCGGCGATCTCGACCCGATTGATCAAGGCGTAGAGAACCTCCTGCACAATACCATCAGCAGCGAGAAAGTGCTCCTGAACGGTCAACTGTTCATCCGTCGCGGTGATGTTTGGTTCAATGCCGCAGGTATACGAGTAAAGTAATTTGACATTTGTCATTTGTCATTTGACATTTGAAAGTTATTTAGAGAAATCCTCAATTCGGGGATTTCTCTTTTTTATGTTCTGCTCCGATACGATTATTAAGAATCAGTTACAACCTATTATTAAAAACACGCGCGCGTACGTAAATATTTGCGTATTTAAAATAAATATATTAATTTTGCACGCTTTTTTGAGGATATATAGAAGCGATTCTTACGTTTTATCTTAAAAATCGTACATTTTGCAAACCCCACTTAGCAAAACGAAAAGTAAACAATAAATTTATATAATCAGGTATGAAAAAGATTCATTTATTCATCGTATGTGCTCTACTCACTCTTAGCGCATGGAGTACGTACGTTCATGCTGCCAATGTCACGTTGACAATGAACTTAAATGCAAGTCCAGCAGCAGGTGGTTCCGTATCTTTAGACGGCAACTCTTACAAGGCTTCAGCTACGGATGTGCATGCTGGAGAATCAACCATGTCGTGGTTTGTTTATTCTACAGTCTCGCATGATTTTTATTTGTATGCAAATGCCAATGAGGATTATGTGTTCAAGGGCTTTGCAACTTCGGAGTCTGCTAATAGCGGAAACACGAACAATCCGTACAAGGTAACAATGTCTAAGCAAGGAGCGTTGGGTGGTGCATCAGATACAAAGACTTATTATGCCATCTTTGCGAAGATGAAAGCAGAGAGCGAGGATGAGTTGGCTTTTGGTCAAGTATTGAAGAATCATTCCAAATCATTGTCAGTCACCGTAAAACACGTTCACGCCGGTTCAGTGACTGCCTCTTTACAAGGCAATGAGGATGGCTTATTTGCTATTACATCAGGTTCTTCTGCTTCATCTAACCAAAATGAAGTAAGCACTACCGTGACTGTTACATATAGTCCTGTTGAGTCAGAGACTGAAGCTTCGGCTACACTGGTGATCACCAGCAATAACGGTTTGAGTTCCATCAGCATTCCGCTGTCCGGTAGTTGTCCTCCACAGTTAACACCGGAGTTCACTCTGCCTAAGACTGAGATTGAGTTGGAAGAGACAGTAGCATTCACATTCAGTGAGTTTACCGACCCGCAAGTCGTTGTAGCAGACGAGAGCATCGTTTCTTATGATGCAGTCAATCACACGCTGACTGGTTTGGCACTCGGTTCTACTACCGTCACCTTGACCCAAGAAGAAACAGGTGAGGTATTGGCAGCAGAGAAGGTGTTTACCGTAACGGTAACAAAGATCAATCCGCTTTTGGCTATCACTGAAGGCGGCTACGCGAAGACGCTGATCAGCATCCTTCCTAATGGTCAGACGACCATCGGTTTCTCTACTCGTTCGAACGCGGAGTTAAGTTTCGTACAAGTTTCAGGAGAAGCATACGTTTCTTACAATAATGACACTCATGTGATGAGCGCGATAGGTAAAGGTGTAGCAGAATTCGTTGCATCTCAACCAGAGAATGATCGCTATTTTGCAGCAGAGGCTCGCGTTTCCGTATGGGTTAAATCCAAATACCACGTTCCTGTAACCGTTGACCAGAGCTTGTATAACGATGGTAATTTCAAGACCGGAGTCAGCGGAGATAACTCATGGTACGAGAGTAGTGTCTGTGTCGGTGGTGAAAATGGTTGGTTAGACGGTGTAGCTAACTGGGATGACAAGTATGTAGAGTTCCATTTTGAAGGTATTCCCGATAAACTGTCTTTCGAGTTTAAGTATATCTATCGCGATGACTTAGCAAACAAGATGACGGCAACAGCCCCAGGTTCAAGTTCTGTTGCTGGTGAGAAATATTTCCTTTACATTGAAGAGAGTGCCGATCGAGCAAACTGGACTCCTATCTCTTGGCAGCATACAGAGCCGAATAAATCGGCATGGTTGACCTCCGGTGACCAGCAGTTAAAGAAAACTACACGTTACCTGCGTTTCCACCTCCATGCTAACTACGGCGCATTGTACCGCAATATTCATATCTCCGAACTCAAATACGTAGAAGACCCTGTTCCGTCATCAATCGATTTGGGAACAGCAGTCATCAACTCAGGAGAAGTGAAAGCTAATCCGTATATTAACTGGTGTAATATTGCTCCTATGAGTGTAGTATCCTCGAATGACCGCTTTACCGTTACTCCGGCATCGTTTGGAAACTACGAGGAGTACGGAACTCAAGTGTTGGAGATCAGTTATACGCATAGTAATGTAGTCGGTGCGCAAGAGGCAGATATTACGATTAGCAACACGGAAGCTGCTTATACCAAAACTATTCACGTTACTGCCAACACCACCAAACGTCCTCAAACTATTGAGTGGAATGCAGACTTGGCGGCTACCGGCTTTGCAATGAATACAGACGAGCAGTATCCGGACGCATTGATTCCTACAGTAGCTACAGCTACCAATGGTGAGCGCGTCACCTTCATTTCCGATAATCCGGATGTAATTGAAGTCATAGCGGATACCGCATTGTTGGCCAAGACAGTAGGAACGGCAAATATCACCGCTTACCAAGTTGGTGATAATGAGTACGACGAGGTTTCGGACACGAAGCAGTTTGTTGTTACTGAGTTGCTCAAGCAAACGATTACTTGGGATCAGAATTTCTTAAGTCTTCTGACGACGTCAGAACCCGTAGTCCTGACAGCAACGGCTTCTAGCGGCGGTGAAGTTACTTATAGCTCTGGAGATGAGCATGTTGTAACAATTATTGATGGCGTGCTCACCGTAGTAGGCGAAGGAGAGACTTATATCACTGCCACGCAAGGCGGTGGAGAAATTAACGAGCATACGTATCTTTCTATCTCGATGAATAATTATGTCATCGTACGTAACCCTGCTTCGCAGTGTAATGGTTTGGCTTTGGCACAAGGTTCGCTCACGTTGGGAAGCCAACTCAAACGCGAGACATACAATCTCTTCGGTATACCACAGACCCTGACTTTCTCTGCATATCACGGAGAAAAGAGCGCAAACTGGGGTACCGGTGTCTCCTACGCAGAGTTGGTAGTAGATCAGTACGCATGCATCAACGGTCAGTGGGATTGGTACACGGTCTTCAACCAAGTCGTAGGCACATCAGCTTCTTCCTATAGCGCTCCGATAGATGAGACCGCTACTAAGATCCGTTTCTCAACCGGTGAGACTGCTGTAAATCACACCATAACGGATATCCGCGTAACGAGACAGAAATTCATGCGTTCGGATGTAACGGCTGTTGATGAGAATGTTGAGGCAAACGCTACTTGGCAAAAGACCATCACCATCAGTCACTCCAATATCGATCTCATGACCGTGACATCCAAGCAAGGACTGCTGAATATCAATGTCACGACTCTGGGAGAAGGATGCGATGATTTCAGCGATGATGCCTTTACCGTTTCGTTCACTCCGACCGTCAAATACGAGGATTATTATGACACGATTGTCATCACCGACGAGAAAGCAGAGCCGACCATCATCGAGATTCCGGTTCATCTCTTCTCGCAGGGATTAAACCAAGTCATCAATGACTTCGAGTTAGCTGCATCGTGCCTGACGACCAATGTGTTGGAGCCTTTCCACGCTACAGCAACGAGCGGTTTGGAGGTTGTTTACCTCAGTTCGGACAGCACTATCGCTTATGTAGATGAGAACAAGCAGCTGATCATCCTTGCTGCCGGAACGGTTACTATCACCGCTTATCAGGCAGGTGACGAGCGTTTCGAGTCCGCTTCGGACGACAAGACGATAGAAATCCAGTTGACACCGACGACGATCACCGACGCTCCGCAAGCAACTGAAATCGCAGTAGGACAGAGTCTTGCTAACTCCAAGCTCATCGGCGGACAGGGCTCTGTAGAAGGTTCGTTCGCTTGGCAAGCTCCTGAGACGATGCCGGATGCAGGAGAGCAGACCTTCACGGTAGTCTTCACCCCGACGTATAATAGCATCTATGCTGCTGCTACCATCGAGGTGACAGTTCATGTAGAAGACGGTAAACTCACACAGACTATCACATGGGAGGATGTCTTCCCCGAGCTGTTCTACAAAGGAATGAGCTTCGAACTGACCGCTACGGCTTCGTCCGAACTGCCTGTAGAATATACCTCTTCCGATGAGACGATCGCACGTATAGAAGGTACGACCCTCTATCCTTTGGCCGCCGGTACAGTAACGATCTCGGCTTTGCAGAATGGTAACGAGTTCTATTTCGCTGCCGATTCGGTTAAGAAACAGCTGATCGTTTCTCCGATACCGACCACCTATGGTGAGTATCAGGCTGCTTTCTGCAACGGTGACTCGGTTGAGTTTGCCGGAACATGGTACTTCGTTGCTACTGCAGATAGCGTCCTTGTGCCGGAGAAGAACATCTACGGAGGTGACTCCATCGTAGCATTCACAGCTACCGTTCTGCCGCGTCATTTCTTTGCAAAGGACACGACTATTAACATGGATGACAGTCTCCTTTGGCGCGAGAATGAATACGGACTCTTCACTCCGGGCACTTACACGCTGTACGACTCGCTCAAAAACATCGAAGGCTGCGACTCTGTATATGCGCTGCAGTTGACGGTGAACGCTATTCCTTACCTCATTGAGGAAGTGACAACCGCTTGTCAGCACGAAGATGCCCTCTGGCGTGACCAGACGCTGCCTAGCGCTGAAGCAGGTACGTTCGTTCTCTATGACTCGCTGCAGTCGATCTACGGCATGGACTCTGTTTATCAGTTGACGCTGACCGTTTATCCGACCTATGCCCTCGAAGACGAAGCACAAACGATCTACGTAGGCGCAGCGGCTGAATGGCGAGGCATCGACTTGAGCCTGATTCCTGTTGGCGATACTATCCTGACGAAGATCTATCCGACCATCATGGGCTGTGACTCCGTCTATACGATGCGCCTGACGGTGAACGAAGCACCGACAACCTATGGTGTTGACTCGATCTATATCTGCGGAAGAGGAGATGTTGCTTACTATGACAACGTAGAGTACTCCAAGCCGAGCAAGACGCCGTTCACGGTGACATTGAGCACTCCGAATCAGTTTGGCGGAGACTCCATCGTGGAGTTGTGGGTTCTCGCTTCGAACAAATATGACATGTCTTTCAGCAAGGAGATCAAAGAAGGTGACGAGGAAGAATGGCAAGGTATTGACTTGAGTCTCCTGCCTGCCGGAGATACCACGCTCGTAGTTATCTACACGACAGTTCACGGATGTGACTCCACCTTTACGCTCCATCTGACCGTCAAGCCCGTACAACAGACAACGACGGCATTGGATAACGCAGACGCAGTAGAGGACAAGCCGTACAAGTTCTTCCATAACGGACAGATGTACATCCGCAAGAACGGTCAACTCTATAATCTCCAAGGTATCAAGGTAGATGAAGAGTAAACCATTCTGCAAACGATACAAAAATAGAGTGTTCCGAATAATTGGAACACTCTATTTTTTGTTGTGACTACTGTGCGATCAGATCTCTATCGCTGCACATTTCTTAGCCAAGTAGGCTCTCTCCGCCTCGTTGAGCAGCGGGCTCACCTCCTTATAAACGCGCACGTGGTAAGCATTGATCCAATCTATCTCGTCCTCGGTCATGAGACTCATCTCGATGAGGTTCGTGTCGTAGAAACAGAGGGTCAGCGTCTCGAACGTCAGCCACTCGTCCTCGGTCGTCGTAGCCTTGGTCTGTTTGGCAGGAATGACGGTAATCAGGTTCTCCGTGCGGATTCCCCATTGTCCGGTACGATAGATGCCCGGCTCGTCAGAGATGATGTGTCCGATTTCCAAAGCAGTGGGGTTATTATCGGTACGCACGTTCTGCGGTCCTTCGTGGCAGCCTAAGAAATGTCCAACTCCGTGACCTGTTCCGTGACCGAAAGTGATACCGGCTTCCCACATATATTGCTTAGCCAAAGCGTCCAGTTGGTTTCCACGCGTACCTTTCGGGAAACGTGCACGCTGCAAGGCTATATGTCCCTTGAGCACATAAGTATAATCGAGTTTAGCCTGCTGCGGAATGCGTCCTCCGAGCCAAACGGTACGCGTGATATCCGTCGTTCCATCCAGATACTGACCACCACTATCCAGCAGCAACATCCCTTCCGGCTTGACCTCTGCGCAGTTCTCTTTCGTAGCGGCATAATGGACTATCGCTCCGTTGCCTTTGTAACCGGCTATCGTGCCAAAGCTCTCCTCCACAAAGTTCTCACCCTTCGCGCGGAACTCATGCAGTTTCTCCATCAGGTTCCACTCTGTCTGCGTCTGTCCATTAGCAAACGCTTCCTCTTCGAGCCACTTGAAGAACCGAGTCAGAGCCGCAGCATCCTGACGCATAGCAATTCGCTCGCCTTCCAACTCCACGGCGTTCTTCTTCGCCTTGTCAATGAGAATCGGCGATTTGGTGTTGATCTTCTTGCATCCCTCGGGAACAGCTTCAAAGAGCGCCTCATTGACCTTGGCTCCATCGTACAACACCGTTCCGTTCAGAGAGCGGATATATTCAAACACCGCCTCGTACGGCTGCACGTCAATACGGTTAAAATCAAGGTAGTTCTGCGCTGCTGAATCCAGTTTCGCGTGGTCCACAAAGAGCGTACATTTATCGGCCTCGAGTACGAGATAAGAGATCACTACGGGGTTGTACTCCACATCGTTTCCGCGGATATTGAGCAGCCAAGCAATCTCATCCAACGCACTGACAATCATTGCATTCGCTTTCTTCTTGGCGAGTTGCTCACGCATCCGCGCAATCTTACTCTCCACCGTCTCACCGGCGAAGTCTGCACTGTACGGATAGAGTTTGTCCGCAGGAATAGCCGGACGACCTTCCGTCCAAAGAGGCTTGATCAGATCAATGGATTTCAAGCTCACTTTCTCACTCCACTCCGCAAAATCGTTCACGCTGAACATCTCGGGATTGACTCCCACCAGTCCCTCCACATGCTCGCTCAACCAATCCACCACACTCGGGCAGTCCACATCCGACTCACGCATCAACTCAATCGAACTGCCTTTCAGCTCAATACCTGCCTGCAGGTAATACCGGCTGTCCGTCCAGAGCAACGCACGATCCATCGTCACAACGACCGTTCCGCTCTCTCCTTGGAAGCCCGATAACCACTGCATCTCACACCAATGCGATGCCATATATTCACTCGCGTGCGGGTCATTACCCGGCACTACATAAGCAGATAACCCGTTCTCACGCATCAATCCGCGAAGAGCGGCAAGATTGTCCAATACTGTCATACTAATTCAATTTTGATGCAAAAATACTACAAAAAAATGATATATGCAAATAAAATGCACTTATAACGGTAAAAAGTACAAAAAAATTTGTGTATCTCAACAAATTTTAGTATCTTTGCGCCAAATTAGAACAAATTTATATCATGAGACTCGGACGCAAAACAACTGTTTTAATTCTGGCGGTCGTGCTGGGATTCGTTATTGTTAGTTACAGCAGCGTAAGCGCTATCCTTTCGCGCTACGTCACTCGTGAGGTCAACAAAGTGCTTGCCACCTTGCCGGACATAGAGGCTTCGTGCGGTTCGATAGAGCTCAGTATTCTCCAGACTTCCGCTACAGCGAACGATCTGCGATTCTCCTATCGCGGCGAACCGGCTCCCTCCGATTCCATCGCTCCGGGAGCAGAGATACGCGTGGAGAGCATCGAACTCAACGGTCTCTATCTATTACGTCTCCTCCGTAAAAAAGCCATCCTGCATGAGTTGCGTATTGTTCGTCCGACGGTGGAGATTTGGATGGATGAGGAGCATCCGGAACGCTCTTTCCCAACTATCCCGAAAGACACTACCAGTGCTCCCAAGACTTTTCCGCTCAAGCGTGTTGCGTTGCGGGACTTGTTCCTCGAAGAGGCTTCGCTGAAACTGCATAGTATTCATACCAGCCTCGATGTAGCTACCAATAAATGCTCGTTTGAGGCGCATGATCTCGCTTTTGAGAACAACGCCTTCACTTTCGACTCCATCTACCACGTAGCAGTAGCATCCGTCTCCATCCTTTTGCCGGACGGGCGTACCAACATCACAACGAGCGATATTGACTTTGTCAATACCGGCAACCTGACCATTGGCGCCACGCGCATGATCTACTGCTCTGCGGACGAACAGACGCCCAAAGTGCCCGGATCAGATATCCGCGTAAAAGGCATAGAGATCGGTCCGTTATCTCACAACATGCTGTTGCAACCTGAGATACTCATTGAGAAAGCAAGCATCCATCAGCCGCAGGTCGAGATCTGGATGGATGACCGGAAGCCCGAGCTCTCCTTCCCGTCCGGCAGCAAGAAAAACGACAAACCCCTTCAACTCAAACTGGACGAAGCGATCTTGCAGCATTTCGCTATCAACAATGCTTCCTTGACCCTGCGCAACGTCAAGACCCGTTTGAACGTCAGCCTCAACGACTGCTCCATTGCGTTCAACGACATCACGTACGACGACGAGAAAAACATCTGTTTCAACGACTCGGTCTATAGTTTCTTCATGCAATCCGCATCCATTATCACGCCGGATGGACTCATGCGTATTGACGTGAACAGCATCGAGCATCATGATCAAGGACCTCTGTTCGTGGGCGCAACACATCTCGAAAACACCCTCAAAAAGAAGAAATTAGGCGACTACCTCAAGGAACCTGTCACATGGATAAGCATGCAGATTGACAGCGTCAGCACATCGCCTTTCAATCCGTTCCGCAAAGCGATGGCGAAAGATTGGACGCTTGACCGCCTAAACGTAGTGGTCAGTGAAATGGACATCTTCCGTGATGCACGTCACAAGCCCGTACGACCCTTTGTTATGCCTCAGGAGCCGCTGATGGCTATTCCGACCGTCTTCCGCATCAACCGAGCTGACGCGGTCATCAAAAAGATGAACATCGACCTCTCCAGCACGGATATCAATAATGGTCACTTGACCTTAGGCGACCTCAGCGCGACCGTTACTAATATAACCAACCGCAAAGGACAAACCACGCATTTTAAAGGAGGTGGACCATTGGGAACCGGCAAAGCGGAAGCAGCTTTCGACATGACCATGGATGCAAACAACACCTTCGCTATCAGCCTCAAGGCGACTCGCTTGAACGCCAACATGCTGAACTCTTTCGTCCGTCCGTTAGTCGGCATCTCATTCGACGTGCCGGTGGACATCCTCGAAACGCATTACAAAGGAGACCGAGACAGAGCGGCTGGTACCTTCAAGATGTTGTACCATGGTTTGGAAGTGGAGGTGCATAAGGAAGATAATGTGCCCTTTAAGTTCGTTACGCAGAATGCGAATACCATCACGCATATCGGCAATAAACTGCTGCCCAAGAGCAACCCTAAGAAACCGGGAGAAGCTCCGCGCGAATATAATGTACAGGCGAAGAGAAACCCGTGGAAACCGGTGGCACTTTATTTCTTCATGCCGACTATAGATGGAGCAATCAAGACCTTCCTGCCGGGATTATTCCTCAGCCATAAGATCAAGCAGCCCAAGGCAGAAAAGTCCGCCAAGGCTCCTAAAACAGAATAAAAGAAACGAAAACTAATCGCGCTTGAGGTACTTACCCATGTTCCGCTCAAACATACGAACGGCTTGCCCCACGGTTCCGTACAACTCTCCGCCGGAAGCGTTGGCATGACCGCCACCACGGAAGATCTCATGCGCAAACATATTCACAGGTCTGTCTCCTTGCGAACGGAACGAGAGACGGATGCGACTATGGGGCGTGCCTGGCTTGGCGCGCTCCTCGCGTATAAAAACAGAGTAATACACATCGGAGATCTGCAACGGCATATTCACCAATCCCTCCGTATCGCCCACTTGATACTTATACTTATCCAACTCATCAGCGTCTAACACCATCAGCGCAGCGTGGTACTCCGGATAAATCTTCATCTTACGGTACAACGCGTATCCCCATAAACGCATCCGGTTCTCCGAATGCTGGTTGAAGACAGCGTTATAGACCGCATCTTTGTCCACTCCCGCACGCACTAACTCCGCCACGATCTCGTACATCTCCGGGTGATTCGAATTGAAGGAGAAATTGCCGGTATCCGTCATCATGCCGGTATAGATACAAGTAGCCTCTTCGCAGGACAGCGAGCCGAAGAAAGACGACTGAGAGCTGATCGCTTTCATGATCCGATACACGATCTCCGAAGCAGAAGGGCTGCCGGGGAAAGAGAACACTACCTCTGACCAATCGATCGGTTTGTCCGGCAGATGATGATCGATCACGGCTTTGGGACAAGCGTTAGCAAGCATCTTCTCTCCAACTGGTCCTATGCGTTTGGGGTCATTGAAATCGGTACACAGGAACAGATCCGCTGCTTCGATAATCCGGTCGCACGCAGCCGTCTCGTTCTCATACACATGTACCTCACCTGCTCCCGGCATCCAATTGAAAAAGGACGGAAAAGCATTTGGCACGATGACATCCACAGACCGCTCTGCGGACAGACTGCCTGCCTCAAAAGCCGAACACAAATAGTGCTTCCACGCGAGAGAAGATCCCATCGCGTCACCATCGGGACCCATATGGGTCACGATCACCACATGCTTCGCCTCCCTCAATAGTTCCGTGAGACGAAGCACCGATGCATTCTCCAACAGAATGGTATTGTCCATGTTCACTCTTTCTATCCTATTCAATGGAATCAAATCTCCTTACCGGTCGTTGCCTCGGATTCGAAGGGGAAGAGACCGAAGAGCTCGGCATCAATACGGTCGGTTACCCAACGGAAGTCCTCCGGGTTATCGCCGAACTTGATCTTGTCACCCTCTACTATCAGCAACTTGCCTTTATAATCCTTGATCCAGTTCTCGTATTTATCGTTCAGACCCTGCAAATAATCCAGTTTCATAGACTGCTCGTATCCACGGGCACGTTTCTGAATCTGCGCTACCAAGGTCGGAATAGATGCACGGACATAAATAAGCAGGTCAGGCATCTTCACCAGCGACATCATCAGGTCAAACAAGTCCTGATAATTCTCAAAATCGCGGTCAGACATCATTCCCTGATCATGGAGATTAGGCGCAAAAATACGCGCATCCTCATAGATAGTACGATCCTGAATGATGTACTTATCCGATTGACCTATTTCCACCACGTCCTTGAAACGTTTGTTCAGAAAATAGACCTGAAGATTGAAGGACCATCGCGCCATGTCGGCATAGAAATCCGACAGATACGGGTTATACTCCACGCTCTCAAAACGAGGTTCCCAGCCATAATGTTTGGCTAACATGTTGGTGAGGGTGGTCTTACCACACCCAATGTTTCCGGCTACTGCTATATGCATAATTAGATGTTGATTTTTTCGACAAAATCTTTAGTTCTTATTTAGTTCTTCTTTCGTTCTTCTTTGGTTCTTCCTCTTCCGTTTGAGGTGAGTCACTTATCGATTCCAGTTATTCTCGCTAAAGAGTCCAAACAGCTCTGCATCTACGCGATCGATGACTTTACGGAAGTCCTCGGGGTTATTCTCAAAATCCATTCCATCGGATTCGATAACTAACACTCTACCCTCGTACTTATGGAAGATAAAATCCTCGTATTTGTCGTTCAGATCTTTCAGATAATCAATCTGCATGGACTGCTCATAGTCGCGTCCGCGCTTCTGAATCTGGGCAATGAGTGCCGGAACTGATTTGCGCAAGTAGATCATCATATCCGGCATTTTCATCTGCGATTTCATCAGATCGAATAACTCCATGAAGGTCTCAAAATCACGTTGACTGAGGTCGCCTCGCTCGTAGTTATTACGCACAAACACATAAACGCCTTCGAAGATAGAGCGATCCTGTACGATCGTGTGACTCGCTTTCTGAACGACCAACATATCCTTGAAACGCTCCTTTAGAAAATACGTCTCCAAACAGAACGCCCAACGGTTGATATCCGTATAGTAATCCTCCAAATACGGATTGAAACTCACGCTCTCAAAGCGCGGTTCCCATCCGTAGTACTTCGCTAACATCTTCGTCAGCGTGGTCTTTCCTGCTCCAATATTACCCGCAATCGCTATATACAAAATGCTTACTGTTTAACGGTTTAACAACTCAACGAACCTCTTGTCCCTGCACGTTATACACTTTCTCACCACGAAGGATCAATATCTGTCCGTCACGCAAGATCTTCTGTCCCTTGGAGAAGGACTCAGAAGGAGTTAACTCAATTCCTGTGTGGTCACGTTTCTGGATGTTCGAGAACGTCGGCGCAATCACAGGTGTACCGGTAAACACTTTCAACTCACCCGGAGCAAGGGTATATGTACTCGATGCCTGCGTAGCTCCATCCAGATAATCGTACCATGTACCCGAAGGCAAAGTCACCGCCTGATTAGTCGTTACATCAAAGTTAGCAGCTGCAAACACATTACTACCCCATTGTATCTTACGCAGCTTAGCACCGGAACTGATGTTTTGACTCGTCGGATTGCCTTCAAACACTTCCGGCATCAGTTGCGTACGAAGTGTGATCACCTGAGCACACTTGGTAAACGCTGCTACACGGTTAGCCTGTGTGAAGTAGTTACGACCGACAGCATCCGGACGCGGTTTCTTATTGCAACGATAGTTCGTGTTATCAGCATCCGGATGATCCACATCGCTGTTGATTGAGAAATCATAACCGATCTCCTCCCACATCCATAGCATATGCGAGCCATTAAGCAGTACGTTAAATGCCACGTTCTCTGCTATACGTCCCAAACGGACTGCGGTATTGGTTTTGACATCTCCGTTTCCGTATTTCTTACATTTATACTGCATTCGTTCCTCGTCGTGGCTCTCACAATAGGACACATAACCGTCCCTGTTGGCTTCACCAAAACCGTCACCGTCCTTGAGCCAACCCATCGCCGTCTGGCAATAAGCATTCGTAGTGTTGTTCCAACATTGCATCCCGTAACTGATCAACTGCGGACGCTCGGTGCCCATATTACCACCCCAATGTTCGCAGATCATATACGCCGTCGGAGAAACAGCCTTGATACTCTTGTCGTAATAGTCCTTGAGGTTCGCAACAGACGTATTCGGTTTGTCCGAACAAAGACCATGACTCAAGTCCAAACGGAAACCGTCCACCTTATACTCTGTCAACCAGTACTTTAACGCACGGATGAACATCTCATGTGCAGGCTCAAAACCATGGTTCCAATCCTCATACACATTATCCGAGTGAGGAGCTGTGACGTTAAACCAAGGGTTGTTTGCCAAGTCCGTTCCGTATGGATAAAGCTTATTCATCGGGTTCAAACCCGTAGCGTGGTTAAACACCATATCGAGGATCACCGCCATGCCGCGTTTGTGGCACTCGTCGATGAACTCCTTGTACATCTCCTCCGATCCGTACGCTCTGTCCGGTGCAAAATAGTGGTTCGGCGAATAACCCCAGTTGTAGTTGCCGTCAAACTCACAAATAGGCATCAACTCGATCGCGTTCACACCAAGGTTTTGGATATAATCCAAACGCTTCATCAGACCCTTGAGCGATCCTCCATAGCCGTTGCTACCTGTCGTATAGTCGTAGATCCACAACTCATAGATCACCAAGTTGTTCTTATTCGGTCGCTGGAAATTGAGCGTAGCATCCGACCACTGGTATTGCGGCTTGCCCGGTTGAATAACCGTCACATAACCGTCAGCTCCTTTGCCCGTCGGATAATCCAACAAGTTCGGATCTACCGCCTTCGGCTCGTACTGGTCATCCGGATGCAGCACTTTCTCGGAATACAGATCCGAGATCTGCTTCTTCACACCGTCCGCACGCTCTACCGCATACTGATAACGGTACTCCTGTCCGGGAGTCAGTCCATTCAGCGTGATCCAGAAATAGTTACTATCCTTGTACAGCTGATAGTCCGCACTCAGTTTCCAATCGGTCATGTCGCCCAAGAGGAACACACGCTTAGCCGACTGAGTCTTGCTGGCAGCATACGTACAGAGCGTGACGGAAGTACCATCCGCTCCGTAGTAAATACCATTACTTACCCCGGCAGGGCGTTGTCTCTCAATAGGAGTGACATCCTTTACATCGTTCCAGTTAGCTGCCTGTGTACCCAATGCAAGCACAAAACAACCAATCAGACCTAAAAACAACTTGCGCATAAATTATTTATTATTCAATTTTCCTCGACTTCATCGGTCCGTTCTCGATCCAACATCGGTCCATTCTCGGTCCAATCTCGAGAGATAATCATTTTTACCTTTATTTAACTTCTTTTCCCGTTGCATCAAACATCTTGTCACCGCGAATGATTCGCAACTGACCGTCAATAATCATCTTGTAGCTTTTTCCCTTGTCTCCTTGTACATTCTCCACGCCTTGTTTGTTACCATAGTGGTACGCATCAAAAGTCGCTTTATCCACACGCTCAAGTTTAATCTGTCCTTTGCAAGCCGCGCTGCGAATGATGATATAGTTCACACCCTGAGGGATAGCCCATTTCTGGCATCCCTGCCATCCGTTAGCCCACTCCATCGTCACAGACTCGTTAGCAATCGTTGTTTCGGTTTTGGAGTAATAGAAATTGCCCATATGGTCCTTGATAGCAATATAACTACCCATCTGGCAATCGATCATCAGTTTACCGTCCTCGAACAGGTACTCATCCTCATAAACATCATAAGCAGCCTCTCCGTGATCCGCTCCGTTGATCCAACCGATAGCATAGTAGTTCACATCATCTTCTACCGGATCTCCGCCGCCTTGACCGCCGCCTTGACCACTGATATCAACACCCTCGCCGCAGTTGGAACCCGGACCGATATAGAGCTCGTCCTGTTCGTACTTCAACTTGATGTAGAAATCAAAACAGCCATCAGTCGACACCTCGTACTGATTTCCATTGCGGGTAAAGCCCGTTACCGAAGCAGGGTTGAGATCCACCGCCCACACGGCTTTGTTCTCTGCATCGCAGAGTTGGCAGAAATCACCGGATTTCACCTGCACATGTGCCAGATACTGTTGAAAACCCTCAAACTCACCGGCTGGTTCTCCGGCAAAATAGGTAGTTCCGTTCACCAAAATTCCATAACTTGCGGCTTGCATCAACATGCTGACCATCATTGCCGCCATCATCAAAAATGTTTTCTTCATAGTAATTTAATTTTATTTGTTAGTTTGTATTTATTGTATTTTTCGTCCCATTGCATCGAAGACCTGCTCGCCCACTCGAATCAGCAGCTGGCCATCTTTGACGAATTTCTCTCCTCTTCCCTTTAGGGAGGAGTCGGAAGGCTGCTCTACCCCTTCCACGATCGGTTGACGCTCCTTATCTTTATCCGCGCGCGCGCTCGTGGTCTTATAATATACTCCGTAGTTGGTTCCCTTCACTGCCAAGGTATAGCCCTGCGGTGTGGTATTATAGCCCGAGTTCGGACCTAAGAGCAGACGAATCTCACCATTCTTACCATAGATAGTAGCTTTGTAATAACCATTACCCGCTTCATCGTTCACACTACTCTCGCTATGAACGCCTGTTTTGTAACGAGCATTGATCATCTTCTTGATCTCTTCTTTGAAGGTCACCCAGTGAGGCCAGAAGACACACGGCACACCCGGCATCGAAAGCATATAAGCGTTACATTGCAGCACTTTGTCACGGCAAAGCGACATAGAGTTGCCTTCGCCGCACAATTCATTATTGTCACGCTGGAAACTATCATGACTATCCACGAACGTTACCGCATAACGGCTCTTACCTGCTCCCGGCAGACCTGCTCCCTGCAGTTTGTAGTAGTTTTCCGAAGCAATACCATCATTAAATGCCGTATATTTGGTAGCAAAGTCAAAAGTCGTGGTGTTCCAACCAGCGTCTGCCAGACGGCTCTGGAGCGTGTTTACATTACCGTCCCAGTACTCCATAACTGAGAAATAAGTCTGCGCTGCACGGTTGTAATCATTGATATGCGAGTTATGATAACCCTTGCAGTAATCATAACGAACACCGTCTATCTTAATCACATTATGCAACCATTTCAGATATGCCTTGAACATCGCCTGCACATTCGAATTGGTGTGATCCCAATCACGACCATCAGGATAGTTCGCCTCGTCGCCGTAACCGTCATCAGCTCCACCGGTCGCATAACCCTTACACGAACCGGCCTTGGAATCATAATTCATCTCGTCCGTGTTGCAGATATACGAACCATCCGGTTTGAAAGAACCGTACTCTCCAAAATTGTACGTCTGGTTATAATTACACCAGCCTTGACCCGCTACCGCGTGATTGATCACAATATCGGCAATCACACGTGCTCCGTTCTGATGGAATATACCTACGAGTTCTTCCAACTTACGCTTCGTTCCTAAATCACTGTCCAAATTACTGTAGTTGGTCGGCAGATAACCCATTCCGCCCGTCGATTTGCTCAATTGTGGCAACCAAATCATATCGAACCATTGTCCCATCTCTACGGCATTCGAACCATTCGTACCATTGATATGATCAATCCATTTGGTACGACCATATTTGGTTGTCGATTTGGTAGCATCGTAGCTATCCCAGTAGAACGCCTGTAGCATCACATCCGGACATTGTGCCGGAGCGGAGCCGCTATAACCCGGATCAATAGGTGTGTCACCGCTGATGTCCTGACCTTCGCCGCAATTAGAACCCGGACCGATATACAACTGATCAGCCTCATACTTGAGCTTGATATAGAAATCATAGCAGCCGCTGACCTTTGCATCATAATGATCGCCGTTACGCGTAAAGCCGGTTACCGAAGACGTATTCAGATCCACAGCCCATGCGGCTTTGTTCTCTGCATCATACAACTGAACTTTATCGCCATTAGCAATCTGAACATGAGACAAATACTGCTCAAAACCCTCTCCAAAAGGATCCGGTCCTTCATACGTAGCAGCAAAATACATCTTGCCGTTCACCAAAATTCCATAATTGGCGGCTTGCAGCAACACACTGACCATCATGGCCGCCATCATCAAAAAAACTTTCTTCATATATTAGATGTTAATCATTTATTATTCATTATTTCACTCTTCTTCCGAAGGCGTCATATACATTCTCACCCATACGGATCAACAGTTTTCCGTCCTTGAGGAACTTATGTCCTTTCGCCTTTAACCCTTCGCCTTTCGCCTCCTCAATACCCGTCGGTCTCGGCTGATCGCTCAACACCCAGATCTCAAAACTCTCGTTATGTCCCTCTTGGGTGCTATAGTTGCTGGCTGCCAAGGTGAACCCTTGGAACGTCTGACCGGTCTTATCGCCCAGACACAGGATCAACCATCCGTGTTTACCAACAACCGTTGCCTGATAACCCGTAGCCGTTGAGTACTCATCTTTCACCTCACTCTCACTATGAACGCCTGCCCATTTACGAGCTAAGATCATCGGCTTCAGATCGGCTTTGTATTTCTTCCAATGCGGATAGAACACACACGGCACACCCGGCATCGACAGCAGGAACGCATTCGCCTGCATCAAACGAGCCTTCAGAGCAGGAGTCATCGAGTTACCGCGACCACCAAACTCATTCTCGTTATCCGGTCTCAAGAACCAGTCATGGCTCTCGATGAACGTTACCGAATGACGGCCGTTACCGCGACTCATGATACAATCACCGCGACCGCGACTATAGTCCCAACCGGCTATCGAGTTGAATACATGCCATTTGAGGTCAAAATCCAGTGCCAGCAAGTCATATTGCGCTCCTTGTATACGCTCCCAAATCTGGTCCGTACCCTTATAGCACTCCATGAAGGCGATCTCGGGTTTTGCCTCGGAGTTATAATGCCAGTGATGCCAGTTATTGAAACCGTCGCCTTTGTCGTAACGGAAACCGTCATAGTGCATCACATTACGCATCCATTTCAGGTAAGCGATAAACATCTCCTGCACATATACATTATCATGCGCCCAGTCACGCGCGCCATCCCAGTTCTCACCATCATCCATATTACCCGTAGCTGCTCCATAACAATCGCCTGCCTCGGGATTCAGGTTCACCTCGTCGTTCTGGCAAATATAACTTGCATCCGGATGGAAAATTCCGTATTCGCCAAAATCCATCGTCGGGAAATCACACCAACTCGTCCAACCCGTACAGTGGTTAATCACGATATCTGCTACCACTTTACATCCGTTAGCATGCAACGCACTAATCAGCGCATCCAACTCAGCACGCGTTCCCCAGTTCGAACTCTGGTTGCTGTATTGCTTCGGGTGATAACCCATTCCGTCTCCATTAGCACTTGGCGGCAACCAAACATAATCGAAATACGCACCTATTTCAGCTGCCTGCGGCGTCAGAGTCGTCCATTTGGTATTGCCGTACTCACTCACACCCGGAGCAGTAGCATTATACGACTCGTTGTAGAACGCCTGCATCATTACAGCCTCACATTGATGAGGAACAGCTCCCTTATAGACATCGTGAATATCTTCTCCATCGCCGCATCCACTTCCGTTGCCGATATACAACTGATCCTCGCCGTACTTGAGCTTGATATAAAAATCATAGCATCCGGTCACGCTGGCGGTATAACGATCGGTGCCCTTCGTAAAACCGGCGACCGACCATGTGTCCAGATCTACCACCCAAGCTGCCTCATAATCCACATCGTACAGCTGTAGATAATCGCCGTTCTGCACTTTCACATGCGCCAGATACTCGTCATAAGTACCCGTCATACTGTCTTTCCCTCGGTACTCTGCGGCAAAATACGTTGTGCCGTTCACCAAGATTCCATAACCTGCTGCTTGCGCCATCCCGGCACACATCAACAGCAACCATAACATTGTCTTTTTCATATATCAGATTTTAATTATTCATTATTCATTATTCATTATTTCACTCTTCTCCCTTGTACATCGTACATCTGTCCTTCGTACATCAAATATAGTTTTCCGTCCTTGAGGAACTTCTTTTCCTCCCTTGATGAGGGGAGGGTCAGGGAGGAGGTTTCTATTCCCTTCTCCATCTGAATATACACGGTATAAGCGCCTCTATCGCCGCCTTCTACCGCTACTTCATATCCCTCCGGCAGTGTCGTACTGCGATATTTGCCCACACGCACAATCACTTTTCCGCGATGACCTTGGATCGTAGCATGGTACTTATACTGACCACTTTCCTCTGCCAACACTTGCGACTGACTGTGGATTCCTGCCTGTTTGCGAACGGCTATCAACTCATTGATCTCGTCCTTGTAACTTGCCCAATGCGGATAGAACACACACGGCACACCCGGCATCATCAGCATATACGCACTTGCCTGCAACACAAAATCTTTATTCGTAGCTGTGGACAAATCCGTACTCGGAGTAAACTGGTTTTTTCCATAAGCGTCACCTCGGTCAAACGTATCGTGGTTGTCGATGAACGTCACCGAATAACGCTCCAAACCATGCTTACGCAGACCCTCAAACGTCTTGTTTGCATTCAGTTTGCCGTACGAACCGGTCACAATACCTTTCATCGAGTATTTCGCCTGAAAATCAAAGATCATCGTGTTCGAGTCACACTCCTGCAGATGTTGTTTCTGACGGCTTATACTCTCCCACAACTCCGAAACCGACATATACGGTTGTGCCGCCTCGTTGTACATCTTCAGATACCGACCGTGGAAACCCAAGGTCATGTCGTACCTAAATCCGTCATACTTCATCGTGTTCAGCAACCATTGTGTATAAGCCTTCGACCAGTTCTGCACAACCTCGCTCGTGTGATCCAAGTCACGCGCTCCATCGAAATTATTTCCGGTATCGTTCGCTCCACGCTCCGACGTAGATGCTCCGTAACACGACGATTTCGCATCCGTAAAACACTCGTCATTACGGCAGATCTCTTTCTGCGTCAAAGTAAACGTACCATAACTTCCAAAATAATCGGTAAAGAAATTACACCAACTCGACAGATTACCGCGATGGTTCAACACCACATCCGCCAGCACTTTCGTGTTGCCTTTATGCAATGCCGTAATCAGGTTGTTCAATGCCGTTTTGGTTCCCCAATCGCTCTCTTGGTTACTATACTGCCTTGCCGAATAACCCACGCCGCAACCGGTCGGACCCGCACTCGGCGGAAACCAAACCACATCAAAATTCGCATTGATGGCTGCGGTATCCTTGAGCAGATCAATCCATTTCGTACGACCGAACTTGCTATCCGTACTCGTTTTGGTCTTGTAGCTATCCCAATAGAACGCCTGTAACATGACGTCTTCGCATTCCGCCGGAACGCCCACATTAGACGCGCAAACAACGCCCGCACTCGCGAGCAAAACAATAATGAGAGATGTCAGAATAGATTTTTTCATGGCTATCATTTTAAATTGGCTGCAAATTTACAACTTTTTTCGCATATATGCAAGCGCGTGAACCATTTTTTTGATAAAAAATGCTATTTTTACGTTTTTTCTATCTTTTTTACCACTACTACTTGCAAATTCCTCTTTTTTCACTACTACTTTTGCTTTTCTATTTTTTTTACCACTACTACTTGCTTATTTACCGAAAAAGTGACAGTATATCCGTCATAATCCATTTTGTACTCCCTTTCCGGATCATCTTGGTAAGCCGGACGGGGATCTTGAGAGAGGATATATTCCACATCTCGCACCCATTTTTCCTCGACATCATCGAGCCATTCTCGAGGCAATATCGATCCATTATCGAGACATTTACGAGAGATGAGTCCCCAATCGACCTCCAAACGGTCATTTTTATGCTCTTCAGCGAACCCGTTTTGCGCATCGGGATGACTGTCGCTAAAACTCAAATACGGCTTGATATCATATATCGGCGTCCCGTCCAACACATCCGCTCCGCTGACAGCCAGCTCTCCCTGTCCAACGCGCACCAACCGCACGCTGGATAACCCGATCGGGTTCGGGCGAAAAGGACTCCGCGTAGCAAAAACGCCCATCCGTTTATTCCCGCCCAATCGCGGTGGTCTAACCGTAGGGGACCACGAATCCACTTCGGAGAAGCCCCAAATCAGCCACAAATGGCTATACCCTTCTATTCCGCGTAAAGCCTCCGGCACGTTATATTCCGGCTCAAAAACGATACGTGTCAAGATGGGACTTTCCTCCCTGCTCTGTCTCGGAATTCCGAACTTGTCTGTGTGCCCATTTCGGGCATAAGCAATCACTTTTAATATCATAATTCGCACAAATTTGGCGCAAAATTACAAAAAATACACCAAAAATGCAAGTTTTTTGAAAAAAAATGCAAAAAAATTTGGTCATGTCAAAAAAAAGCAGTACTTTTGCACCCGCTTTCGTTCGAAGAGCATTTTTTATGCCCCTTCCGGCGGAGGCCAATAAGCGATAAAGCGTGTGTGAAGCCCTTTTGGGCAGAGGCCGCTTCTCCCGTTTAACGGGAGACCGCTCTGGGTGCCATAGCTCAGTTGGTAGAGCAAAGGACTGAAAATCCTTGTGTCACTGGTTCGATTCCCGTTGGCACCACAAAAAAACGACTCCATTGGGGGGGGTCGTTTTTTTGTAAATCAAAATTTTTTTAATGTCCTCGCACGAACTGCCCTTCGGGCTGATATTCGAGGAAGCAACTATCATCCGGCTGTTCCTCATCAATCGCTTGCTGTTGTTGCGCTATGTACTCGTCGTAAGTCATAACAAAGTTATTCATTAATCTCTCTCCAGCCATTCGGCAGCGAGACATTCTCCATTGCCACGGCGGCTTTGAAAAGCGGAGCTATCTCTTCGTTCGTAAAACCGGCTATACCACAACCGATGCGCGTCACGCGGAACAGCTGTTCCGGATGTTGCTTCGCGTACTCAATAAACTCATCCACATACGGACGGATGGTCTCCACGCCGCCTTGCATGGTCGGAATAGCGTAACATTGCCCTGTCGGACCAACGCCCACGCCCCACTCTGCTCCAAAGAGTTTGTGCGCGATGTGTGCTGCTCCGCCGCCATGCATGCCCGCAAGATTACTGCCGAACACAAATATCTCATTCGGCTTCAGAGAGGTGATATACTCCGGTGTTACATGTAGTGTCATAATAATTCTGTTAATGTATCTTCCCGAATGATCTTCGGCGCACTTTTGCCTGCTAACACAAGGATTTTCTTTCCGTCGCGATAGATGTGCAACTGCCGCGAGCGAACAACCGCCGTCAGCGTCGGGTCTGTCTCTATCTGCTCACGGATAGCACAGTACTCGCCGTTCTCGGCGAATAACTTCCGCTGTAAATGCGAGCACATGTTTGTGGTGTCTATCAATTTCATTTCTCTTTAGTACAATAATTCGGGCGCAAAGGTACAAAAAGCATGTTCAGGCTTTCATTGATTCGCGCCACATCGTGGTGATTTGTTCGAGGGTTTTTCCTTTCGTTTCGGGCACGAGTTTCCACACGAACAGCGCCGCTATGAGACAGATCACGCCATACAGGATATAGACCATGGCATGGCTGTAGTTATACAGCGGTACAAACGAAGAAGAGACCGCGAAATTGCTGATCCATTGGAAGGCTACGGCGATGGCTGTTGCCTGCGAGCGGATCGTGTTCGGGAAGAGTTCCGCCATATAAACCCAACAGATAGGACCCCAACTGAACATGAACGAAGCACTATAGACCAAGATGCTCGCCACCGCCACCCAAGCCGGGAGTGTGGTCATATTGGTTAGCGCAACACCGAATGCGCCTACTGCCATCAGCAACGAGCCGACGATGAGCAGCGGTTTGCGACCGAGTTTCTCCACAGTGAAGATGGCCAAGAGCGTGAAGCCGATATTCACGATACCCATAATGACCGTAAAAACCATCGGGTTAGCGACACCCATCGATTCGAAGATACGGGGTGCGAAATAGAGCACCGCGTTGATGCCCACTATCTGCTGGAAGACCGAGAGCATGATTCCCACGAAGATCACCATCCAGCCGAAGGCAAAGAGCGGTTCGCGGGTCTCGATGGCCGTCTCGTGTATCTCACGAACGATGATACGCGCGTGCTCCTCGGGGTGCAGTTTGGAGAGCACGTCGATGGCTTTCTTGTCGTCCCCTTTGAGCGCCAAGTAACGCGGGCTCTCAGGTACAAGCAGGATGAGCAAAGCGAAGGCGGCTGCCGGTACACACTCGCTGCCGAACATCGCGCGCCAGCCTATATGTTGCGTCCATTCCAGAATAGCAGGGTCATTGACATGCGACCGTACGATGAGGTAATTGACGAAATAGACTACCAACTGACCGAAGATGATGGCGAACTGGTTCCATGAGACGAGTGCGCCACGTTTGTCCGCCGGGGCAATCTCGGCAATGTACATCGGGCAGATGGCGGAAGCCAAACCCACACCTATTCCGCCTAATATGCGGTAGAGGTTAAAGACGATCAGCAAGGTCTTGGTAGGCACGCTATGCGGCAGTATTCCGCTCTCCGGCGCATAGGAACCCAAGGCAGAGATGAAGAACAGCACACCGGCGATGAAGAGCGTACGCTTACGTCCGAGACGCGAAGAGAGCACGCCGGAAAGAAACGCGCCGATGATGCAGCCGATAAGCGCACTACTGGAGGTGAAGCCATGCCAGAAATCGGAGTAGTTAAAGTCCTGCGCGCTGTCAAAGAAGTGTTCAAGTCCCTTCTCTGCGCCGGAGATGACTGCTGTGTCGTAACCGAACAGCAGTCCTCCGATTACCGCCACGAGGACGATAAAAAACAGATTCAATTTGTATTTATTCATTGACGTATTTACGCATTTACTCATTTTCTCATTTGGCGTAGAGGGCAACGATGGTTTCGTAGAGCTCCTGTTTGCCGCTGGTCTGTTTGGGTTCTCCGACCTGCTTGCCGTACTCATAGACCTGTTCGAAGGTCAGTTTGCCCTCCTCGAAGTCCTTGCCGAGACCGCTGTCAAAGGAGGCATAACGGTCTTTGAGCATAGCCGGAATCGGGCTCTTCTCGAGGATCTCGATGGCGTTGAGTAGCGCACGTGCGCAAGCGTCCATGCCGCTGATATGGGCGATGAAGATGTCCTCCAAGTCGGTGGAGTTACGGCGTGTCTTGGCGTCGAAGTTCGTACCGCCTGTTCCGAAACCGCCGTTGCGGACGATCTGCATGAAAGCCTGGGTGAGTTCGAAGTTATCAATAGGGAACTGGTCGGTATCCCATCCGTTCTGGGCGTCACCGCGGTTGGCGTCGATCGAACCGAGCATGCCGGCATCAACGGCGCAAGCCAGTTCGTGCTCGAAGGTATGCCCTGCGAGCGTAGCGTGGTTGACCTCGATATTGACTTTGAAATCCTTGTCGAGTCCATGAGCTTTGAGGAAACCGATGACGGTCTCGGTATCGACATCGTACTGGTGTTTAGACGGCTCGCATGGCTTCGGCTCAATAAGGAACGTACCTTTGAATCCTTTGGCGCGCGCATAATCACGAGCCATGCGGAGCATAGTAGCCATGTGCTCTTTCTCGCGGCGTTGGTCGGTATTGAGGAGCGACATATAGCCCTCGCGTCCACCCCAGAAGACATAGTTCTCTGCGCCCAGTTTGATGCCTGCGTCGATGGCGTTCTTGATCTGCACGATAGCACGCGCTACTACATCAAAATCGGGGTTCGTGCTGGCGCCGTTCATATAACGGGGATTACTGAACACGTTTGCCGTGGACCACAGCAGTTTGATACCTGTATCGTCCATTTTCTGCTTGAGGTAGTCGGTGATAGCGGCTAAGTTTGCTTCGTATTCCTCTACCGAAGTGCCTTCGGCGATGAGGTCCACGTCATGAAAGCAGAAATAAGGGATGCCTAATTTCTGCATGATTTCAAAGCCTGCATCGGCTTTGTGCTTAGCAATCTCCAAGGCGTTTGCGCCTTCGTTCCACGGGAATTTCTTCGTGCCGGGTCCGAACTGGTCGCCGCCTTCTGCGCAGAGGGTGTGCCACCATGCCATAGCGAAACGCATCCACTCTTTCATTGTTTTACCGGCTACTACGCGCTCAGCGTCATAGTAGTGAAACGCCATCGGGTTCTTGGACTCCGGGCCTTCAAATGGGATCTTTCCGATCTCAGGGAAATACTCTCTTGCCATAATATTTAAATATTTATTCATTTATACATTTCCTCATTTATAACAAAGCTTTCCAACGGTTGTAGGCTTCGCGGTATTCGTCCTCGTGTGCAGGACGGATGGTAGCGAGGGTTTGGAGTGTGCTGAAAGCCTCTTCGGGTGTTTGGTAAATACCGGCTCCTATTCCGGCGCCTTTGGCAGCTCCGGCAGCTCCATCCGTGTCGTGGAGCAGGATTGTTGCACCGCTGACACCGGCAAGGGTCTCGCGGAAGATCGGCGAAAGGAACATATTCGCGTTACCGGCATGGATGGTGGAGATGTTAAGTCCCATCTGCTGCATAATCTCGATGCCGTACATGAACGAGAAGACGATTCCCTCCTGCGCCGCACGAAGCATGTGTGCACGGCTGTGCTGGGTGAAACTGAGCCCATGGATAGAACAGCCGCGTTCGGCGTTGCAGAGCATGCGCTCAGCGCCGTTACCAAACGGCAAGATACTCAGTCCGGCGCTACCGATAGGCGCTTTGGCTGCCTCTTCGTTCATCTGCGGATAACTGAGATCCGGCGCTAACTGATGATGCATCCAAGAATTGAGAATACCTGTTCCGTTGATGCACAACAAGACGCCTAAACGGGGATTTGCGGGCGTATAATTGACGTGTGCAAAGGGATTGACACGAGACTGCGGGTCGAAAGCCACTTGGTCGATGACGCCATAGACGACTCCCGAAGTGCCGGCAGTAGAAGCAATCTCTCCTGCGTGCAGAACGCCTAAAGAGAGGGCGTTGTTCGGCTGATCACCGGCACGATAGGAAACCGGAATACCGGCAGGAATGCCTAAGAGTTCCGCCGCTTCTTTGGTCACCGTTCCCTGAATACCGAAAGTCGGTTTGGTTTCGCAAAGCAAGGAGGGATCGATGCCGTAGTGCTCCAATAACGCGTACGCGGGCGTTCCTTCTTTGAAATCCCAAAGGATTCCTTCGCTCAGACCGCTCATGGTCGTTACCGCATCGCCGGTGAGGCGCATGGCGATATAATCGCCCGGCAGCATGATTTTGTCGATGCGGGCATAGAGTTCCGGTTCGTTTTGCTTGACCCAAGCCAGCTTGGCGGCTGTGAAATTGCCCGGCGAGTTGAGATAGTGCTCCTGGCAATATTCCGCTCCCAAGGCGCGATAAGCCTCCTCACCATAAGGAACAGCACGGCTGTCACACCAAATGATAGCGGGACGAAGCACGTTCTGGTCCTTATCAACACACACCAAGCCGTGCATCTGATAACTGATGCCGATGGCGGCGATGTCATTGGAAATTTGACATTTGAGATTTCTTATCTTCCTCCGGTCGAACGATCTGCTTCGCCGTATGGACATTTGAGATTTGGAGACAGCCTCTTTGAAAGCCGCTTGCGCATACTCCCACCATTGAGCGGGATCCTGCTCCGCCCAACCTGCTTGGTGTGAGATAATAGGCGCTTCCTGTTTGGGGTAAAAAGCCGATGCGATACATTGCCCACTCTCCGCCTCTACCAGCGAAGCTTTAACAGACGAGCTGCCTATATCGAAACCTAATAGAATCATGGTGTTTGCTTATTGATTATTTCAGATTGATTTCAAACCAGTCCACGTCAAGCCATCCTGCATCATTAAATTTACGACCGTCACGCGTACAGAAAAGCCCCACTTGCACACCTATCCAATGCCCGGGAACGGCCTGAAACGGCTCACCGACCTTTGTCCATCGCCCTTTTTCTCTTTGTACATAAAACTGGCCCTTTTGACGCTCGTCCATCTCCAGTTTCAGCAGGCACCACTCGTCGTAAACCGGCACGTCAAGACGGAAAGATGCTTCGCGGCCTGTGACAATCATACCTGCTTGCTCTGCTCCGAGCATTTTCTTGTTTTTATTCGGCATAAATCGCACGCGTGCAGTAGCCGTAAAAGCCACGGCAGGAATCTTCTTGAGCAGCATATTCGGCATCCATTCATTGGCTTCGCGGGGCGTGCTATACAGGCGTAACTTGCTACCCTGTGCATCGCAGAAGAACCACCGCGGTTCAACTCTCCCACCCGACCATTGCCAATCGAGCGCCAATTCGGTACTATCAAACTCATCTCGCCGCGCAAAATTAGAATAAGAAGGGTTCTGTTGTACTTTTGTACTGCCCACTTGGCTCCCTTTGTACTTCAAAACGGGTTCACCATCCTTTCCCATTATTGGCCAATCGTCCACCCACTGAACGGGTTGCATATGAACGATGCGACCGGCGGTTCCTATGTCTTGGAAATGAAGGAAGAAATGTTCGCCTTCCGGTGTGTCCACCCATGCCCCTTGGTGAGGTCCATTGATAGCCGTTTTGCCTTGTGCAAGCGTCACTTTGAGTTCGTACGGACCATAGATATGCTTGCTGCGTTGGACTACCTGCCAGCCTGTTTTGACACCTCCGGCAGGGTGCATAAGATAGTAGTAACCGTTGCGTTTGTAAAGTTTGGTTCCTTCGCTGGTCGGGTGCTCTTCGTGGCCGTCAAAGATAATACGGCTGGGTGTTTTGACCGCCAAACCATCGGGTGTCAGTTCCGCCATCATCAGTACTGATTTGAGCCCGAACCGGCTTCCAGCCACGCCATGACTCAACCACACGCGCCCATCTTCGTCCCAAAGCGGGCAGGGGTCTATATAACCTTTCGCCGGCATCACCAACACCGGTTCTTCCCATTCCAATGGAAAATGCAACTCCTTTGTACTTTGTACATGTTCCCCTTGTCCTTTACTGCGGATGCAGTAGATGCCTCTGTCGGGGTCGCCGTAGTAGATCCACAACCGACCGTCATGCTCACGGATAGCGGGAGCCCAGACGAAATTGCCGGACACCTCATCGCCGTCCTCATACCCCGGCAGACGATACCGAATAGCGGCATCCACTATCTCCCAATGCACCAAATCTCTCGATGCCAGAATCTGTAACCCCGGCACATTATTGAATGATGAAGAGGTCATTAGATAAGTCTCTCCCACACGGATGACATCCGGATCCGAGTAGTCGTATGGCAAGATGGGGTTGGTAAAACCGGGTATTTCGGCATAACACGTCATACCCAAAACGAAGCTCGCTACAACAGAAAAAATAAATCGTTTCATGGTTACTAAAGTAATCTCGGTGCAAAATTACAAAAAAAATTCCACATGTGCAAGGGTTTGAGGGATTTTTAGTTGTTTATTGCTGTTTTTTGGCGAAGGAGGGCTTGGATGAAGGTGTCGAGTTTAGCGTACTGCTTTCGATAGAGTTTGGATGCTCCGGGACGCAGTTTTTTCTCGAAAGGCGCTTCCGGGTCGGGGTTCTTGAACTGGGCATAGAAACGTGTACGATAGTTCTCTAGCCGGAGGCGGAGTTCGGCTACGTGTGCGCACTCTTCGGGTGTCATCGCGGCGAGTTCTTCGGCGGTATAGCGCTCGGAACGGATGATTTCGGTTGTCATCCGGCTGACTTCTCCGAAAGAGCGCATATTGGCGAGTTCGGCACCTTGAGCGGGCGTTCTATCGAAATCGCGCGGATGAGCAATTTTGTAAGACTCCTGCACACCGACTTTGAGGACCGCGCCGTTGGGTGCGCGATACTTCTTTTGGCGCATGATAATTCCGCTATTTTTCTCAAATTCTCCGTGCATTTCTGCCACGGGTGCATGTAACTTAACTTTTGTCATAGAATGGCATGATTTTTGTGGTTAATTAAAAGAGTTAATCCGCCAAACTTGGCGGATGGTTTTTGGGCTCATTCTCCCTTCACGTAATAGGAATAACAGGCTAATGACGCGGTAACCACCCGGTTATCACGCGCTAATCACGCGCTTTTTGATGCTTTTAACCCTTATAAAACCTCGATTTTAGGTCGAGGCAGTTTCGGGGCGGAGTGGTCTGTTGTAGGACATTGGAATGTACAGCCACAAGCGGTTGCTCCAAACGGGAAAAAGAACACTTTTGAAATCGAGTGCAAAGGTACGCATTTTTTTTGATATATGCAAATTTTGGTGAACAGAAAAGTAATGAAAATGGGATTTTCTGTGAAAATAGTCGGATGATATCCGACACAATGGACGATGAAGAGGGCGGAGCTGATGCTCCGCGTCATGGACGTAATCCTGAGCGCGCATCAATGCACGATGCAGGAACGCGAGAAACAGCCGGCATCAGATGCCGGGAAAAAGAAGAAAGAAATCGTTACCACGTGCTCACGTGATTAGGTGAGACCGTAGGTAAGTGTAAATGAAAACTGCCGGCTCTTCACGAGTCAGCAGTCTCTACATACTTACATAAACAGCGTTTATACAATAGATGTCTGCCTGTGTATATTCATACTTCTGCTGCAAGCACAATGTAAAGGAAGTGCCTTTAGCTTGGCAACAGTTGCAATTTTTTGCTATTTATTGTTATTTAACCGGATCTCCTCATGATAAAGGTAATTGACCAGTATCGGCTTTCCTTTTTCGGCTCGCCCATATGGCAGATCATTGCGTAAATACGGCATTTCATGCTCGGTAGCAAAGCGTTGCACGTCTTCCTCCAGACGATGCCACCAATTGCGTTTGCCTTTGTTGTAAATTTCATCGTACAGTGGCATAAGATGCGGATATTTTTCTGCAATGTAACGCATGATTACGGGTTTGAATTGTCCGCGCAGATTCAGGTTCTCCAGCCAAATGAGGTCGCACTGTTCGCGCACCCTCTCCATGATACTCCAAACATCTGTTATACCAGGGAAGATAGGCGAGATAAAACATACAGTGCGGATACCTTTGTCGTAGACCTGCTTCATAGCAGCTAGCCGACGCTCAATACTGACTGCTTCATCCATATCATTTTTGAACTGCTCGTCGAGCGTGTTGATTGACCATGATACGGTTACTTTTGGGAATGTACTCAGTACATCCAAATCGCGCAGCACGAGATCAGATTTGGTAGTGACAAGAATCTCCGCCTGTGCGCCCTGCAACTCCTCTAATAGCCGGCGTGTGCGACGGTAGTGCTCTTCTTGCGGATTGTAGCCGTCTGTCACTGAGCCGATTACAATACGTTGCCCATCGAATTTGTGAGGGTCTTTTATAGGTTCCCAGTTCTTCACATCCAGAAACGTCCCCCACGGCTCTGTATGTCCAGTAAAGCGTTTCATGAACGAAGCATAGCAATATTTGCAAGCGTGTGTACACCCCACATACGGGTTCACCGAGTAACCGCCCACGGGCAGTGACGATTTGGTCATCACACTCTGCACTTGCTTCTCGGAAATAAGTATTTCACTCATATTATTCTTTTGATAATCACGACAAGTTCAATTACCATTTCAGCGGCTCATTCAGGATATTACCATCCGTCATGGGGCTGTCTGCATCGGTGAACGCATTCGCTTTGTACTGGATACAAAGCATCGTCAGGTTTTCTTTGCCTGTATTCTTCAGCGCGCGTTTGCCATCCGGTGCAACACGTACCACGGCACCTTCCTTAACGGGGAAGAGCTCGCCGTCCACTTGGTATGTACCTTCGCCACGAAGGATGAAATAGAGTTCTTCGTGCGTCTTGTGCGTGTGCAGGAAACCGCTATCTTGTCCTGGAACAAGTGTCTGGTAAGACAGCTCTGCTCCGGTAGCACCCAAAGCCTGGCCTAAAAAGACTTTGCCTTTGAGGGTGAAATCGGGACCCATCGGTAGTTCGTGTTCAATAATCTCAGCAAAAGAACCTGCTGTTACGGCGGTAAAATTTTTGCCGCTCTTAATCGTCTCAATCTGTTTCATAATCGTATAATTTTTGTGTTTGTGTTTCAAAATCGAGTGCAAAGGTACTACATTTTTTCGACATGTGCAAGAGGTTACAAATAGGTGACATAGTAACCTTTTTGTCTATTTTTGCAAATACAGCACATTATGAAAATAAATTTTTATAAAAAACTTACTTTTTTTTTGAAACTATTGCGTATATCAGTATTTTATAGTACCTTTGCACTCGCAAACGAAAATATATTATGCAAAAGAAAGACAACAAGAACTCAATGTTTGAGATGTGCCCGGTGCGAAATGTCATCGCACGGTTTGGTAACAAATGGGGATTCCTTGTGCTGTTGGATATCAATGAGCACGGCACGATCCGTTTCAATGAACTGCATCGCGTCATTCCGGATATCAGCACGCGCGTATTAAGTAGTACGTTGCGCACGCTCGAAGCGGATGACCTCATCGTCCGCAAAGTTTATCCGGAGATTCCTCCTCGTGTGGAGTACAGTCTCACACCGATGGGCAAGGAACTGGTACCCATCGTGCAAGAATTGACAGCGTGGGCATCCAAGAACTTGCCGACGATCATGAAGCATCGTCAGCAGTTCGAGGAATAAGCTAATCCCGCGTTAGGGATTGGAAGG
>ONMU01000010.1 GCA_900319035.1 uncultured Bacteroidales bacterium
CCAGAAGATGGTTCTCGCTACTCACCGTGTAGCCCCGACCCAGAACCCGAACTGCTCTCGTCTGTACCTCCGCGGTCTGAACTCGATCTCCCGTTCGACTCCTGTAACTACTGAGGAGACTCGTATCCGTAACCGTTTCTCGGCTGTCGCAGCAGCAGTATCAGCTCGTTCGAAAGACCTGATGAAGATCAGTGCCGACCAAGCAGCTTTCGCAGCTCAGAAAGACGCCCCGAACGGCAAAAAGACCATGCGTGCCTTCCTTTGGAAACTCGAGAAAGAGGCGTATGACGCCGAGCACAACGGCTAACGCCGGTTTGGGGCAGAGCCCCAGTTTGGCTTCGCTTGTTTGGGACTACGTCCCTGTTTGACTTCGTTTGTTTGGGACTACGTCCTTGTTTGGCTGCGCGTTCAAACCCTCAAACAAAGCCGAAGGCTCAAACTTCCAAACAAGCCCGCAGGGCTCAAACCAAGCAGCTCTGCTGCTCAAACAAAACCCAAAGGGTTCAAACCATCAAGGAAAAATCGCTCTAATCGGGCGATTTTTCGCTTTTTATTTGCACATATGCAAAAAAAAGCTTATCTTTGCAGCAAAATTGAGAATTAACTATGCGTATCGATATTATCACATGTTGTCCGGAGTTGCTGGAGTCACCGTTGAACCACTCCATCATACAGCGCGCAAAGACGAAGGGTCTTTGTGAGATATACGTGCATAATCTACGGGATTGGACGTTGGACAAACACCGTAAGGTGGATGACTACGCCTTTGGTTTCGGAGCAGGAATGGTGCTTCAGGTAGAGCCTATTGACCGTCTGATCACGCATCTGAAATCCGAAAGGGAGTATGACGAGATCATCTTCACGGCACCGGACGGCGAACGTTTTGACCAGAAAGCAGCTAACAGTCTCTCCCTCAAAGAGAACATCATCATCCTTTGCGGACACTACAAAGGTGTGGACCAACGCGTGCGCGATCATCTTATTACGCGCGAGTATAGCATCGGGGATTTTGTGCTGACGGGCGGTGAGATGCCTGCGGCGATGATGACGGATGCGATAGTACGTCTCTTACCGGGCGCATTAGGCGATGTAGAGAGCGCTTTGAACGATTCGTTTCAGGACGGACTGTTAGAAGCGGGCGTATATACCCGTCCGGCAGAGTACAAAGGTTGGAAAGTGCCGGAGATACTGCTGAGCGGTCATCAGGCAAAAATAGAAGAATGGCAATACGAGCAATCCTTGGCGCACACCAAAGAAAGAAGACCGGATCTGCTGGGCAATCCGTGATTGCCGTTAAACCGTTAAACCGTTAAATTGTTAATTTATTCATAAAAAGGTTGCTTATCTTAAAAGAGCAGCCTTTTTTGTAATGTAGAGTTTACAAAAATATGTTTTATAACATTTTTTTTGAAAAATATTTGGTCATATCGCCAAAAAGCAGTACTTTTGCATCGTGTTTTTCATGGTATTAGATTTAAGGTTAAGTAAAAAGATTGGGTTGTCGGGAGACAACCTTCTTTGTTATATATAGGTTTTGGTCAATGATTGATCAAAATTCCTTAAAAAAAAAGCCGTTAATGGTTCAGAAAAAAGAAAAAACGAATTTTTCTGCGGATTTATTTGCATATATCAAAAAAAAGTAGTACTTTTGCATGCTGAATTGAGAAATTCAACAAAAAAGCGTACTAAGCCATACATGATTGTCTGGAACTTCGACCTTTCAGCAGATCGTAAAATCACTCAGTAGGTTTATGCACGCTCACGAATGCAGCGTGAGTTTTCAGTGCGTTAAATTTGAGTGATAGGTAGTCGAAGACCTCAGACAATCAAATGGTGCGAACGAAAGTTCACGCTTTTTTGCGCACTATATACAAAGATATTTATCGCAAGATAAATAAAAACTATCGCATCTGAGCGATAGTATGCCTGTAGAGGTTTTTTCATGTAATTGTAAGTATTTGGGGTCCCGCCGTACGTGAGTATAGCGGGATTTTTTATAAATATGCAGTAAAAATTCAATATTTTTTGCATATATGCAAAGTTTTTCGTATCTTTGCGCAAATTTTAGAATATGAGACTTGTATTTGCATCCAATAATGCGCACAAATTAGACGAGGTGCGCGCGATTATGCCAAGTGGCATCGAGGTTCTCAGTCTCCGCGAGATCGGTTTTGAGCAGGAGATTGAGGAGAACGGTGCGACCCTTGAGGAGAACAGCCGAATCAAGGCAGAGACGGTGTGGGAATATGTAAAAGGGACAATGGACAATGGACAAAGGACAATGGACATAGACGGTGTTTTTGCCGATGACACGGGTCTGGAGATCGATGCGCTGGACGGTCGTCCGGGAGTCTATACCGCAAGATGGTACTTAGAAAGGGGAAAGGAAGAAGGAGAAAGGAAAAAGGATTTGGGTGAGAAGGAGATTTTTGCGGCTAATAGAGCGAAAGCCTTACGTGAATTAGCGGGCAAAACGAACCGAGGCGCACAATTCAAGACCGTTGTGACGCTGATTATGAAGAAGTCAGAGGACAGATTGCAGCATTCAGACCTTCAGGTGAAAGGTGTTGTCCGCGGACAGATTGCCACAGAGGAACGTGGTCAAGGCGGTTTTGGATACGACCCATTGTTTATCCCCGAAGGGTACGAGCACACGTTTGCCGAGTTACCCATCGAAGTGAAGAACAGCATCAGTCACCGTGCCCGCGCTATGGAAGCGTTGGTACAAACACTACATGAGATAGCATGAGAACAAATCGAACTATATTCACCGCACTACTGGCTTGGTTGATGATCAGCAACAGTGCAGCAGAGAAATGGATCTCCCATTTCGCATACAATAACGTGACACAGATAGCTATGTCACAAGATCGCGTTTATGCCGTTTCGGACGGTAGTCTGTATAGCGTGGACAAGATGAGTGAACAGCTGAAGCTCTACAACCGTCAGTCCGGTCTGCATGGAACGGATATCACCTGTATTGGTTATGACGCGGAAGGCGAACAACTGATCATCGGTTACGGAACCGGCAAGATCGACATCCTCAGTTCGGACGGCGTACGGTATATCGGCGAGTTGTACGATAAGGATATGACGCAGCGCAAGACGATACATAACATCACCTTCGCCGGTCATATAGCCTATCTCTCTACCCACTACGGCGTACAGACCTTAGATCTGAGAGCGCATAAGTTAGTGGACAGCTACTGGCTTCGTCCGGGAGGCGAGGAGACAGCTGTGGAAGATGTGTTGCTGACGCAGGATAGTATCTACGCATTCACGGAGGACAGTCTGTTCTGCGCTTCGCTGAGGGACAATATCGTCGATTATACCTATTGGAAACGTGAACCCCGAACCGATCGTATCACTCCGGATCCCTTTAAAGGCAAGTATTACCAAGACGGAGGCGCTAACTGGTATGCAGGCGGTGCAGAAGGTATCGTGCGTATCACAGCAACCGAGCGTAACGCCTATAAACCGCAGGGACCATTAGTGAACACGCCTTACCGTCTGAATGCTAAGAACGGCACAGTATGGGTAGTTCCCGGAGGACGATGGTCTGCACAAAACAACAATCCCGGTATCGTCATGCGCTATGACGGCGAACAATGGACGAATATCTCCACTGATGCTATTCAGAGCCGAACCGGTCAGCCCACGTTGGATTTCATGAATACGGCAGTTGACCCGCAGGATATAAACCATTATTTTGTCACGAGTTACGGAACCGGTTTGTACGAGTTTCGCAACGATAGTTTGGTCAGTCACCAGATAGCAGGCAGCGGTAACACCTTAGTAGCTATCGCTCCTAATTCACCTGCTACATACACACGTCTGGACTATGCGACATACGATGCGGATAACCACCTCTGGATGATGGATGCTGCGCTCTCGTCTCAGCTGCAATGTCTTGACGCAGAGGGCAACTGGCATGCTGTGACCGTGTTCAACGATGGTTCACCGCTGCAGTTTCACACCCCGGGAGGATTGATTATTGATCATCGCAATCCGAACTACAAATGGATGAGTACAGCGCGGTACAACACGTTCCTTTGCCTGCTCAATGACGGCGGTACACGATGGGATAACTCCGACGACCAAACGACAGTACGCAGCCGTTGGATAGACCAGAACGGCAAGACCTTCGCACCCGAGAAGATCACCGACATGATCCAAGACAGCGAAGGACGCATCTGGTTAGCTACCGATTTAGGAGCCGCCTATGTGGACACCACGACAGATTTCACACAATCGGATCTGATCATCCGTCCCGAGCTCATGGACGAGAACGGTGAGTATCCTCTTAGTGAGCAAACTGTCTCCGTGTTCTGTCAAGACCGAGAGGGCAATATATGGATAGGCACGAACCTCTCCGGCGTGTATGTAGTTAATCCGTCCGTTACGGCTATTATTGCCCATTACTCGATGGATAACTCGACCATGCCGTCCAACGCTATCCTATCGTTGGCTTATGACGGAATAGGATCTGTCTATGTGGGAACAGGTGGTGGTTTATGCCAATACGATCCGGACGGTATCCCGGAGAGCAGCGACCGTACGAGAGACCGAGACGGTTACCGCTTAGGGTCGTTGATGCAATGGAAACTCCACTACTCCTATCGCAATCCGCAAGAGATAGCACCCTCCTCTACCCGTATCTATGCGTTAGCTAACGGTTCGCTGTTCTATGTAGATCGTTCGGATGAGCAGATCGGCTATATGACCAAAGCGAACGGTCTGAACGGTAGTACGATAGCACATATCGCTTATGACGCGCACTCTCGTCAACTCGTCATCGCCTATGAAGACGGACGTCTTGACCTGTTGGATGACTACGATAACATCCGTCAGATGCCGGATCTGATGATGAAAGCGTCGTCTATCGCTCCCAGCATCAACTGCTTAGCTATCGGTTCGAAGTGCGTCTATGCCGGTACGAGTTTCGGTATCATCGCCATCAATGCCCGCAAGGCGGAGATCACCGATACTTACTATATCGAAAACGATGCCGCATCCGTAGATATACAGCAGATCATGGAGATAGGCGATAGTGTGTATGCTTTCTCACGCGACAGTATGCGTATGTACAAAGCATCGATACAAGACAACTTAGTGGACTACAGTTTCTGGCATAAGAGCCAGCTTCCGGCAGGCAAACTGACACAAGCCTGCGCATTCAACGGCAAACCGCATGTGCTGCTGGGCAAAGCGCTCTATTGCTATGATCAGGGTACATGGCAGAGCAAGACGGACACTATCGTTCTCTGGATGCACGCGTCGGACGGCAAACTGATGGCATACATAGACGGACAGGGACTATACGCTATCGAGAACGACTACCAAATGACCGGACTCAGTAACAGCTACAACCTCAACGACGCCGTTTATACCCGAGGCGAATATTGGGCAGCGGAGACGAACAAAGGACTGATTCGTTTCAGCACGAACGGAGATGATTTCTTCACTCCCGATGGTCCGAACAGCAACTTCGGTTACTTTGTCCGCGCTGCCCACGAGCGTATCTACTCCACTATCGGTGGTCGTTGGGCAGGAGAATACGGGCGTCCGGCTCAATGTAATATCTATGACGGAAGTAACTGGTTCGGTATTGACATTTCGGACTTTATAGCGCCTTTGGGCAAGTGGATCGTCGACCCTGTCAGCATCGCTATCGACCCGCAAGACCCGACTCATTTCTATGTAGCTACGTATGGCTCAGGAGTCGTGGAGTTTGTCGGCAACAAAGCCACCAAGATACATACATATAACAACAGTACGCTCAAACCGGTGGTAGAAGACGGCTCACTCAATCCGGATTTCTATACCCGAACGGAAGGTGCGATGATGGATGCAAGCGGTAACTTATGGGTGCTGAACGCTACAGAAGCCGGTTCGCCTGTACATGTGATGACACCGAATCATGTATGGAAAGCACTCTCTCTGCGAGAGAGCGGTAAGAAACTGGTGCTCACTACTCCGACCGGTATATGGACCGATGAACGCGACAGCCGTTACAAATGGTTTATGGACCAGAGGTACAGTCCCGGACTGATCTTAATGGACGATGGCGAGACACCCACTATTAATAGTGACGACCGCTGCGTCAAGCGCTCCTCGTTTATGGATCAGAACGGCAAGATCATCACTCCGGATGCCTTCTACAGTTTTGCGCAAGACCACAACAACCGTATATGGATAGGTACCAAGAGCGGTATCTTCAATATCCTGCCGGAGACGAATTTCTTTACCTCGAATGCCGTCTATCGTATCATCATTCCGAGGAACGACGGAACGGGTCTGGGTGACTACTTATTAGGCGACGAGCAGATCAACTGTATGGCTGTGGACGGCGGTAACCGTATGTGGATCGGTACCGCTACTTCCGGTGTCTATGTGATCGAAGATGATACGATCACAGCAGCGCATTTTACGGAAGACAACTCCATGCTGCCGTCCAATAACATCCTCTCTATCGCTATCATTCCGGAGACCGGAAACGTGTTTGTCGGAACGGATAAAGGTATAGCTTCGTATCTGAGCGATGCCAGCGAACCGAACGAGAACATGAAGAACGCCTATGCGTTCCCTAATCCCGTCAAGCCCGACTACGGTGGTATGATCTCCATCACCGGACTGATGGATAATTCGGAGATACGTATCGTAGATGCTGGCGGTAACTTGGTCTGCAAGACGCGTAGTAACGGCGGTACAGCTGTGTGGGACGGTAAACTGCCGGACGGAAGACGTGCTACCGGAGGCGTCTATACCGCGCTCTGTAACACCAAAGGCGGACATACAGCCGTCAAGATTCTCGTGATTCGCTAATCCCACCATTACGGACAAAAAGAGGGTGTGCCATTCGTGTAATGACACACCCTTTACTTGTCTCTTTTACAGGACTTAGCCTTTGATGAGCTTCATAAACTCTTCGCGGGTCTTGGCTTGATTGAAGACTCCGGTGAAGTCGGAAGTGACGGTCATCGCGTGCTGTTTCTGCACGCCGCGCATCTGCATACAGAGGTGCTCGGCTTCGATAACAACCATGACGCCTAAGGGATCAAGGGTCTTTTGGATACAATCCTTGATCTGGGTAGTGAGACGCTCCTGAACCTGCAAACGACGCGCGAAGACATCCACTACGCGGGCGATCTTACTCAGCCCTGTGATACGTCCGTTCGGGATATACGCCACATGCACTTTCCCGAAGAAAGGCAACATATGATGCTCACAGAGGGAGTAGAAATCGATATCTTTGACCACCACCATCTGACGGTAATCCTCCTCAAAAAGGGCGGAACGCAAGATAGCTTCCGGATCTTCGTGATAGCCTTTGGTAAGGAACTGCAACGCTTTGCCCACACGATGCGGGGTTTTGAGCAGCCCCTCACGGGTCGGGTCTTCGCCTATCTGACGTAAAGTCTCCTCCACAGACGTAGCGACTGCTTCCGTCACGGCAGGATTAGCATGAAACTCTTGTAAATCCATTATTGCAACACTTGTATTTTATCGCGCACAATATAGGTCTCTCCCACCATGTTGGGGAACTGCTGCACGAATAGTTTCTTGTACTCTTTGGCTTCATCGGCCGTACGGAAATCACCGATACGCACTTTCCAGAACGGCGATGCATACTGCACATAGACCGTGTGGCTGACCACCTCTTTGAGCTTCGTCTCCAACTCCAACGCTTCGGATTTGGCATACTGCTGCTGGTTAGAGGAATAGACCTGTACACGGTAACCGTCTATCTCAATCCACTCACGTCGACCGTCCATGACGCCCTGCAAAAGCAAAGCGACCGTTGAGTCTTGTACCACCTCTACATTCGGCATCGAGTCCAACAGGTTCGGACGCGGTACGGCTATGGGCATATTTGATTCGTCTGCGCGGATCTGCATAGCAGCCAACACAACGAATAGGATACTGAATAATTTGATATGTTTCATCTTTCCCTTGTTTCTTTCTCTCTTTATAACAAATCTCGTGCCATCAATAACGGAACGAACTACCGCCGACGAACTCACGCAAGAACGAAGTGGGCGGAATCTCACGCTCCGGAACCGGCATGAAGTACTGCAGGAACTTGAGCAAACGGTGTGCTTCCGTATATTCCTCGCAGAACTTAGGTACCTCTTGCAGGATCGGCTCGGCATGACGTTTGAGTACCGCGAACTCGAAGATCAGCGCAGAGTTAAACATCACATCGGCTTCTTCTTGGAACGGATAGACCCATTTCTGCTCTCCCCTGATGACGGACGGGCAGCGAGCGATGGTCTCACGCGCCGAGAAACCGCGGTACTTGTAGTCACGTACGATACGGCGCAAGAGACGGATGTCCGTGGTCGGAATCCAGTTATGGTTATCGATGTTGATGGTCGTCAACGCAGATACGAAGATCTTGAATGTCAGGCTCTTATCCACATCCGGCAGGATGCACGGATTGAGCGCATGCAGACCTTCAATCACCAGCACGGAGTCTTTCTGCAACTTCAGTTTGCGTCCCTTGAAGACACGCTCTCCAATGGTGAAATCATACGTCGGCAGATCCACTTCCTTGCCGTCCAAGAGATCATGCATCTGTTGGCGGAAGAACGGCAGATCGACCGCATTGACCGTCTCGAAATCATATTCTCCGTTCGCGTCACGAGGCGTGTCCACACGATTGACGAAATAATCGTCCATGGAGAGCACCTCAGGCTTGATGCCATCTACCAGCAACTGGATTTGCAAACGTTTGGAGAAAGTGGTCTTACCGGAAGACGAAGGACCGGAGATAAACACGATCTTCGGTCGTTTCTCCGCGATAGCGTCCGCCGTCTGCGCGATCTTCTTCTCGTGCAAAGCCTCAGCCAACTTGATCAACTCGAAGGATTTCTTATCCTTGCAGGCTACGTTGAAATCGCTCACGTTATTGATACGCAGCAGTTTGTTCCAGCGGTTATACTCTTGGAAGATGGAGAACATCTTCTCCTGCGGAATAGAGTCTTCGAGAATAAGCGGGTTCGTACGATTCGGAATACGGATAAGCATTCCATCTTTGAACGGCTCTACGTCGAAGAGCGTCACATAACCGGAACTCGGTAGCAGCACATTCGAATAATAATCGATGAAATCGCCCATACGGAAGTAACGGCAGTACGGGTTTCCAAGGGTCTCAAAGATCGAACTCTCGTTATTGAAACGAGCCGCGAACATCTGAATGACCTCCTTGGTCTGCTTCTCTTCCTCATAGATCGGACGATCCTCGGCAACGATCTGACGCATACGCTCCTTGATAGCAGCCACCATCTCAGGCGTCACAACCGGCGGCGTAGCTTTGCCTTCCAAGTCCTCGTTCTTATTGATATGCCATTGGAGCGTGCAGTAGTAACCTTTGCTAATCGGATGCTCCACACGCAAGTCCATCTCAGGGAACAACTCATTCACCGCGCAAGCGAACACCATATTCAATGTACGCACGTACACGCGCATACCACTGGGCGAACTGGCATCCAGAAACTCCACATCTTTGGGTTTATAGAGCAGGAAATCGAGGTTCTCCACTTTGTAGTTCACGTGTGCCGCAATGATCGGATACGGCAGCCGGATACCTAACAGATCTTTGAGCTCGATGAGCGAAATACCGCGAGGTACCTCATGATAAGTGTGGGTGTTCTTGCAATAAACAGTGATGGTCGCTTCCATAAGACGATTAGCAATTTTTGATTAACGAATTGATTTCCAATGCCTGTTGTAGAAGTTTTTTCATGTCGCTCAGACGCACTTGGTTAGCCGCGTCCGAGATAGCTTTTTCGGGTTCGGGATGCGTCTCGATGAACAGTCCGTCCACGCCCACAGCCAATGCGGCACGCATCAGGTAAGGCACCATCTCGCGATTTCCGCCTGTTATACCTGCCTGCGAGGACGGTTGTTGTACCGAGTGCGTAGCGTCGAACACCACCGGACAACCGAACCGGCGCATCTCGACCAGAGAAGTCATATCCACCACTAATCGTCCGTAACCGAACGAGCTGCCACGTTCCGTCAGCCAGATACGGCCGTCGGCAGCTGCGCCGGTGGACACTTGTTCTATCTTAGATATAGCTCCTCCCATATCCCAGGGAGCCATAAACTGTCCCTTTTTAACGTTCACAATACGTCCTGTCTGAGCAGCGGCTTGCAGCAAATCGGTCTGACGGCTGAGGAAAGCAGGAATCTGCAGAACGTCTGCCACTTCCGCTACCGGCGCACACTGATGACTCTCGTGTACATCGGTAACAATAGGCAGCCCGAACTGCGTCTTCACCTCCTGCAAGATACGCAGACCTTCCTCCATTCCCACACCGCGAGCCGACGCAGAAGTGCGGTTCGCTTTGTCAAACGAGGACTTGAAATACAGCGTTATTCCCAAGTCATAGCAAAGACGGTTCAGCGTCTCTGCCGTCTGCATGACCATTTCTCTATTTTCGATGGCGCAAGGCCCTGCTATCAAGAACATATTACTCTTTATCATCTGCTTTGCGTTGAGCGAGCGGCGAGTCATCCACCGGACGATAGCCTTTTGCCCACTGTACTTTCAGTTTACCTTCTCCGCCTTTCTCATTGCCCGGCAGCCAACTCTGTGCAAGGAAGAACATCGGCTCTTTCGGCAAACGGTTCGGCAGACGGAGAACCTCCATATCGTTGACATACCAAATCAACTCGTCCTTCGTCCAACGGAACGAATAAACATAGTACATCGAGCGGAGCATACCGGTCAGATCCACCATCTGTGTACGGTCACCGTTGACCAGACCCATCTGGTGAATATCGCCGTTGTAGTGGTACAAAGCAATAATAGGACTGCCGGGTTTGCCGGTGGTCAGACCGAAGAAATGACGACCTGCTCCTTGGCAACGCACTTTTGCCACGAACAGACCACGTTCCTGCGAGAATGCCTCCTTGCTGTTCATCACATCGGATGTGAAATCAAACACATGCTCTGTGAAACCTCTGTGCTCATCCCATGCTACCGCTTTCTTGCTCTCTGCACGGGTCTCGATATCCATACGTCCCTCAGCGAAGAACGTGTTCTTACCATTGTTGTAAGCCTGCAACTCGGACGTACGCGAATGACCATCTTTCATAGCGGGATTAGCGTATCCGAAACCGGGTTTCCAGTTCTTATTGGAGCTCATCAGATCCTCGAAAGAAGGACGGAACAACTCAGCCCAGTCTATCTTCTCGCTACGCTGTTTGAAATAGAACTTGATATCGTCGGAGTTAGCGAGCTCGTTGAAGCGTTGCTCTTTCTTGTACTCCTCGGTACGTTTCCAACGCTTGCTGTCTGCCCAGAACTCATTACGTTTCTGGAAGTCCTCGGTGTTGATCTCTTTCTCCAACTCGGTCAACTGAACCAACTCCTGCGAGTTCTGCACTTTCATGTAGTTCTTGTAGAAAGCGGAACGGAAGATCATGTTGTACATAGCACGTTCGGTCTTGCTCACGCTGTTATCGGCAGCATTCTGGAATGCCTCGCTCTCACGGAACTTCAGCGCTGCTTGGAAAGTGTCGCTACCTTTCGCATAGTTGTACATCTTGATACGCAGCAACGATGCCAATTTATCGTGTGCGTTCACTTTACGACCTTCTTCGGTGTCTTTGTACTTACGGTTAACGAGCTCGTTGCGGCGCTCTTGGAAGTCGCTGCTTTCTACGAGTTTCTTCAACTCAAGATACTCCGCCAACTCAGGCGATTTCTCAATCTGCCGATAGCGTTTAACACGCTCTTGGAGGTCTTTAATGGCTTGCTCATACGCATCCGTAGAGAGCATTTTGCCGGTTAATCTGGCTGTGAATAGATTCATAATATGAATGATTTGACGTTTTTACTAATGGGTTTTACGACCTTTGGTCATTTTTTAGAAGAGTTCAGTTCTTTTTCCATGCGCTCGATCTCTTTCGGATCATGCTCGAGATAGAAAACGATATCGGCTCTTTTGGAGAGCTGTTTGTAGCGGATAACTTTCTGATACTCCTCGGTAGCTTTCCAACGGTTCGGATTGCTCCAGAAGGCATATTCCTGTCTGAACTCCGGCGTATTCAACTTGTCACCCAATTCCTTGAACTCTTTCGGCAGCTTCGAATCCACGTAGTCGAGATAGATCTCATAATCTTTCGATTGCTCGAACATAGCCATTTTCTGCAACTCCTCAGACTTGCTTACCTCGTCTTCATCCTTCAACTTAGCATAATCAGGAGATGCCTTGAAGGCGAGAAAATCCTTGAGACGCTTGCTCTGCTCGATCTCCAAGAAGGCCTGCAACTCAGCGTTGTTCAGCAGCTCTTTGTAACGGTTAGCAAGCTCATACGTCTCCGTCATCTTGAAATCTTTGTTCTCCCAGTTGTACTTCTTCTGAACGAAATCCTCGCTCTCAACGAGTTCGTCCAGTTCAAGGTACTCTTTGAGTTCCGCAGATTGCTCTATCTCGCGGTAACGCTCAACGATTGCACGTTTAGTCATAGCACCGCCATCTTCCCGTAAAGCGGGAATGATGCTTCCTAATAGTTTTTTAAAAAAGTTCATACTATTGATTTTTAATGATTTATCGTATTTATTAACTCTTCGATGGTATCCACAAAGAGCGGTTTGTAGCTTTCTTGCTCGGGGATGAAATGGAGACTTCGCATGAGTTCGATCTGCTGTTTGAGCGGTTCATAGAAACCTTTGTAGTTGAGCACAATGGTCGGTTTCCGATGTTCTCCCACGATGGCAGCGGATGTAGCATCCATCATCTCATCGAGCGTTCCGTAACTACCGGGCAGACAAATGATGACGTCGGCTTCGTCACGCATTCGTTGCTTTCGTTCGGACATATTCGCTACTTCAATCAGATCGTCGCAGTTGTTCGCTTTGCGTCCGCAGGCGATGATACGTCTTGGGATCACTCCCACCACCTGTCCGCCTGCTGCTTTGGTAGCATTGCTCGTACGCGACATCAGTCCGCCCGTAGCACCGCCATATACCAGCGTGTGCCCGTTCTCACCGATCCACGTTCCCAATGCATCTCCAAGAGCCAGATACTCTTCAGGTATCGCATCCTTCGCCGAACAATAAACTGCAATTTTCATTATGCGTCAATATTGGCGTAAGTGGCATTCTCTTCGATAAACTCTCTACGCGGAGCCACATCGTCACCCATCAGCATAGCGATGATACGATCTGCCTCAGCGGCGTTCTCAATGGTCACTTGCTTGAGCATACGACGAGCCGGGTCCATGGTCGTCTCCCAGAGCTGCTCATCGCTCATCTCACCAAGACCTTTATAACGCTGCGTCTTGATCGCTTTCTCGTCTCCTGCTCCGTATTTCTGGATGAAATCGAAACGCTGTTGGTCATTCCAGCAATACTCGCTGTAGTTACCTTTCGAGCACTTATAAAGCGGCGCACAAGCGATATACAGGTGTCCTTGCTCGATCACCTCTTTCATATGACGGAAGAATAGGGTCATAATCAGAGTTGCGATATGCGCACCATCGACATCGGCATCCGCCATGATGATCACCTTATGGTAACGGATCTTGGAGAGGTTGAGCGCTTTCGGGTCTTCTTCGGTTCCGAAAGTGATACCGAGTGCCGTGAAGATATTACGCACCTCTTCACTCTCGAACACCTTATGCTCCATCGCTTTCTCCACGTTCAGGATCTTACCACGAAGCGGCAGAATAGCTTGGTGAACACGGTCACGTCCGGTCTTTGCGGTACCGCCTGCAGAATCTCCCTCGACAAGGAAGAGCTCGCACTCAGCTGCATCTTTCGATACGCAATCCGCCAACTTACCCGGCAGACCACCACCGCTCAACGGACTCTTACGCAACACGCTCTGACGTGCGTTACGGGCTGCGATACGAGCCTGAGCCGCAAGAATCACTTTCTCTACGATACGTTTTGCATCATCCGGATGCTCCTCCAGATAGTACTGAAGTGCCTCAGCTACTGCGCTCGAAACCATACCAGCTACCTCGGAGTTACCGAGCTTGGTCTTGGTCTGACCTTCGAACTGCGGTTCAGCCACTTTGACAGAGATGACAGCCGTCAGACCTTCACGGAAATCGTTCGGATCGATGGTCGAGTTACCGTCTTTATCTTTGAGCTTCGCTTTCTCCAGCATCTTGCTATCCTCAGCGTATTTCTTCATCACACGCGTCAGCGCAGCACGGAAACCAGCTACGTGCGTACCACCTTCGATGGTGTTGATGTTATTGACATACGAGTGTACGTTCTCGTTGAAGTCGGTATTGTAGATCATCGCTACCTCTACCGGCGTACCGTACTTGTCGGTATTGAGGTGAATCACCTCGCTGATAAGCGGCGTACGAGTACCGTCGATATAACGAACGAACTCCTCCAGACCTTTCTCCGAATAGAACGTCTCGCGTTTGCATTCCGTTACTTTGGAGCCATCTTCGAGCTCGCGCTCTACCATGACACGTTTATCCTTGAGCACGATCCTGATACCTGCATTCAGGAATGCCAACTCACGCATACGGTTAGCGAGGATCTCCCAGTGATAAACGGTCTCCGTAAAGATCGTATCATCCGGCCAGAACTGCACAAACGTACCGGTCTTACGCTGCTCCCAGTTACCGATTGCTTCTGCCTCGGTGATAGTATGCACAGGAGCTAACGGCTTACCTTTCGCATAGTCCTGACAGTGGATCTGTCCGTCACGATAGACCTCTACGTGCATCTTCGTGGAAAGCGCGTTCACGCAGCTCACACCCACACCATGCAGACCACCGGACACCTTGTAACTATCCTTGTTAAACTTACCACCGGCATGCAACACGGTCATTACCACTTCCAGCGCAGACTTATGCTCCTTCGGGTGCATATCTACCGGAATACCACGACCGTTATCCTGTACGGTAATAGAGTTATCCTCATTGATATGAACGGCTATCTCGTCGCAGAAACCGGCGAGAGCCTCATCAATGGAGTTATCGACGACCTCATAAACAAGATGGTGCAGACCCTTGAGCGATATATCGCCGATATACATCGCCGGTCTCTTACGCACCGCCTCTAATCCTTCGAGCACTTGAATACTCGAGCCATCATACTTTTCTTGTTGTTCTTCCATTATTTTAGTAAATCTTATTATTTATTCAACTTAAGTTTGTGTCTGTACGGGCGCGTCATTCGCGCGCACGCATAAATCGGGTGCAAAGATACAAAAAAAAATTGACATACACAATAGTGTATGCCATTTTTCTGCATTTTTCGCTTAAAATTCTACTTTTTCACCTATTCTTGCGTCCAAAAGCCGGATGCGATGTTTCTCGGCTATCCGACGTGCATTCTGCTCCGGTTCCTGCCAAGGATGCATCGCCAAAGCGAATTTATCGTGGTGAACCGTAAAGACCTGTTCGGCTTGCAGATCCAACATCGCTTGCTCCAAACCTTCCGGCGTGGTGTGGATATAACGCCAGTTATCGTTATACTGACCGTTCTCCAAGAACGCCAGATCAATCGTTCCGAACTGCTCACGGATTGCCTTAAAACGCTTGTCGTAGCCACCATCTCCGCCTATATAGACCTTTCTCTCTCCCGCTTCAACCATGAACGATGCCCAGAGCGTCTGGTTGCGTTTGCCCAATAACCGATTGCTAAAATGCCTGCTCGGCAAACAAGTAATTTTTAATTTTTCATTTTTAATTTTTAATTCTTCACTCTCCTTCCAATCCATCTCTATAATCTGCTCGTCACAGTACTTCCAATACCGCAAATAATCAGCTATTCCGAGAGGGCAAATGACCGTTTTGACCTTATGCCGGATGTCCCGTAACGTCGCATAATCCATATGATCCCAATGTTCGTGCGTAACGATCAGCACATCTATCTCCGGCAGGTCTTCCGGTCGGTAGATATCCGTTCCGGCAAAAGGTTTGATCATGAGCGAAGCAGGAAACTCAGGTTTCAAAACCGGATCCACAAGAAATCGCTTTCCGTCCAGACAAAACAAGTATGACGAGTGTCCGAACCACACGATCCAATCCTCGTCCGTCGGCAATGCCTTCAGATCCGTTTTAACCGCCTCTATCGGCATTTTCGGTATTCGCACACTATCCCGATCCATCAAGAACCGCCAGATCATCCGAAACGATCCGCCGTCCCTTCTCTTCCCCTTTATGGGTGTATTGGGGGGAACGTTTCCTGTAAACTGCGGTGTCGGTTCTTGGTTCTGAAACATGCCGTTGTAGTAATTGGGTGAGCTTTGTATTTTCTCTTTTGAGACATGCCGATACACGCCAAAAGCCGGATGTGCCAACACACCTGCCACCACTCCTGCGATTAAAACGATTATTCCGACAACAATCAATAGGATCTTCATTTTCATTCCTTGTGTTGTATTCAAAATGTGCTGCAAAAGTACTGCTTTTTTTTGAATTATGCAATAGGAGACGTTAATTTTTTATATTCAAAATACTACTGAATAGGTTCTTGTTACATTTTAATACACCCGTCTCAAAATTGCCGATTATTAAGATTTTGGCATAACGGTATTACATCGGACTTTCAACGAGGTTTGAACGAGGTTATTACCTGTTCCCGATTTCCCCTTTTCGCCCCTCAAAAATGTACGATTATTAAGATTTGCCGTGTCTACTTTTTTAGGAAAAGTCACCCAAACCATCGTTCACACGTTTCACAAATTCACACATAAATGTATGTTGATGTTCTGGTCATAATAAATATATAATATGTTATATTATTATATTATTATGGCATTTTTTGAACCGACACGGATGTGTGAATCTGTGAATGGTGTGAATTTCCACAAATCCACATTTCCACACATAATTTTGTGTTCCTTCTTTTCTCATAATAAATATATAATATATTATATTATTATATTATTATGGAGATTTGATGAACATTCTCGGATGCGTGGAAATGTGGAAATGTGGATTTTATCCGCATTTTCCATAAATCGTGCCCTTGCTATAACTTTTTTCGGGACAAAATTAACCTATATCAATTTTTTTTGATTTTTTTTGCGAAAAAATTTGGAAAAACTAAAATGTTCATCGTATCTTTGCATCGTCATTTGAAAACGAAAGGAGCACACTATGATTACACTACAGTCACACTATGACTTTGCCGCTGCAAGGGTACGCATTTTTTCCGACATATGCAAATAAATCTCGATTTTTTTCCGACGGACACAATAGATGGAATTTATTGCTTGTCTTTTTTATCCGTATCAAGAGGCAATTCTTGTACTGAATTATCTTCTATCGGGCGAATATAGTCAGAAGCACGTTCGGAAGAAATAACACTACGTCCTAATTGCCGCTCTAAATCTTCGCGTGCGTTCCTTGCCACTTTGCCACCAGCTTGCGCAGCCTGCTGACTTTCAAGCATACCTTTCGGATTTCGTTGGCGGGAAAGTTCTGTAGTTGCCACCTCGGCTAACGTGTTGAGCGCTAATTCCACATTCGTCATGTTGTCGCGTAAGTTCTCTTTGGTCAGCCCTTTGTGACGTTTGTACTCTCCGGTAGTCATTCCGCTCCATGCTTTCGTCAGCACATTCGTCAAAATAGCAAAATCCTTATGTTCCGTTATACCGGCTCTCTGCCATTCGTCCGTTAGCTCCTTACGCATCTCTATAGAACGCATTCGTTCGTTGATCCATTTGTCCGAATAGCCTTGCCGACGATAGTCCTCTACTGCCATTTGGAAGGTCAGCTCCGGATCGATCATCTGGTCAATACGTTGCTCTCCTAATTGCGCTAACCATTGTTTCACAGGTTCCGCTTTCTTAGACGGAATAGATTGAATAATACGAAAAATACCCTGTAAATCAGCAGCTTGCACCTTTCTTCGTTTGCCATCAAATGCTCTCATTTCTACAGGGGTACAAATTGTACCCCACTTGGAATTTAATTCCTCGTCACGCGAACGCATTCTCTTAATGTACTGCTTAGTATCAGTACTATCCGTTAACACTTGTACTATATCTACGACCGAGAAATAGTACTTTTCCTGCTCCTCGTCCCAAACGATTCGGACCTTCTTTCCTTCAAAAAGTTGTATGGCAAAATTGTCTTCCATTGTAAATTCCTTTATGGCTTGCAAAGGTACGCATTTTTTCTGACATACGCAAAAAAAATGTGGAATTTATTGCATAATTCAAAAAAAAGCAGTAATTTTGCACTCGAAATGGTTTATACGGATATCCATAGCGCCTTAGAAGAGCGGATGAAACGCTATGAACAGGTGTGTGTCATCGCCGATGAGGCGGTAAGTTTGGACATACCTGCTTTGGAAGGAATGCCTGTTTTGCGGCTGAAAATCAACGAGACAGCGAAGTCTCTTAACACAGTCACGCAGATCTGGGATTTTCTGTTTGCACACGAGATGACGCGCAAAGATCTGATGGTGGCTGTCGGCGGAGGCGTACTAACCGACCTTGCCGGATTTGCTGCTGCTACATACAAACGCGGTATCGACTATATCAATATCCCCACTACTCTTTTATCAATGGTGGATGCCTCCTCAGGCGGCAAGACCGGCTTTAACTACCAAGGACTCAAGAACAGCATAGGCGCGTTTTATCCGCCTGTAGAGACACTCATCTGCACGAAATGGTTAAAAACCTTACCACCCCAAGAATTTCTCAGCGGCTTTGCCGAAATGCTCAAGACATCCATCATTGATAGGGATAGTTGGCTTTGGCATGTTTTGCTCCAATACGATCTTGACACCATGCCGTTGGATGCTTTGGCTCCGCTGATTGAGGAATGCGTAGCGGTCAAAGAGCGTATTGTCAAATCGGATCCCCGCGAAACGGGCTTTCGCAAAGTTCTCAATTTCGGGCACACGTTCGGACACGCGTTGGAAGAGATCTCCTTCGTACATCGTACATCGTCCCCTCGTCCTTTACTTCATGGCTATGCGGTCGTATATGGGATGATTGCCGAGTTATATCTGAGTGTCACACAACTTGGTTGCCCGAGAGAACCACTTCAGGCATTGACGCAACTCATGCTCCATTATTACGGTCGTCCGCAATGTAAGTGTTCCGACCGCGAGGCGCTTATCTCGCTTATGCAGCACGATAAAAAGAACGAGCGTGCCGCTGAGATCAACTGCACACTCATCCGTTCCATCGGTCAACCTGTCATCAATCAGATTATCTCTCCCGAAGACGCCTCAGAGGCATTGGATTACCTTTTCTCCCTGTAAGGTATAGAGACCTTGCTCGGTCTCCACATAGAGAATACCATTCCGTTCAATAATACGATTTTTGAACGCGGACGGTTGATTACCGATTGTATCTAAGCCTTGCGGCTCCGAATAGGTGTCTTGTTTGACGATATAAAGCGTCACAACAGAATAGTCATAACTTACCATGACAAAGGTGCGTGTCGGTACTCCAGTGATAAAAGAAGCCAACTTAAACTTATTCTCCACGGCATAAGTCTTACCTTTATACACCAACTCCGTCCAACCGTTCACTACTGCGCTATCCAAAACCATATAGCGACACACATCTGCCGAATCAATCGACACACCTGCTTGTTCAGGCAGGACTTCGCTATTCGTTCCCACACGGAACTGCTCTGTCGGCGAGATCTCCGGCACACCGAAATAATTGATAAAACGTCCGACTACTCCGAACAATGGGTCACCGGCTTTCAAGTTCGCTCCATAGCGTTTGCCTGTCACACCGTCACCACGGTCGAAAAGCAACATACTGCCGGTAGTATCACGGACATAGATATAATTATCGTATTTCTTGGTTACCACTACATCCTTCAGATAAACGACCGCATGATCAACCGACTCAACTGCCTCGCGCACAGTCTTCATATTTTCCACATGCAGCAAAACCAAAACCGACGTTTGTACATCTCCGGACGTAAACAACAAAGTATCCGTATAATGACCCGCTTGAGTGACATGATACGTAATCGTCAATACATCTCCGTCACGGTCTAAAAGTTCCGATGAAAGCGAGAAGAATTGCGTATTGGTATGAGTCACCTGAATATCCTCAGACAAAAGATTTGCATTGATCTCAATAGTCTTCGCTCCGGAAGTCTCGGTCGTTATTCCGAAGTTTACCATCGGCGCTATTATAGCCGCTACATCTCCCATCGCCTCTACTCGTCGATAGAGACAAACCGGAGTCTGCGAACGCTCTGCGTAACAAGCGAAAAGCGTTGGATTATTCTGGGCGTTATACTGTATGATCTTGGAACGACTCGTACCAAGGTTTGTGATTACCGCCTCACCGCCGTTCTCAATCTCAATATCCCAATAGCCGTAATTGCCGTAACTCTTCTCACTCACCACATCCGTCCAAAGAGCCAAACGGTTTTTGGTCTGACCACCGGAAGCTACCAAATACGCTTCTTCGTACCGCAACTCATCTTGGAATATATACGCGATTTCTCCGTTCAAATCGGCGATTCTTAAGGTATAAACGGCTCTATCATCTGCATCTACCTGCATCCTGTCAGCGGTATAACGTCCTTTGATAGCATGGATATTATTCACGCTTTCGAACTCATCATAATAGCCCATGATATAGTTCACGCCCTCTTGATAAACACCAAAGATGACTTGATCCGAATCCTGTAACTGCGTTACGTCCGTTACCAACTGATAAGTATCCATCGTGAAGACCGAACTACCGCCTGAAGCCGAACGGATAGATATACTATTGATATAAATTCCATTCTCTGTACAATCGACCCAAAACTTAATAGTACCATCTTGCGGAGCTTCAAAAAGTACGATGGAATCGCGATTATATACCCCTTCTCCACTTACAGCCGGTCGGTTCACAACAATAGATTGCGGATCGTTTTCGCCCACTTGTACATGGATCGTTCCTTTGCCTTTACTGCTGTTCTGGCAAAAGTTAATGGTAACACGCCGAACGCCCTGAAAAGTCTGTACAGACGCAGCTCCGGCTCCGGTAGTACTGGTTTTAACACCAACTCCGCATGAATAAAGACGACCATCTGCAGCCGTACGACCGGCATTATACTCATACGCCGCTTGGTCGCATTTCCAACCGTCCGTAACACCGTCACAAACCGTCGCACCCACCTTGCTTGCCCATGTCTTGGAAGTGAAAGTATAAGTCGTCACTCCTGCTGCTACAGACAGCGGGAAAAGAAACAAAAGGAATGTACAAAGACTCAAAGTACCCAGTACCAATTGATTGTGTGTTTTCATGCTATTAACGATTTATCCATTTAACAATTTAACGTTTTAACGTCACAAAGTGACCATTTTAACGATTTAACGTTTGCTTTAGCAAACCTATTTATACGCCGCCACGATCTTCTTTACAAGCGGGTGACGGACGATATCTTTCTCGTTGAATTCGATGATTTTGATACCTTTGATGTCCTTGAACCGCTCCATAGCATCCCGCAAACCGGATTTCTGAGTCGGCGGCAAGTCAATCTGCGTCATATCGCCGGTAACAATCATCTTTCCTCCTAATCCCAAACGGGTGAGGAACATCTTCAGCTGCAAAGCAGTCGTGTTCTGCGCCTCATCCAAGATCACCACAGCATCGGAGAGCGTCCGTCCGCGCATGAATGCCAGAGGCGCAATCTGGATCGTTCCTTTCTCCATGAACTCCGCGAGTTTGGCTCCTGGAATCATATCCTGCAAGGCATCGTAAAGAGGTTGCAAATAGGGATCAATCTTCTCTTTCATGTCTCCGGGCAGGAATCCTAATTTCTCTCCTGCCTCTACAGCCGGACGGGAAAGGATGATCCGCTTCACCTCTTTGTTTCGCAAGGCACGTACCGCCAAAGCGATAGCTGTATAGGTCTTACCGCTACCGGCAGGACCGACCGCAAAGAGCAGATCGTTCTCTTCGTATGCTTTCACCAAAGCCTGCTGATTAGCCGAACGGGCATAGATAGACTTGCCGTTCACACCATGGAGAATCAAGTTATCGGTAGCTTGCTCTTGGGGCTTATCGCCGTGCAGCAGAAGAAGAATATCCTGCTCTGAGAGACGATTGTTGCGTACGCAGAACTGCTCGCATAGATGCAGCGATTTCTCGAAATGCTCTATCGCTTTTTCGGCTCCTGTCACTTTCACCTGATAGCCGCGTGCAACCACACGGACATCGGGATGTTGGTTCTTGAGACAGAGGATGTTTTTATTATTCACACCGTAAAAGGTCGGTGTATCGAGGGAATCCAGAAGTGTAATGATTTGTTCCATGAATACAAATAGTCTGCACTCCGTTATGGAGCATCAGAAAAGGTACATTGAGTTTTCTATTATACGTAATAGCTTGATCTAAAGTCTTTTGCGTCAACGGCACGGTCTCCGCCTTACATTCGATAACCATGAGGGGATTCATCTGCCGGTCATAGACGACAGCATCGCATCGTTTCTTAGCTTCGCCGACGTTAATCTCCTGCTCCACAGCAATAAGGGAAGCCGGATAGTCAAGTTGCTCCACCAGACGGTGAAGCAACTGTTGACGAACCCATTCTTCCGGCGTCAGACGCACCCAACGATGCCTCCATTCGCAGAAGATCTGCTCCTTATTATTATACACGCGCGTACGCAAGACTTCAAACGTTATTTCAAGTAGTTATCCTTGAGGGAGCAAGTACGGTTGAGAACCAGTTTGTCAGCCGTAGTGTCCGGATCAACCACGAAGTAACCTTGCTTGAGCAACTGGTAGTGGTTCTCCTGCTCGATACCATCGACCAGAACCGGCTCGTGCAACTCGCTGTGCAGCGAACCTTCCACTTTAGCAGTCACTACCTTGAGGCTCTCCGGGTTGAGTAGATCACGGAAGTCACCTTCCTCTGCACTTGGGTTCTCGCAAGCAAAGAGACGATCGTACAGACGTACCTCAGCATCGAGACAGGTATCGCATTCTACCCAGTTGATAGTCGCTTTGGTCTTGCGGTTACCGCCTTCGGTTCCTGACTTGGAGTTCGGATCATACGTTGCATAGACGGTAGTGATCTTTCCGTCTGCATCCTTCTCACAACCGGTTGCCTGAATGATATAACTGCTCTTCAGACGCACTTCGCGACCACCGGGAGAGAGACGGTAGAACTTATTATCTGCCTCTTCGAGGAAGTCACCACGTTCAATCCAGAGCTCACGACCAAAACGAATCTCACGCGTACCGAGTTCCTCGTGTCCGTCTATATTCTCTGCGGTAATGGTTTCGCCTTCGCCCTCATAGTTGGTGATAACCAACTTCACAGGATCGAAGATAGCGCATACACGCGGAGCAGTCTCTTTGAGATCCTCACGGATAGTATGCTCCAACAGACCTTGGTCAATCATTCCCTCTACTTTGGTATAACCGATTCGATCCATGAAATTGCGGATAGCAGTCGGCGTATATCCACGACGACGCAGACCGCAGACGGTCGGCATACGCGGATCATCCCAGCCTGCCACCAGACCTTCTTTGACGAGCTGTAACATCTTACGCTTCGACATAACGGTATAAGTGATGTTGAGTCGGTTGAACTCACGCTGCTTCGGACGATAGTCGGGACCATAAGGACTCAATCCGCAGAAGTTAGCACCGCTGAACTGGTCGATGAAATAGTCGTACAGAGGACGATGCACCTCGAACTCAAGCGTACAGATCGAGTGCGTTACGCCTTCGAAATAGTCGGATTGACCGTGCGCAAAGTCATACATCGGATAGACGTTCCATGTGTGTCCGGTACGATGATGCGGATGCGAGGTGATGATACGATACATGATCGGATCACGGAAATGCATGTTGGGGTTTGCCATGTCGATCTTCGCACGCAGAACCATTTTGCCTTCCTCTATCTCGCCTCGTTGCATTGCCTCGAAGAGACGCAGGTTCTCCTCGATGGGACGATCACGGAAAGGCGAAGCCACACCGGGCTCGGTCGGCGTACCTTTCTGCTCCGCAATCTGCTCGGCTGTCTGCTCATCCACATAGGCCTTGCCTTCTTTGATGAAACGGATAGCGAGGTCATAGAGCTGCTGGAAATAATCGGAGGCATAGAAAATATGTCCCCATTTGAAACCAAGCCAACGAATATCGCGCTCGATGGTCTCTACATATTCGGTATCCTCCTTGGCAGGGTTCGTGTCGTCAAAACGGAGGTTACAAACACCGTTGTATTTCTCGGCAATACCGAAGTCCATACATATCGCCTTGACGTGTCCGATATGCAGGTATCCGTTCGGCTCAGGCGGGAAACGCGTCTGAATACGTCCACCGTTCACTCCCTCTGCAAGGTCTTTTTGTACTATTTGCTCAATAAAATTGAGACTTTTTTCCTCAACTTCCATATATTTGTTTTTTACTTGCAAGCTTTGATTTTTCCTTATGCTCTTACGACTCCTCTGGTTGACGCACGAACGAAATCGACAATCAGGTCACGCTCAGCGGATGCCGGCATCGTCTCTACGATATGATCGAGCGCCTGAGTAGTGTTCATTCCACCCTGATAGAGCAGACGATAGACTTCTTGGATCGTGTGGATCTGCTCTGCAGTAAAACCACGGCGGTTGAGACCGACCGAGTTCACGCCGCAATACGAGATCGGCTCACGGGCAGCGATGATGAACGGAGGCACGTCTTTGTTGATACGCGAACCACCTTGTACCATCACATGGCTACCGATATGACTGAACTGATGCACGAGTGTACCGCCGCCGATGATAGCGAAGTCATCCACTACGACTTCACCTGCCAACTGCGTCGTGTTGGACATAATGATGTTATTACCCAAGACACAGTCGTGTGCCACATGGCAGTATGCCATGATCAGGTTGTTGTTTCCGATGACGGTCTGACCTTTGCTGAACGTACCACGATGCACCGTAACGAACTCACGCAGTACGCAGTTGTCCCCGATGATCGTCCAAGTCACCTCGCCGTGGAACTTGAGGTCCTGCGGGATAGCTCCGATGACCGCAGAAGGGAACACATGGCAATGTTTGCCCAACTTGGTGTACTGACAGATAGTGGCATTGGAGTCGATGATACAACCGTCTCCGATCTCTACGTCCTTGTCAATGAAGACGAAAGGACCTATTTCTACATCCGCGCCGATCTTGGCTTCCGGATGAATACTTGCTAATGGACTAATCATATAGATTTCAGATTTCAGAATTCAGATTAATTATTCTTCGTTGATGATTTGGTTACGCAGACGACGGACGCACTGGGTATTGAAAGTATGTCCGGGTTTGTAGGCTTTGATACGTCCCTGAATACGCATTCCGAGCAGCGAGAGGTCGCCGATGACATCGAGCAACTTATGACGTGCCGGTTCGTTCTGGTAGTTCAGCGGCGAGAGGTAACCCAATTTCGTAGCATCGAAATGCGGCTGACCCATCTTGTCGCAGAAATAATCCATTCCTTCTTGGCTCATCTCGGTCTCGTAGATGACGAGCGCGTTCTTGAGGTCACCACCTTTGATGAGTCCGACACGCAGCAACGGCTCTATCTCACGAACGAAACAGAACGTACGAGCCGCAGCAATCTCTTTGGGGTACTTCGTCAGGTCTGTCAGCGTAGCATGTTGCTCACGCAGAAGCATCGAACGGAAAGAGATCGTCACATCGACCTCGTAGTGGTCGCAAGGCTCGATACGGAGGATGTTTCCGTGCTCGGAGATATACTCGATCGGCTCGGTCACTACATACACGTTCTGCTCGGCCTCCTGTTCTACCAGACCAACGCGCTCTATCTCTTTGACGAAATAACGTGCGCTACCGTCCAGAATAGGCATCTCCGGCGCATCCACATCGATGATACAGTTATCTACTCCCATGGCGTACAACGCACTCAAAGCGTGCTCTACCGTGGAGATCTTCCATTTACCGCGCTCTAAGACCGTTCCGCGTTCTGTTCCCGATACATAGTCAGCCAATGCTTTGTGACAGGGTTTCTTCGGCAGGTCCACGCGACGCAGACAGATACCTGTGTTCACAGGAGCCGGATGAAAAGTAGCTGTGATCTGAAGACCTGTATGCAGGCCCACCGATTGCAGCGTAAATTCTTCTTTTAATGTTTTTTGTTTCATGATATCTTATTTACTATTTTTCTCTAATTCTTGAAGACGCTTGATCATATCCGGCAGCTGTTTGAAACCGACTACCGAACGTCTCCAGTTGGCAGCTTCGATAGCAGGGAAGCCAGAGTACTGACCCGGTTTGCGGATGTTTCCTGCGATACCGGTCTTAGCGCCAAAGACGCAGTTGTCCGCTACCTCGATATGTCCCGCTACGCCCACTTGACCCGTAAGGATACAATGTTTGCCGATCTTACTGCTACCGGCTATTCCCACTTGTGCACAGAGGAACGTGGACTCGCCCACTTCCACGTTATGAGCTATCTGGACGAGGTTATCCACCTTGGCATTCTTGCGAACGATAGTCGAACCCATCATCGCTCTGTCCACACAGGTGTTAGCTCCGAGCTCTACATCATCTTCGATGATCACATTACCAATCTGCGGGATCTTACGGTTGATACCTTGTGCATCGGGTTCAAAGCCGAAACCATCTGCTCCGACCACCACGCCGCTATGCAAGATACATTGCTTGCCGACTTGGCAGTTCGCATAGATCTTCACGCCCGAATAGAGGATCGTACCATCGCCTATGGTGACATTATCGCCAATATAGACCTGCGGATAGATCTGCACTCCTGCGCCAAGATGTACGTTCTTGCCGATATAGGCAAAAGCGCCCACGTACGCGTCTTCCGGAACGGTCACTCCTTCGCTCACAAAACTCGGCTGCTCCACGCCTTTCTTGGCAGGGAACATCGCCTGCGATACCATCTGCAACAACTGTCCCATTGCTCCGCGTGCGTTCTCCACTAAAATAACAGCTCCTCCTGCCTTTCCTTCACCTTCCGGAAATGTGATTTTTCCTTCCACCAAGCTGCGGGTAATAAGTATCACACCGGCCTTGGTTTTCTCCAAGAACGGCAGGTATTTCTCGTCCGTGATAAAGGTCAAGTGCTGCGCTTGAGCTTGCTCTATCGGCGCTACATCACTCACCATCGCGTTGGTGTTTCCGTACAGGGCTCCGCCCAATACTGCTGCAATTTGCTGTGCACTAAATTTCATATCTAACGATTTAACAATTTAACAATTTAACGGTTTAACCGAAAGCGAAAGAGGTATAACTTCTTGGGTTTTCTCGTCAGCGCTGCAAGATCGAGTATCTCGCTGGCATCAGAGATGTCACGGATAGTACCATCCGAGTACAATATATCGATCGAGTCGGCTTTCTCCGAATAGGTATTGCTGGTAGACACGTGCTCACTCCAACAATAAGAAGCCTCTTCTTCGCTTATGCCCAATGCCTGTGCGTAACACTCGTTAAGCGCTTTCTGCTGCTCTGCCGTCAAAGGAGCATCCAACTGCTCGCCTCGGAAGAGCTGACGGTTGATAAAACTACGACTCAACGCACTCAGCACTTTGTCCTCGCTGCTGATCCACGCCTTGATAGCGCACAGCACATCGTTGTCATCCAAGAGCGCATACTGCTCCAAGGCTTCGCTCGTCGGACTGAAATAATCGTGCCCCTTGGGGGCTAAGAACATATCGAACGTCACTTTCTGATACAGGAAATACCGCAAAGCCGGAGAGCAGAACAAAGGCATTCCGCCTCGTGCCAACTCTTTCGCTCTTGAGAGGATCTTGATCAGATGCTGCTCTGCCGCCACAGAGGTCTTATGCAGATAGACCTGCCAATACATCAGACGACGAGCCACAAGGAATTTCTCCACCGAGTAGATACCTTTCACTTGTACCACCAGACGGTCGTCACGGACGTCCAACATCTTCAAGAGACGCTCACTCGCCACACGACCTTCCTGCACGCCGGTAAAGAACGAATCACGGCAAAGGTAATCCATTCGATCCACATCCAGCTGACTCGAAATCAACTGATGCAAGAAATGTTTGGGATATTCGTTCTTGAATATCGCTATCGCCATGTCAAGAGGCTTATGACTTTCAACTTTCGACTCTTCAACTTCTCTCAACTCTAAACTCTCAACTCTCAACTTATAGAGATCTTCATTAATGCGCTCCATCATCAGCAGCGATATATCTTCGTGCGTCACGCCGTCCACGAGAGTATGCTCCAACACATGGGAGAAAGGTCCGTGACCGATGTCGTGCAGCAGAATAGCTATCATAGCTGCCGTTGCTTCCTCGTCCGTGATCTCCACACCTTTGAGCCGCAGCGAATTGATCGCCTCGTGCATCAGATGCATCGCTCCCAAGGAGTGTCCGAAACGGCTATGCAAGGCACCCGGATACACCAGATACGAGAGACCCAACTGACGAATTCGGTTCAAACGCTGCACATAAGGATGCTGTAACACATCGTAGATCAGCTCGTTCGGTATAGACAGAAAACCGAACACGGGGTCATTAATTATCTTGCGTTTATTGGCCATGAATAGTCTTGTTTGTTATATAGGACACAAATTCCGCTGCAAAGGTACAAAAAATTTCTCACATATGCAAGCGCGCGTGCATTTTTATTATGTTTTTGTTAGGATTTTGTCAAAAATTGTGCTCCTAAGTGCAGATTTTTTTGCCTCTGTCCGAAAAAAGAGAAATTTATTTGCACATATCAGAAAAAAGTTGTACCTTTGCAACCGAATTTGCAAAGATATACAAAATATGGCATATAACAAGTATGACAAATTGGAATGGACGCTGATTTTCGTAAGCGAGTTTGGTAAGCGTTTCGGGTTGTCACTCAAGCAGGCATTTAACTACTTGAGCCGCTACCAAGGTATCGCGTTTGTGGACAGCCACTATGACTACGTGCACACGCAATCCTTTTCGTCTATGGTCAACGATATGGCGGAGTATTGCCATAAAAACGGAGGAGCACTTGTATGATTCTATATCACGGCACCGAACGCACCATCAAACTATTGAAAAAACTATGAGCGAGATAGATCAAATGAAACTGGACATGGTGACGAAATTAGCTTCGTTACTCATGGAAGAACAACCGGAACTGACGATGGAGCAAGCACTATCTATCGTGCTCAATTCAGATACATACCAACGCCTGTTGGAGGATAATACCACACTTTATTACCAAAGTCCCCGATATGTCTTCTCCTTCCTTCAAACGGAGTTGCAGACAGGCAAAGTTGGATAAATTCACGCCCCTCTCCTAGACGTTAAACCCGGATCAATCTATCAGCCAATCTTGACCGATTAAAAAATATCAAATCAACCAACCACCAGCCGATGACAAAAAACATACTAATATTAGGGAATGGTTTTGATTTAGATTTAGGCTTAAAAACCAAATATTCAGACTTTGCCAATTCTAGTTTTTGGCCTTGTAATGATGGCGATAGTATTCCTCATTTAGAAGAATATTTGGAGAAAAAAAGAGATACTGAGGCTTGGTTTGATATAGAGAATGAATTGCTGAATTATGCGACAACAGAGGCTCAACAAAGATATAGCCCTTTTGGGAGTGCAAAATATAATGCAACCGAAGATATGGCTTATTTTGCTAAATTACAAGATGCATTATGTAAGTATATATTGAAACAGCAACAAAATGAAATAGCAAAAAAATCAGTTGCAAGTCAAGTTCTCAGAGCAATAATCAACAATGGATATTTTGAATCTTTCTATTCTTTTAATTATACTAATATCAATACTATAGCAAAGAAATTGGGAATCAATAAACCCAAGAATTGTGTTTATATTCATGGAAATGCGGATAGTAATTCTATTATTTTAGGTGTTGATGAATCAAAACTGTTAAAAGGATATGAGTTATTGCATAAAACAATGAGTCCGCATTACAGCTCACATAATATTTTTAATGACCTTTCAGCTGCAAGCGAGGTTGTGATTTTCGGATTGTCATTTGGCAAAATTGATTATACATACCTTGATAGATTTTTCAAATCACAATCAGAACGGGAGCCTATAGATGAAAAACTTAAAAAGCATATTACCATATTCACAAAGGATGAGAATTCAAGAGTTGATGTCTTGAATAGATTAGAAGCTATGGGGGTTAACAGACAAAATTTGTACACTCAATCGTATTTTCAAATTATTCGAACAAACGATGATTCAGATATGAATCTCCTAAATGAATTCAAGATTAGACTGAGAGAGCAAAGAAAGAATATAGAAACGGAGAGAGCTTTAGAAACAACGGCTCGAATCATACGTGTTTAAATTAAAAGTTTGCACGTAATTATACAATGTGTAATTATGAACTAAATTCGTTCTTACTAAAAAAAATATGACTGAAATATATTTAAAAGATTATCTTTCCGAAACAGCATTTGAACTTATTAAAGATCGAGCATATTGGAAGATAAATAAAAATAGTGATCTCCCATGGGATGATTCTTCATACCAATTGGCAGAGAGTGATTACAGTGGGAGTTGGCGGTGTAATGTAGTTCATGCCCATAAAGGAGATGTGTTAGTTACAATTATGCTATCTGATTCAAATGAAGATTCTAATGTCGGCATTTTCTCATTTACTATACAAGCTCAAAGGGAGGGGTTCTACGTTACAACTTATCCTTTACAATATAACAACTGGAAACATACATATTGGGATAAAGCAGAAGAGATCATCAATGGAATAAAATTCCTTGCCTTTGAGACCATTGATGAATGGGAAGATTATTACTTTTCCAACATTCAGAAATATTCTTCTTTAGTGGATGAGGATTTATTTGAGGGGAAAAAAGTGATAAAGTGGAATCAAGGTAATCGGGAACAGAATGAGTTTGCGTTTAGTTTAAATGCTAGTGATAGTATATTTATAGAAACTAGTGAATTAGGTGTCTTTTTAAAATATTATTGGAATTCATCCGTAAGAAGAAAAAGCGAATCTGGGGTTGGTGATACCATTGTTCTGCTTTTGGATAATAAAGAGCAAATAAGTTTTGTAGCAAAGGACTATCCCGTAAAAAGCGGGAAAAAATTTTTTTATCAATTTCAGATTACTCAGGACATTATAGATAAATTATGTTCACATACTATTTGTGCAATAAAAAAAACATTTGCAAATGGTGATGAACCACAAAAACTTGTTTGCACCCCTTATTGTACTATAATTTTTAGAATTTGGCTCAAGAAACATATGCAAATTTGCGAGCAATTAGGATATAGGCCAAATGATGAAATTGAAGAAGAAATAAAGACAGAAGCTAATTGCTTCGTTTATCTAATGTTAGATGAAATAAACGGATATTATAAAATCGGAATCAGTAACAATCCTAAGTATCGAGAGCGGACGCTTCAAAGTGAAAAGCCATCAATTAAATTAATATGTGCAAAGGAATTTCCAAGTAGAAGGATAGCCGAAGCGATCGAAAGTGCTTTACATAAAGCATATACCGCAGAACATCTACGAGGAGAATGGTTTAACTTGACGGCTAAAGATGTCCAAGAGATAACTCAAACACTCGCGTAAAACAAACATTGAAAGCGTCTTCATACGTAGAAGACGTTTTTTTGTTTTATTTTTATCTCTCGCTTCGCGAAAAAGAAAGCCTTTTTGAACCATTTTGGGATATTGGACTGATAAAAAAATCCTCTTCGATTTTTGCTGCTTGTATAAAAATTTGCAATGAGACTTTGAGACTATGAGACTCTTCTTCCGCTAATTCGCTCTTTTTGTGAAGGAATCGTTTCCATTATGAAATCTCAATAGTCTCATAGTCTCATAGTCTCACGTACATTTTTTGTTCTGACCGTTCTGACCGTTTTGACCATTTCTCCCCCAAAACGGTCAATATGGTCAATATGGTCATGTACTTTTTTATACCATTTTTTTGCTTTGCACTTTTTGCACTTTCTGCACTTTCACGTATCAAAGTGCAAATAGTGCAAATAGTGCAATGTCATTTTTTTATAACTACGGACATTTTCTTTTCCCCATTCTTTTTCTCCTTTCTATATAGTATTATATACATAGTATATAATACAGAGCGTTTTAATCTTTAGTTATTCGTTATATATTCGTTATATATTCGTTAATCATTCTCGGTACTGGAACGGACTCGGAACGGAGGCGGAACGGAACAGGCATCTTACGGGCACGTACAGGATGCTTAATAATCGTTCGAACATAGTGAGATAAGAACTACATGCGAGTGGTTTTGGCAGGTAATCGGAAGACGCATGGATTCTTGGAGTTTGTGCGGTGGTACTTCGACCTCCTCCCCCATCACGATGGGGACCCTTTCGAACGTACAGTCGCGTCTTGCCGGACATATGTAAGGGCGGGTCATTTTTCGCTAAGTCTAAAGACTTTCGTATTAAATGTGCCTATAAGTCATTTTATGCCAGCATAAATGCCCCATATGCTCATTTAATACATAAAATTCGATTTTATTTAGCGAAAAATGACCCGAATGCTTGCATATGTGAAATTTTTGTTGTACCTTTGCAGCCGATTTTGAAATCTACCCCCGTTTGGAGCGCCAAACGATGCCGCGATGGTGGAATAGGTAGACACGAAGGACTTTGACGAAACATTGGAGTTTATGAGTAAACGAAAATGGACAGATCAGGATTTTGTAGAAGCAGTACGTACAAGTTATTCTTACGCGCAAGTAATTGAAAAATTACATTTGCGAGTAGCCGGTAGCAACTACGACACTGTGAAACGCAAAATTCAAGAGTTACACCTCGACACGTCTCACATGACAGGAAAAGGTTGGAACCAAGGAGCACGGTATAAACCTCTCCGAGAGCCTCAACCGCTCAGTGAGATTTTGGTGGCACATTCAACATTTGTTAACGCAAATCATCTGCGCGAACGATTGTTACGCGAAGGTATCAAGCAACACAAATGCGAATGTTGCGGACTGACAGAATGGTTAGGGCAACCTATTGCATTGGAGTTACATCACATCAATGCCATACGGGATGACCAACGATTAGAAAATCTTCAACTGTTGTGCCCCAATTGTCACGCACTAACTGACAATTATCGAGGAAAGAACAAAGGTAAAGAGTGCTCAGGTCGAAAGGCTTGAAGTAGAAGTGGGCTAATTCGGTGAATGGAACAGCCTTTAAATGTTCAGAACGCCGAGCTAAGTGGCGGTAACGCCTAAATGTGTAGAGACTATATACCCACAACCTAAGTCCTCTGGATAAGGTTAAGACATAGTCCAAGCAGACGCTGAATGATCGGCAGCGAATGTATGAAAATCCTTTGGCCAGTGATGGCTGTGCCGGTTCGACCCCGGCTCGCGGTACTAAACAATCACCTCAATCCCTTTTTATTATGAGGAAATACTTACCCTTATTCTTTTTAGGTGCGCTATTTTGTGCGTGCCTTTTTACGTGCCCGCTCGCCGCGCAGACTAATATAGTCGCGGACGCGGACGCTTTATACGCACTCGCAAATCAGTCTGCCTCCACGGATTTTGCAGGGCAGACGATTGAACTACAGGCTGACATTGACCTTAGTAATTATGATTGGAAACCGATCGGAACGAAGACCCGTCCTTTCCAAGGTACTTTCCACGGCAACGGACATCTTGTCACCGGCTTGCACCGTTTTGATGCCGCCGCTACGGACGGCGTCGGACTCTTCGGTCATGTCGGTCTGAATGCCGTCATCGAGAAAGTGGGTCTGAACGGTATCGTCGTAGCGAAGAACAAACGCCGTATAGGTGTGATTGCCGGAGTGTGCGACGGTACGATTCGTCAGTGTTGGAGCATGGCGCAAACAGCCGCAGCAGGTAACATGGTCGGCGGTTTGGTCGGCGAGCTGACCTCCCACGGTTCGATCACCGACTGCTACAACGCCGGTATGATCCTCAACGCCAACGACACCATCGGCGGCATCGTGGGACGTAACCAAGGTACACTCCGTCGCGTCTATAACAGCGGATATGCCAAGAACGGCTACGCTATCGTCGGTCTTGACCAAGGCGGCACGTACGACGACTGTTATTATGACCGCAAGGTCTATTATCAGCAGCCGGGCGTGGAGCATAACGAGGTCATGCCGGTGGATGTGACGACATCGATGTTCGGCCTCTTTGCTAACTCATCCGTTTGGTCCACAGCTTCGGGTCGCTACCCTATCCTCTCGGCTTTCACCTCTTCCGATGCAGCCAAACTGTCGGCAGCTCCGATGTTCATTGACACCGATTGGATTGATCCTATCAACCATGCCAACGACCTGACGCGTCCGTTCACGGTATCCACCACCGGCGGTATCGTCTGGGCTTGTCAGGACGAGAGTGCCAAACGATGGATACAGATCAGCGGAGAGAACGTGACGGTCGTTCGTCCTTGTACGGAGACCGACGTGCTGGTCAACGTCACGCTCAACGGTCATACGCGTGTCGTCTATATGCGTCCGAGACGTTTAGAGGACTTCGCTGCCGGTGCTTTCTACGGAGAGAAACGTCATTTCTGTTATAACGAAGAGGGAAATATCCTCTCAGCTTTCGTCACCAGCACTTCGGCTTCGTACGGATGGACAGAAGGCGATTATTTCTACCGCGTGGAGCTGTACGAGATAATCGGCAACGACACCGTCTTCGTGCAAACCCTTTGCGATAATCTGAACGCAGGTGCTTTCACTTCGTGGTTGACCAGTTATGCTATTCCTGCTACGAAAGCCGGAACATTCGTCTTACGTCGTTTTGCGCATGACGAAGGCTGTGTGGCAGATTGGATTCGTTCCGACGATGAGTTCGTCTATCGCGTGTACGAGCCGTTTGATGCAGGAGCTATACAAAACGGACGTGACACGCTCTATCTGACTACTACTCCGCTGCCGATCACTATCAGCGAGACCACTCCTGCTACAGGCGGCGGAGGAACACTCACTTATTCATGGCTTCTCAACGGCTCGGCTCTGCCGGGTAGCAACAGCGCTTCTCTCATCTATCCGATTACCGAACCGGGCAGTTATACCTTCACCCGCATGGTGAACGACAGCGCTGAGTGCGGCAACTCGCTCTCTGATGGCTCTTATACCGTGGTCATCTATTATCCTTTTGACCCGGGTACTATCTCCGAGAGTTCCGTACTGTCGTTCTGCACACGTTCTGCTGCGCAGGAATATACCTTAGCGGCGACCTCGGCTACAGGCGGTAGTGGTGTGTACCGCTATCAATGGTACACGGTGAACGGTACCGACACCACGGCTATCTCCGGTGCTACGCAGCAGAACCTGACGCTTGGTGACATCGCACCTTTAGCCGGTCAGTCCGTTCTATTCGTCCGTAAAGCGGAAGATAACACCGGTCTGACTCATCTCACGCTCAGCACAGGCGAGACGACCGTTCATGTGATGACAGAACTGCAGCCGGGAGCCATCTCCGACGGTGCGCTGCCTAACTACTGCGTTGCCTATGACGCTACGGGTTCAACGATGATCACCGTCTCTATTGCTGAGACCACAGCTGCTACCGGCGACCCGGGTCTCGAATACCAATGGGTACGTCTGCCGGACGGTGCTATTCTGGCTACCACCAAGGATCTGAATTACACCTTCCCGCTCTCCGAGATCACCATCGGTACTACATATACCTATATCCGCCGTGTGGCTAACCCGGGATGCGAACTCGTGGAGTCGCAAGGTAAGACTACTCAGTACTACGGTCAAGGCACACGCGAAGAGGTGTCTGTCACCATCTGCGACGGAGACCTGCCTTACACGATGGATTGGTACGACCAAAACGGCAATAAACAGACGCATACTTTTATCAACGACGGCGACACATGGCTCGTGAGCGATATAACAGGCGATTGTCCTGCTGACACCCTCTTTACCGTTCACACCGTTAGCGTACCGGCATTCAAGATGGATGACGAAGCAAGTCTCTGCCAAGAGACCAAGACGATGACGCTCTACTACGAGCAGACCGCCGGACTGTCCGACGTGTTCTACATCCGGTACTCAGCCGACTTGGCGAAATACATGGGTCATCCAGACACCATGGGCGTGATCACCACACCGGGTGCTATCGTCTTCAATAACATGCCTAATATCGGTGAAGGCGACTGTTACCTGAACGTACAGATCGGTTATGCTGACCAATCCGAATCGGGCACCTGTTTCAGCCGCAGCCACCGGATGAACCTGTACGTCAGCTTAGGCGGTTACGTCTATAGCAAATACGACCGTGTGGTGTTCGTCGATAACAACCCCAACAACGGCGCTTTGCCGGGTGTAACGGATAAATTGGAGTTCGTGGCTTACCAATGGTACAAGAACGGCGTCAAGCAAGACGGTCAGACCGGTCAGTACTACCATGAGGACGGACGCGAACTGAACGGCGTCTATTACGTCATGCTGACCGACACCAAAGGCGTTCGGTATCGGTCCTGCGATGTGATCCTGCCTAAGGAAACCGCATCTTCCGCTCCGCAGCACTCTGCCGTCTATCCGGTTCCTGCTGCGGCCGGTCAACCGGTTACCGTAGAAGCGGAAGGATCCGTTCTCGTACGTTCCTTCGCCGGAGAGATCATCCAGCGTACCGAACAAGTGAACGGCTCTACCGTCATCAACGCGCCGTACATAGCGGGTATCTACTACGTACAGATAACAGCTCCCGACGGTTCCGTCGAGATGCATAAACTAATCGTCAAATAAGGAGGAACGGATATGAAAACAAAGACTATGATCATAGCAACGATGTTGCTCACCGCCGTTTCTCTCTCGGCGAAACAATATCCCGATTCGGTTCGTCAGGCAAGTGCCGAAGAGCCCAACATAGCGTACGGATGGAACTTCGAGTTTGAAGGAGGTCTGGGCGTCGGCAGTTACCTGTTTGACCAACTCGGATCGTCTTATAGCGCACCTCATACGCAAAACAAGATCAAGTTCCCAGCTTGGCATGCAGGCATAGGAATCAACTATTATTTCGTACCTTGGATGGGTATCGGTACAGGTGCTCAGTTCTCTGCGTACCCGAACCGCGCATCGATCACCAAAGAGTGGACGCAGACTACCCAAGATGCCTATAACGACGACTACACCATCACCTCTACGCCTAACAAACTGAGGGAAGATCAGAACATCTACATGGTGGAGATTCCGCTTGCTCTCAAGTTCCGTGCTCGTCCGGGTGTGGTCGGCTTTACCGGAACAGCAGGAGTCAAGATCGGTATTCCGGTAGCTACTAATCAGAACTTAGGAGCCAACGGAATGATGGAGAACTCCGTCTATTATCCGTTCTACGACCTGACGATGAGCAATGTGCCGGGCGTGGTGGAGAACCTCTCTATTCCGTCCGATAAGGGCAGATTAGGTACCGGTCATCTGCGTACGCTCAATTATGCCGCTTATCTCGAATTAGGTATGCTCATACGCCTCCATCAGCGCGTAGAATTAGCTATCGCTGCCTATGGAAACTACTACTTCACAGACCTTTTGGAGTCGCGTAGCAACGTAGCACTCGGTTTTGCAGACGGACGTACCACCGGTAAGTATCCGATGCCGTACAACGAGTCCTATGCCGGTGTGCTGCGTTCCAACGAAGTCAAAGAGTTGCATCCTTGGTCTGTCGGTCTGAAGATTGGACTCCAGATAAACGCGAACCGCACGAAGGCGCAACGTGACTACGACCGTGAGCAACGCCGTCTGCGCAAAGCTGCACAGCAGCAGGACAGCGTTCCTCAGACCATCAGTTGGGAACCGGAACCCGTAGAGCCTGTAATACCGCGTATCGTAGAAGACGAACCTGTTATCGACCCGCGTGAGGAAGCAATCAAGCAGATCTTGCTCATCGCCGAGGAGAATAATATCGACATCTGCCGGACGTTCTGTACCGATACCATCGCTCAAGAGCCGGAACCGGAACCGGTTGACACACGCTCCGCAGCAGAGATGTTAGAAGACGAACTGCAAACCGCTGTGATCTATTTCGACCTCGATAAGGCTATTCCTATCCTCGAACCGGAAGATATTCTCATCCGTATTGCGGACATCCTCAAGCGTCATCCTAATCAGCAGATACACGTCAACGGTCATGCTTGCAAATTGGGCAAACCCGACTATAACAAACGCTTAGCGCTGCGGCGTGCCAAAGCCGTAGCAGCCCAACTGCGTGAACTCGGTGTCAAGGACGAGCAGATGATCATCGCCAGCTTAGGCGATAATGTGCCGTTCCGTTACAAAGGCAAACACCAACTGAGCAAAGACCGCCGTGTGGAGATCGTGCCTGTGGGTCAAGAGAAGAAAGTTGAAGCTCCGGTTGTCGAAGAGAAACCCGTTGCTCCTGTTGCTCGTTCGCAGAAGGCAGCGAAAGCACCGGAAGGACGCGTTACCGAGAAAGTCAAAGCAGGCTCACGCCTTGCGCAGATAGCAAGACGTCATTACGGCAATCCGGACTACTGGATCTATATCTACGAAGCCAATAGAGACAAACTGTCCAAACCGAGCGAACTGCCGGTCGGCATAGAGTTAGTGATCCCCTCAATCGAAGAGATCAAACAACAAGAAGCCAATAAATAAGAGAAAACGCTTATAGACGGCGAATAGCAACAAGGCGGTGTGTATAGCCGCCTTGTTCTGTGCTATAAATGCCGGTTTCATCGAGCTTTTCTACCTTCACGCGTCCCGAACAATGGATCACTCTCTCGCGATCAATAACGATACCAACGTGCGTGATCTTAGCGGCAGATTGCTCTCCTATATCGGAAGACTTATAGTGGTCAAAGAAAACTAAATCTCCTGCCTGCACTCTCGAAAGTTTCACGACAGCGCGTCCTTGGGTAGCCTGTTCACTCGCGTTGCGAAGCAAACTCTTACCAAAGAGACTCATGACCGTCTGTACAAAGCCGGAACAGTCCATGCCCATAGCATTCTTTCCGCCCCAGAGGTAAGGCACATTGAGGAAGAAACGAACAGCCGTCAACAGATTCTGCTGGTTGAGTTCCCAAGGCTTGACACACACCATGCTCGGGTCGATACGGAAACCAACGCCTAAGACCTCAAAACGTCCGTCTTTGTAATTCGTCAGGCGTGTACCTGCCGTCAAAGGAATGGTCTGACCGTTGTTCTCACTCACCGCATATGCCATCGGCATAACTACCACAGCTGCCGTCTTGAGCAAAGCCTTGTGATCCGTATATTCTTTCGATTTCATCGGAGAAATCATCTTCGCATCAACCCATCCTTCCTGTCCATCGGAGTCCAAACGGATATACGTCCAACGAGGCTTCTGAGCGACAATCGTAAAGATCTCATTGAAGAGCATCTGCGTGCTCATCTCTGCGCCTTCACGCGCCTCTACCCGCATCGGCACAACACTATGTAAAGCTATTCCTTTCACCTTTTACCTTTCGTCTTTCAACTTTCAACTAATCACCACACTTCCTGCGGATGGTTATTATCCGTACGAGGATAGTCAATGGTATAATGCAAACCACGGCTCTCTTTGCGTTCGATAGCCTGACGGGTAATGAGATAACCCACGTTGATCATATTACGCAGCTCGCAGATCTCCTTGTCCGCCTTGACGCGTTTGAAGAGGTCTTCGGTCTCTTCGTATAGCAGATCCAGACGTTCCCATGCTCGTCTCAGACGCAGATCCGAACGCACGATACCCACATAAGTGGACATGATCTGTCCCACCTCTTTGACATCCTGCGCAATGAGCACACGCTCTTCGTTACTGAGCGTTCCTTCATCATTCCAAGCCGGAATTTGTTCGTTGAAATCGTAGTTTTCTATCACACTAAGACTATGTTTAGCAGCCGCATCGGCATACACCACCGCCTCAATAAGCGAGTTGGAAGCCAAACGGTTTCCTCCGTGCAGACCGGTGCAAGAACATTCGCCGACGGCATACAGACGATGGATAGAGGACTGTCCGTCCAGATCCACCTTGATACCTCCGCACATATAGTGCGCACAAGGCGCTACCGGAATATACTCTTTGGTAATATCAATACCTATACTCAGACATTTTGCATAGATATTCGGGAAATGATGCTTGGTCTCCTCGGGATCTTTGTGCGTCACATCCAAGCAGACATGATCGATGGCGTGGATCTTCATCTCATTATCAATCGCACGCGCAACGATGTCACGCGGAGCAAGACTCAGACGCGGATCGTATTTCTGCATAAACTCCTCGCCGTTAGGCAGACGCAGGATACCTCCGTATCCGCGCATAGCTTCCGTAATCAGATAGGCAGGATGCGTCTCGGCAGGATTGAAGAGACTCGTTGGGTGGAACTGCACAAACTCCATATCTTTGACCTGACCTTTGGCACGATAGACCATCGCTATACCGTCTCCCGTAGCTATCTCGGGATTAGTGGTGGTCGCATAGACAGCACCCGTTCCGCCGGTAGCCATGAGCGTGATTCGGCTCAGATAGGTATCGATTTTCTGGGTCTCGGGATTCAAGATATATGCTCCGTAGCACTCGATATCGGGAGTACGTCTCGTCACACGCACACCAAGGTGGTGTTGCGTAATGATCTCTACAGCGAAATGGTTCTCCAGCACCTCAATAAAAGGATTATCCCGAACGGCTTGCATCAATCCGCGTTGGATCTCAGCACCGGTATCATCGGCATGGTGAAGGATTCGGAACTCGGAATGTCCGCCCTCACGGTGCAAGTCAAACTGACCGTCCTCTTTCTTATCGAAGTTAACGCCCCAGTTCACCAATTCGGTAATACCTCTCGGCGCATTGCGTACCACTTGCTCCACCGCAGCAGGATCACTAAGCCAATCCCCTGCTACCATGGTGTCGTGGATATGCTTCTCAAAATCATCCACTAACAGATTCGTAACGGAAGCTATTCCTCCCTGCGCTTTCGCGGTGTTCGCCTCCTCTAATGTGGTCTTACAGCACAACGCAATCTTGTACTTACCAGCACGCGCCACTTTCAGCGCGAAACTCAAACCGGCGACTCCTCCGCCGATAATCAAAAAATCATATCTTTTCGTCATGGTATATATATATTACCCTTTGCGACTGCAAAGGTACTACAAATATTTGGAACACACAAACATTTTCCAAAGAAAATGCATTTTTAATGCTCTTTTTTCTTGCATATGTCAAAAAAAAGCAGTAAATTTGCACCGCAAATTGGTAAACATAAAAAAATAACGAATATGAGTAAAGCATTATTAATGATTTTAGACGGCTGGGGTATCGGTAACAAATCGAAAGCCGATGTCATCAGCGTAACGCCGACGCCGCACTGGGATGCGCTGTTGGCGAAATACCCGCACTCTCAGTTGCAGGCAAGCGGAGAGAACGTTGGTCTGCCGGACGGACAGATGGGTAACTCCGAAGTTGGACACCTGAATATCGGTGCCGGACGTGTCGTTTATCAGGACTTGGTGAAGATCAACCGCTCTATCCGTGACAACTCGATCATGCAGAACCCCGAGATAGTAGCTGCTTACAAAGCCGCACAAGCTGCCGGTAAGAAACTGCATATCATGGGCCTCTGCTCCAACGGAGGCGTACACTCTTCTCTTGACCACCTCTTCAAACTCGTGGAGATTGCCAAAGAGTACGGTGTAGCCGACAAGACTTTCGTTCACTGTTTCATGGACGGTCGTGACACCGACCCGCGTAGCGGTAAGGGATTCATTGCCGACCTGCAAGGACTGTGCGACAAGACCGGCGCACATATCGCTTCTATCATCGGTCGTTTCTACGCGATGGACCGTGACAAACGCTGGGAGCGTATCAAAGTGGCATATGACCAGTTGGTAAACGGCGAAGGACGTAAGGAGACCGACATGGTAGCGGCTGTACAAGGCTGCTATGACCGTCACACCGAGGAGCATAAGAACACCGACGAGTTCATGGAGCCGTTGGTAAACGCAGCTTGCGACGGTCGTATCACCGAAGGAGACGTAGTCATCTTCTTCAACTACCGCAACGACCGTGCAAAAGAGATCACGATCGTACTGACCCAGCAAGACATGCCGGAGCAAGGAATGAAGACGATTCCGGGTCTGCACTACTGCTGTATGACGCCGTACGACAGTTCGTTCAAAGGACTGCATATCCTCTACCCCAAGGAGAACGTAGAGAACACCTTAGGCGAAGTAGTCAGCAAATTAGGACTCAAACAGCTCCGTATCGCTGAGACCGAGAAATTCGCACACGTAACCTTCTTCTTCAATGGTGGTCGTGAGGCCGAATACCCTGGTGAGGAGCGTATTCTGATCCCGTCTCCCAAAGTGCCGACCTATGATATGAAGCCGGAGATGTCTGCACCGGAAGTGACCGAAGCGCTGGTAGCAGCTATCGAGACGCAGAAGTTCGATTATATCACACTCAACTTTGCCAACGGCGACATGGTCGGACATACCGGAGTCTATGAGGCGATTGAAAAAGCCGTAAAGACCATCGACGAGTGCTCGCACAAAGTGATTGAAGCAGCTTTGGCAAACGGCTATGAGATCATCGTCATCGCTGACCATGGTAACTGCGACAACGCCATCAACGCAGACGGCACGCCGAACACAGCTCACTCGCTCAACCCTGTGCCTTTCGTGTATATCTCTAAGGATCACGTGAACGCGCACGTAGAGGACGGTATCCTCGCAGATGTCGCTCCCTCTATCTGCCATATTCTCGGCATCGAGCAACCCAAAGAGATGACCGGCAAGAACTTAATCAAAGATTAAGTATTTGACATTTGTCATTTGAAAAGATAAAAAGAAAGCGGCCCGAAAGGGTCGCTTCTTTTAAGGTAGTACCTTAATGTGAGCAACAAGGATTACTCTGCAGCCGGAGCCTCAGCCTCAGCCGGAGCCTCAACTACCTCTGCCTCAGCAGCCAGAGAGTCAGCCTCTGCTACCTCTACTACCTCAACTGCCTCAGCAGCCTCAGCCTCTTGGCAGCACTTTTTCTCGCAGCACTTGTTGCCGCAGCTCATTGCAGCAAATGCAACAGCTACGATAAGAAGCATTTTTTTCATAATTTTAAAACTTTTTAGCCTAAAAAATCCGTTAAGTCTTCGCCTTTTTGCGAAAAACGATGCAAAAGTACTGCTTTTTTTGCATATATCCAAAAAAAATTGTAATTTTGCACACTGAATTTTACATTTTATGGAAAAAAGAGGTTTTTTTGATCTTTCTGACCTCAAATTTGTGGGTTGGAACATCGTTTTTGCCGCTTTGGCAGGAATAGCAATTTTAGTGGGCCTGATTTACTGGTTGCGCGGTTATACGCAGCATGGTGTAGAGGTCGAAGTGGAGGATGTCCGCGGTTTGGTAGTAGCCGAAGCGGAACCGATCCTCAATGCCAAAGGTCTGCGTTTAGTGGTAGTGGACTCAACCTATTCGGACAAAGTGCCGTTCGGTACCATCGTGGAGCAAGACCCGCGTCCGGAGAGTCATGCCAAAGAAGGTCGAGCTATCTACGTCACTATCAACGCTACCGGCAAACGTCAAGTAGTCATGCCCGACCTGCATGACCTCAGTTATCGTCAGGCAGAGACCACCTTACGCGGATTAGGAATCATCGTGGATAGTGTCTATGAGTACGAACCTTCCGCTTTCCGCGATCTGGTCTTGGATATCAAGTCCGATACCGCAAGCATTCAGCCGGGAGAAAAGATTCCTGTCGGTACGAAAGTGCGGCTCGTAGTCGGTTTTGGTAGAGGGACAGAGCAAGTAGAGGTACCGACAGTCATCGGTCTAACCCTTCGCGATGCACGTAGTCTCCTTCTCAAACACCGTCTGACAGTTGGCGCGGTATTGGAGGACGAAGAGCCTGCTGCCGAACCGAATCAGGAGGAAGAGAAAGTGAAATATATCTACCGCCAAGCGCCAAATGCCGGAGAAAGAATCGTAGAGGGAGAGACAGTCTCTCTGTGGCTCTCTTCGGATTTGGAGAAAGTAGCTACAGGAGGTGGTGAAAATACAGAAGACGATGGAAACTGGTTTTGATGAAGAACTCTGGGAACGTTGGCGGTGCGAAGTAGATAAAGGGCAAGGTAAAGAGCGAATTGACAAATACCTTGCCGAGCACATGACCAATACGAGTCGCAACCGTATTCAGACGGCTGCGGACGCCGGAAACGTGTGGGTGAACGGAAAAGCCGTTGCCTCCAACTACCGCGTCAAACCCGGGGATATAATACAAGTCCTGCTCGATCATGAGCCCCATGATTTCACGATCACACCGGAGAATATCCCGCTGAACATCGTTTATGAGGACGATGATCTGTTGGTGGTCAATAAACCCGCCGGATTAGTCGTTCACCCGGGACACGGCAACTACGAACACACGCTTCTCCACGCCCTCGCTTGGCATTTTGAAGAAGAATTAAAAAATCAACATTCCAAACTCAAACTTGATATCAATAATCCCGATATCGGTTTGGTACACCGTATAGACAAAGACACTTCGGGTCTGCTGCTTATTGCCAAGACTCCGGAAGCGAAAGCGCATCTGGCGCGGCAGTTCTTCGACCATACGACCGAGCGCACCTACAATGCCCTCGTTTGGGGTACTTTCCAAGAGGATAGCGGCACCGTAGAAGGTGCTTTGGCGCGTGATAACCGAGACCGCACTATCTACCGCGTATGGGATTTGGAGGAATGTCCGCAAGCCAAAGAGGCTATCACCCATTGGAGAGTGTTAGAGCGGTTCCCGTACGTGACGCTGGTAGAATGTCGTCTGGAGACCGGACGCACCCACCAGATACGCGTACACATGAAACATATTGGACATCCGCTTTTTGCAGACGAGAAATACGGCGGATGCGAAATACTCAAAGGTCTTCGGACGCAGAAATACCGGCAATATATCGAAAACTGCTTTGCGCTCTGTCCACGGCAAGTCTTACACGCGCGTACATTAGGATTCACGCACCCGCGCACGGGCGAGAGAATGTTCTTCGATTCAGAATGGCCGGAAGATATGACCGCACTAATAGACAAATGGCGGCACTATGAACCCAACACGCTCAATTAGCGTACGGATTATTCGGGACTGTTGTAATTGCGTCCGTAAGAGCGGTAACTATCCTTCTCTATCTCTATCGTCGGTTCCTCAAAATGCGTCAACGGCGTCAGTTGCCAAGCGATATATTTGATGGTTAGGCCTCGGTCTAACCATTGTTTTTCATAATGGGTCTTGAGCGCCTGAGCATCAGGATATTGGTCGGAGGCATATAAATCGTCTGTATTAGCGATCACCGGATAGGGATTTAGACGGAGCATCTCCACCGTATAAGTATAGAGGAACGGACTGTCGGACTTGAGATGAATAAGTCCGGAAGGCTTGACAATCTGCTGATAGCGAGCCATGAAATAGGTAGAAGTCAGACGCTTGGTAGCTTTCTTCATCTGTGGGTCGCAGAACGTGATCCAGATCTCATCCACCTCGTCTTTGGCAAAGAATGAAGTAATGAACTCGATATTCGTTCTCAGGAAAGCGGCGTTTGTGAGTCCTTCCTCTACCGCCTGTTTGGCTCCTGCCCACATACGTGCGCCTTTGATATCCACACCGATGAAGTTCTTCTCGGGATATTTCTTCGCCAACCCCACGGTATATTCGCCTCGTCCGCAGCCTAACTCCAAGACGATCGGATGATCGTTATGGAAGAATTTCTCCCTCCAATGACCTGCCATCTCGTTCTCAATACGATCGTTAACCCGCTGACCGTTTTCGTACAAAGCCTGCGCACCACATTGGAAGACATTATCGAATGTCTCCATTTCAGCGAACTTTTTTAACTTATTCTTTCCCATTTCGTATGATTTCTATTCCCACATCGGTAATACCTCTCAAGAGCGAATCCCGCATTCCATGCCGGATAGAAAGGCTGTAATGACCTGTATCGGGGTAATGGTAATTGGATTCCAAGAGAACAGGCATCTCGATGAACCCGTGGTGTTTGTTACCAAGCCACTGTCCGCGATCATCCGCCAAATAGAACTCGATGGTGTCCTTGCGAAGACTATCCTCTACAAACAGCCACATATTCTGATACGGATACCGCTCTGTATGCCTAACATACACGAGCAACTGATAATCCGTTTGAGCATCCACTATCGTATAATCGAACCGCACAACCGAATCCATATGCCATTTATCCGAAGAACTCATCGCTCCGTCCGAATAAGAGATCGGGCTAAATTGGCTGTACACAATATCGCTCCGGCAATTCGTCAGAAAAAACGCGGCACAAAGACCAATCCACAAAGGACCAATTAGGCTCTTGAATTTGGATGCTTTAGCTGTTTTCATCGTCTGTCCCTCCTGTCTCTGCGGTCATTGCGGTTCGAATGATTCGGACGGTTTTTCTTCTTGTCAAAACGCGTCACATCGCCGTGTCCGGTCTGGTATCCGATCTCTGTAGAGACAGCTCGCGTACCTTCCAAGGTATCGGGTTTCTCTCCTCGGCGGTTCATAGCGATGATCTCATGCGCACGTGCGGCAGAGAGTGTCGTCAGATTGCCGGCATGTTGCGGATCGGACGAATAAGTCACCGTTCCTGCTAACGGATCGGAGGCAAAGAAATACCACGTAGCATCCTTGGTCTCCAGCTCTATATGACGGTTCGGCAGTTTCTTAGATGCATCCTCATATACCGGCACCTCGTAGTTGAGACAGCACTTGAGTTTGGCGCACATGCCTGCGAGTTTCTGCGGGTTCGGAGATATATTCTGCAAACGAGCGGCACCCGTTCCGACGGAAGAGAAATTGATGAGCCAAGTGGAGCAGCATAACTCCCGTCCGCAAGGACCGGTTCCACCGATACGTCCTGCTTCCTGACGTGCACCGATCTGCTTCATCTCCACACGGATACGGAAAGTCTCAGCGTACACTTTGATCAGTTGGCGGAAGTCCACACGACCATCGGCTATATAGAAGAAGATCGCTTTCGAACCGTCGCCTTGGTACTCCACGTCACCTATCTTCATCTCCAAACCAAGCGATTTAGCCAACTCACGCGCTTTGATCATCGTCTGATGCTCACGGGCATGTGCCTGCTCAGCACGCGCCAAATCGTCCTCTGTAGCCACACGGATGACCTGACGGATCTCATATCGCGAAGCATCGATCTTGTTCTTTTTGATCTGCAGTTCCACCAGTTTGCCGGTGAGTACGACTTCACCCAGATCATAACCCGGGTTTGCCTCTACCACCACTTTGACACCTTTCTCCAAAGGCAGATGAGCCGTA
>ONMU01000082.1 GCA_900319035.1 uncultured Bacteroidales bacterium
GCGCAAAATCAAAACGCTGGCCTTGACAGCGTTAAAAAGCAAGGACGTCGCTTGCCGACGAAAAACAGCAAGGACATATTGAATTTCGCGTTTGCGATTTATTGGACCTTTGGAATGTAGGAAGTTCAAAAGATACACCAATAATAAGTCAGCAAACGTCCATAGTATATGGGCGTGACTTATCGGTGTATGGGCATTTCCTACAGCCTCAAAGGGATAAGAAGCGTCCATTTTTTATGTGTATAACCATTAAATATTTAATTATAATGAAAAAATCTATCTTTCTTTTAATCATTTTGGCATGTGTGATGAGTGCACAAGCATATGATTTCAAAGTCGCTAATGCTGATGGCGTGGAACTATGTTATAAAATTCAGAAAGATGGCGTATCTGTAGCCTTCACGTACGATACGCCGGATCGTCCGAATTTCTGGAACAAAGACACTACTTATAAGAATATTACCTCCGACACATTGCGTATTCCCGAAAAGGTGCAATACAATAATAAGGAATATACGGTTACAACTATAGGTGAGCGTGCTTTCCATGCAATGAATGAACATGTGAAAGTGGCGGTCATCCCTAACACTATCGATTCCATGTTTTTAGGCATTCAACGAGCCGGTTCTACGAATTTTAACAGAACATCTTCAAGTGCGTTTTATTGCAATAATCTTCAAGCAATTATAATAGATAAGACAAACCCTCATTATACAAGTATTGACGGAGCATTATATACGAAAGACACCACAACATTGGTTGCTTATCCGGCTTTATGCAGAAAGGATTCTGTAATTCTACCAGAAGGCATCAAGGTTATGGCTGGTGGTTGCATGGCTAATGCCCGATACATCCAATACCTCGAGTTACCGCTTAGTCTTACCAAGATGGGACCGCTTTGTTTGGAAGCGGCTGACTCATTACATCATTTAATAATCAAAGATAATGTGGATACTATTGCTGTGAGTGCATTGGATTGTTACGGACTATCCCACCTGACACTTGGAACAGGAGTTAAAGTGGTTGATGATTTTCTATATACAGATTCGTTGCTCCATTTGTATTGCAGAGCAACAACGCCACCGGAAGTGAGAGGATTTAATGAAAGCAACATATCGCGTTTCTTAGAACGCGTTATCGAATTAGGGGGTATTCTATATGTGCCTATGCAAAGTATTACAGCATATCAACAGGCTTTAGGCTGGAGTAATTTCCAACATATCCGTCCTATCGAACCTCCTGTTGTCTCCGGCATTGATAATGTCCAAGTCTCATGGGTGCAGAATTTCTCTGCTACGGGCTATGTCTGGACGCTTTATACGGACGAGGCGCATACACAGCGGTATATGACACTTACCTTTGACGCGAACGGACATTTGACAGGTATTGACTTGGCGGGAAATCAAGCTCCGGCACGTGTACCGGCTTTGTATGAAGAGGACGAAGAAGAATCAACGCAATTCGCAGAGTATTACTCGTTTACGATTACAGGTCTCTCTACAGGTACGACATATTATTTCACGCGCCAGAGTTTGAACGGCGAAGATATTATAGACGAAGAGATGGGTTCCTTTGAGACGCTTTCGAGTGAATCCGAGGGGTTAAAAGACAATGTGCAAAGCGACAAAGGACAATGCGTAAAGATGCTTCGTGACGGACAAGTTTTTATTGAGCGTGGAGAAAAAACGTATTCCCCGAGTGGGCAAGAATTGAAGTGAGGGGGGCAATCAGATTAACTTGAAATAGAAGAAAGGGGAACGGCGGCAGAGATGTCGCCGTTGTTTGCATATTGGAATGATGTTGGGGTGATCTCGGGCTGAGCAGCCTTTGATCACCCTTTCAGCACCTATTGAGCACCCTTTGGGACAAGGTGGAAACCCCGTGGAGAGGAAGCAAATACCACTACAGGAACTCCGCGCTATTACGCGGAGCAGGAAACGAAATAAGAGCGGAATGGCATTCCGCATAATGAACGACGTAACCGGAATAAAATTCCGGGCTAATGAACAAAGGACGCCGATTAGTAATCGGCAAAATGGACAAAGCAAATAGATTAATTTAAGAAAAATTCTTAAATTCTTGCATAATTCAAAAAAAAGTCGTAAATTTGCAGCCGAATTATGTGTGTGCTATGAATACGACGGTTATATTGTTGATAATTCTGATCATCGTAGTGATGATCTTCGGGTTCTGGTTGATCCAGTACTCCTCTTTCCGTAACGAAGAGAAAAAACGCCAGTGGGAGTTGAAGCGCGAGAGCCAGAAGACGATCTCGCCTATTCGCTTACGCGCGTATGAGCGTTTGGCGTTGCTGCTGGAGCGCACGACGCCCGAGCATATGCTCATGGACTTGAAGAGCCAAGACCCAACGGCTTTGGCAACGTGGTCGGTGCCGCAGTTGCAGCAGTACTTGTTGCAGACCTTGCGCGCGGAGTATGATCATAACCAAAGCCAGCAGGTGTACGTGAGCGCGGAGGTGTGGGACCTCATTATCAACGCGCGCGACCAAATGGCGACGTTTATCATCGCGATGAGTGCGCAGTTGCCGCCCGACGCGAATGCGCAGGTGTTTGCGACCACCATGCTCAAGGCTTATTCATCGAACGGAACGACTCCGGCCGAGAAGGCGCTGGAGGAACTGAAGAATGAAGCGAAGACGCTTATGTAATATCGTTCTCGCGTTGCTGCTGAGTGTGGCGGCTTATGCGCAACAGGCGATCGTGCAAGCGACCGACACGGCGGCCTTGCCTGCCGACACGAATGTGGTGGTCGTCGTCGACACAATTATCATGGCTACGGAAGACTCTGCGGAGTTGGCCATCGCGCGCAAGGAGCGCAAGGAGATATACCAAGGAACGACCGTCAAACTCGACATCCTCTCGCCGCTGCTCGTGAGCGGATTGAGTCATTGGACAATACAACACTACGAAGTGGCGGTGAACGTGCGACTGGCGAACCGATTCTACCCGACGTTTGAGGTCGGTTATTCCGGCGGGCAGACCCAACAGGGCGACAGTATATACTATAACTCGCATGGCGGTTTCTTTCGCGCGGGCGCGGATATCAACCCGCTCAAGCGTAACCCGGGTTCGCCGCACGCGCTGTTGATAGGACTACGTCTCGGAGCGGCTTTCCAACCGCGTAAGGCTGATTGCTGGGGAGAGATCGTCGCGGGTTGTCAGGTGGAGATATGTAAGGTGAAGAATACGGCGTTTTACATGGGTTGGATGGGACGGTTTAAGATCCTGTTCACCCGCGAGGCCGAAAACCTCACAGCCGCCGAGATGGGACCGATATACATTCCGGGATTCGGGCACCGAAGTAACCTCGGTTGGGGCGCGAGTTACCACCTGGGGTGGAAA
>ONMU01000044.1 GCA_900319035.1 uncultured Bacteroidales bacterium
TCGACTCAAATCAGCCTCACCATCCAGCAAATCCAGTATCGACGACCCCGTGATAAACACTTTCAATGCCGGATGCGTGTCGTATATCTGCTTTATCTCACGACTCCATCCGTCGTATTTATGGATCTCATCGATGTACAGATGATCACCACCTTCCTTCACGAACTCATCGGCCAACTCAATCAGCGTGTGAATTGTGAAATAGCTATGATCGGCAGAGACATACAGACTGTGCTCTTCCGGAGTCTCTATTATATGTTGTTTCACCATCGTACTCTTACCAACACCTCTTCCGCCTAATAGGCATTGTAGGCGTTTGTTCCAATCCATTTGGTCGTAAAGATACCGCTTGAAATCTACAGATGTCAAGTCCAACTGCTCCTTCATGTACTGCAATAATGATGCGTCTATCATAGCTTTATTTGTTTAATTTGCACTCACTATGGTGCACATTTTTATGTTTTGTGCACTTTTCACGGTGCAAAGGTACAACAATTTCTTGAATTGACCAAATATTTTTTGTGTTTTTTGTCCAAATCTATGTATTTTCACCCACATTTGGAAGAAAAATCCCTGCCAAGCGTGTGTCAAGGATGCGACTGTAGCTTCTAGGTGGGACGGCTTGCCGTGTCGGTGTCCTCGATGGTACAACAAATATTTGGTTGGCACCGCGGAGGATGAGAGTTTGAACTTGTCCGTAATTTAGTGCAATTTAGTACAAAAGTGCGGATAAATATTTGCACAATTCAAAAATTAGAGGGCTTGCTCCGGGGCATTTAGCTTCCTATACTGGAGCGGAGTGGTGCCTGTTATCTCTTTGAAGGCACGGTAGAAAGTCTTGTCAGAGTTGAAACCGCTCAGTTCCATCGCATCCGTGATAGCCTCATGGTCAGAGCTATAGTTCTCCGACCGAAGAATAAGCTCGGCGTTCTCCACGCGGTAGCGGGTCACTAATTGTGAGAAACTGAGTCCGGTGCGGCGGTTGATACATTGGCTGACGTAAGTGCGATTGCTATGTATGGCTGTCGCCAAATCTTGGATGGTAAGTTCGGGAGAAACGAACAATTTCTGTTCGCGGAGGACGGCACTAATCTGCATCATTAGTTCATCGGTTTCTTCGGGTGTCGGTTCTTGTATCTGCAGTTCCTCGGAAGCGATGGTCTCTCTCGGGATAGTAGTATGTGCGGCTACGTAGCCCAGTCCATAAAGAAGCACCGACATGAGCACCGCGGGTATCGTGACCATCATATTTGCTGCGAAGAAATCCCGTCCCAGCAGATTGAGAAGCATGGAGATACCCGCCGTGACACCCAAGAAATGCTGAATCAGATAAAGAGGGTGCAATAGGTAACTGCGGTCGTCCGAATAGGCGTCATCCATCCGTACTCGTGCATCCCTCAGAATCTGATAGCCGCGCCACCAGACCCAGATGACTTCAATCGCAAAGCACACCCGTGAAAAGATTAAGGAATACTCCCTCCAGTCGGGTATTCGGAGCATCGCTCCGAGCGGGAATAACAAAGCCACCAGCACCGCCGGAAGGAATAAAAGCGGTAGCTCTATGTTCTTCTTCGTACGCGTGATTGCGCGCAGGTACGCGTAATATAAAGGATATACGCAGAGGTTCGCTACGCTGTAACTATACTCTCCCCAGAAACTCGGAAGCCCCGAGAAATAGAGCCAATGGTCTGTGTAAAGAATGGTGGCGGCGATGTAGAAAAGCAAAATCGTTCCCTTGACCTGAGGTTCATCACTTCCGCGATAGAAACGCACCAAGAAGAAAATGCTCCAAAAGAAGCATAGCATCATTGGCAGCGATATGATGAACTGAAAGAGCATTTATTTTTGCCTCAAGTTATATTTGTCGATGATATAGCCGTTTTGTACGACGAAGACTCCGGGGTTCGCACGGACGATGGTCTTGAGCGTCACGGGGTCGATGGTGCAGAAGAGTTGCTCGGTCTGCTCCTCGTCCAGACCCAATTCCTCCGCAAACGCCCAGATGTCATCTTCTCCCGAACCGGTGAGGAGATAGAGATTAGACGGGTGCTCAGCAATGAGTTGCTTGAGTTTGTCCAGCTGGTTGCGGTCGGTTTTATGGAGGTCGTACATCGCAACGAGCGTCACGGGTTCTTCGGAGTCGAGGATGTCATAGGTGATGTCGTCAAACTCCATGGTCAGGATCTCGAAGTCATGAATAGGTGCTTCGTAGCCTTTCTTGACGAGCACGGATTTCTGATCCACGAAATGCCATGTGGAGTCACCCTTGGGGTAGTTATCCAGCGTGAACTCTTGCTCTACACCGTCTTTGGAGTAGATAAGGGTCGTCTCATAGACATCGGGTTCGGCTCCTTCGGGGATCTCCATCAGTTCGGGGATGTTATTTCCGATTTTATACGGACGGAAGTCCATGATGGGCAGATGGTGGTACGTATATTCCATCAATCCGAAGCCTGCGAAGAAAGTGATGAGGGCAATGCCCAGTTCGGCTTGCCAAACAAAAGTCTGCGGGATCGCTTTGCGGCAGATAAGCAGAATAATCACGAGCGTCAGCAGGACGATATTCTTCCAGAAGGTCTGCCAATTGGTAAGAACCAGCGCGTCTCCGAAGCAGCCACAGTCCGAGACCGGATTCGTGAGGGCTATCCAGAGGGTGAGCGGGGTCATGACGAGATAGAAGAGCAGTGAGAGCCAACTCGTCCACGGGGTGCGTACGTTCAGAAGCATACACGCACCGAGGATCAGTTCCGCGGAAATGAGGATGATGGCTGCCACTTCTGCTAAAGGCAGCAGGTCGGTGAAGAACCCACCGAAAGCCTTGAGGTAATCTTCGATCTTATACACCGTACCCAGCGGATCGACTGCTTTGACGAAGCCCGAGAAGAGAAAAGTCAGCGCCAACAGCGTTCGGGCGCAACTTCCGATAATATGTTTAGCTTTTTTCATAATAGTATATTGTCCATTGTCCTTGAGCGCAGCGGTCTCACATCTCATAATGAATCAAATCGAATATGGCGTAATTGATGATGTCGAAATAGTTGCCTTCGACGCCCTCGGAAGCGATGGTCTTGCCGCCGTTGGAGAGGATCGTCTTGATGCGGATGATTTTCGCAAGGATCATATCGACGATCCCTTCTTTGGACATCTCTCTCCAAGCCTCGCCGTAGTCGTGGTTCTTACGGAGCATCAGTTCCTTGGCTTCGTGGATGACCTCGTCGTATAACTTGGTGGCTTCTTCGGTGCTCATGTCAATGGCATCGGCATAGCCTTTACGGTCTTGGATGATTGCCATGACGCCGTAGTTGACGATGGCGCGTAAGTTACTCTCTATCTCATCGCCCACCAGACTCACTCCAGTCTCTTGACGCTGACGGATGTTGCAGGCTTTGATATAGAGTTGGTCGGTGATCCCGTGCAGACGGAAGATTCGCCAAGAGGGACCGTAGTCGGACATCTTGTCAATGAAGATCTCGCGGCATTGAGCGTTTACCGAATCGAACTGAAGTTCTGTATTTACCATTTGGTCATTTACCATTTTTTCATTTATTTAGTCATTGAGACATTTAACCATTTCGTCCAGCGTGACGAGTCGCTGCTCGCCTGTGGCCATATTCTTGAGCATGACGGTATTGGTGTCCATCTCGTTACTGCCGACGATGGCAACATATGGGATCTTTTTGTCATCGGCGTAACTCATCTGTTTCTTCATCTTCGTCGGTTCGGGATAGACCTCCACAGCGATGTTGTTCGCACGGAGCTCTTTTGCCCAACGGAGGGCGTAGCGCAGTTCGTCTTGTCCGAAGGTGGCGAAGAGCACTTGGGTCGTCGATTGCAGCTCTTTGGGGAACAGATCCAACTCGGTCAGCACATCGTATATACGATCTGCGCCGAAGGAGATGCCGACACCCGAGACACCCGGCAGACCGAAGATACCCGTCAGATTGTCATAACGACCACCACCGGTGATGGAACCGATCTGTGCGTCCAGCGCTTTGACCTCGAAGATAGCACCCGTGTAGTAGTTCAGTCCGCGGGCAAGGCAGAGATCGAGTTCTATGGAAAGACCGCTTCGCTGTTGGACCGCTTCGCTGTTGGACCGCTCCGCTGTTAGACCGACTGCGTCTGTTAGACGGAAGATCTCCTCCATTTCTTCGATGCCTTTGAGACCGATCTCGCTGGAGGCGAGGATGGTTTTGAGAGCGGTGAGCTTGTCAGCAGTGGTTCCGCTGAGGTTGAGGATGGGTTGGAGCGAAGCAACCTGCTCGTCGCTCAGACCGCGTTCTTTGAGTTCGTTGTTTACGGCTTCTACACCGATCTTATCGAGTTTGTCAATCGCTACGGTGATGTCCACTATCTTATCCGGCGCACCGATGACTTCGGCGATGCCGGCAAGGATCTTACGGTTGTTGATATGCAGGCATACACGGATGCCGAGACGGCGATAGACCTCCTCTACGATCTGGATAAGTTCCAACTCACCGAGCAGGCTGTCCGAACCAATGACATCCACGTCGCATTGATAGAACTCGCGGTACCTTCCTTTCTGCGGACGGTCGGCACGCCAGACGGGCTGAATCTGGAAACGTTTGAAGGGGAAAGAGAGCTCTTCGCGGTGTTGTACCACGTAACGCGCAAAAGGAACGGTCAGGTCATAACGCAGACCTTTCTCCGGCGCCAGAGAGGCTTTCTCTCCGCTGTTCTGGATGCGGAAAAGGAGTTTGTCGCCTTCCTCTCCGTACTTACCCATCAGGGTACCGATGTTCTCCATTGCGGGGGTCTCTATCTGTTGAAAACCATACAAGGAAAAGACACTCTTGATTGTGTCGAAGATATAATTGCGGCGTGCCATTTCGAGTTGACCGAAGTCACGCGTGCCTTTGGGAATACTGGGTTTTTGAGCCATAGTCAATGAATAATGATTAATGAATAATGAATATCTCGTTGTAGATCTTCTCCGTGGCGCCGGTTTCGGCAGCGACGTAGGCTGCGGCTTTGGCACCTATCTCTTGATATTGGTCGAGGGCGGTGTCGAAAGCTTCTTCCGCCTCTTTGTAGTTCTTGATGCTTCGTGCAGCGCCGGAAGCGATCAGACCTTTGGCTTCACGGAAATGCTGGTAGTTCGGGCCAAACAAAACAGGCACTCCATATACCGCTGCCTCGATGGTGTTGTGAATACCAACTCCGAAACCGCCGCCTATATACGCCACTTGGCAGTACCGATAGATCGATGAGAGCATGCCGATGGTGTCGATCACCAGTACTTGCGCATTGCTCACTACTTTGCGGCACGCCTCCGCTGAGGGCAGGTTAGCCAAAGAGCTATACCGCACAAACCGACCTTTGAGCAGGTTGAAGATGAAATGCATATGCTTCTCGTGTATCTCGTGCGGCACGAGAATCAGTTTGGTATCCGGGCGCTCGTGGATGTAACGCGCCAAGAGCTGTTCGTCTTTCGGCCACGTGCTACCGGCTACGATGACCCGTTCGCAACCTTCTGCAAAAGCGGCGATGGGCGCTAACTTAGCGGCACGATTCGGGTCTCCGTTTTCGAGTGCTGCCAAGATGTCCCGTACGCGGTCAAAACGCGTGTCGCCCACTACGGTGCAATGCTCAATACCGTGTTTCTGCAGCAGTTGGAGCGAAGCCTCGTCCTGCACGTAGATGTGCGTGAAGCAGCGGAGCAAAGCGAGATAGGGTTTGCCCCAAGGCAGGAAGAAGAGTTGTCTCGGACGGAAGATAGCCGAGATGCTATAGGTCGGAATAGCCCGTTTCTTGAGTTCACGCAGATAGGCAGGCCAAAACTCATACTTGACGAAGATAGCCATCTTGGGCTGCAACGCATCGAGGAACCGACGTGCGTTGCTACGTGTAGCGAAAGGCAGGTACAGCACGTGATCCACACGGTCGTAGTTCTTACGCAACTCATAGCCCGAGGGCGAGAAGAACGTCAGCACGATGCGGCGGTTCGGCTGCTCTTTGCGCAAACGCTCAATGAGCGGACGTGCCTGCTCGAACTCGCCCACCGACGACACATGGATCCAAACGGCTCCTTTGCCGATATGTTTCAAAGCCTCTTTGCTCTGCTTCTGACCCTCCACCATCAGACGCGCTTTGCGATGACCGAACAGAGCGGCGAGACGTATCATTAGAAAGTAAAAAATCATAATGACTCAATAAAAATTCTTAAAAAGCGTGCAAAGTTACAACTTTTTTTCAATATAAACAAATTTATTTGCATAATTGCAGAAAAATGTGTACCTTTGCAGCCGTTTTTGTGAAATTATGAAAAAATCAACCGTTATATTAGCCATCGAGAGCAGTTGTGACGATACATCGTCAGCAGTCATTGTAGATGGAATCTTGCGCAGCAATGTGATTGCGTCGCAGAAGGTACATGAGGAGTTCGGAGGCGTAGTGCCTGAGTTGGCAAGTCGTGCCCATCAGCAGAATATCCTGCCGGTAGTGGACACCGCGCTCAAGCGTGCGGGGGTGACGAAAGAGGATATCTCGGCAATCGCTTTTACCCGAGGACCGGGATTGTTGGGCTCGCTTTTGGTCGGCACGTCGTTTGCCAAAGGTCTGGCGCTGTCGTTGAATGTGCCGATTATTGATGTGAACCATCTGCAGGGACACGTGTTAGCGCATTTCGTGGAGGACGGAACCGGTCTGCGGCATCCCTCTTTTCCGTTCTTGTGCCTGCTCGTTAGCGGAGGAAACAGCCAGATCATTAAGGTACAAAGGGACGATGTACAAGGTACAAAGGAGACCCCTATGCCGCATTTTGAGATCATCGGTCAGACCATTGATGATGCAGCCGGTGAGGCGTTCGATAAATGCGCTAAGGTGCTGGGTCTGCCTTATCCGGGAGGACCGTGGATAGATAAACTTGCCAAACTCGGTGATGCTACCAAATATCCCTTTGCCAAACCCAATATCGCGGGTTACGACTACTCGTTCTCGGGTCTCAAGACCTCGTTCCTCTATACGCTCCGCGATTTGCTCAAGGAGCACGGTGTGGAGACGATCGATGAGTTGGCACAAAAGATACCTAATCTGCGGGAAAATATGTGCGCCAGTTTGCAGGCTACGGTGGTGGATATCTTGATGAAGAAACTCAAGAAAGCAGCGAAGGACTTAGGAATCTCGCAGGTAGCTGTGGCAGGAGGTGTGAGTGCCAACAGCGCCTTGCGGCAGGCTTTCATCGACTACGGACAGAAATACCATTGGGAGGTCTTCATCCCGCCTTTTAGTTTCACGACCGATAATGCGGCGATGATTTGTCAGGCTGGCTATTTTAAATATTTAGGAAAAGAATTTTGTGCTATCGACGAAGTGCCGTTTGCCAAAACCAAAATATAAGGAATGGAACTCAAATCTCAAATCTCAAAAACGAAGTTAATCGCGCCCTTGCGGCAGAGAAATCTCAAATCTCAAATACGTCCCTATAAGGATGTGATCATCTTTATGGTGACGCTGCTGGTGGCGAACTACTTCTGGAAGTTCACCATGGTGGGCGATGAGAACGGGGATGTCGTCACGTGGTTCGGTTTGGATGTCACGGCGCCGTTTGAGTTCATGGCTGCGCATATTGCGTCGGTGGTCTTTTGGCTCTTGGATCTCTTCCGCGATACCGCGTATATGGTGGGTGACCACACGATCCGTTTCGAGTCCGGCAGCGGTACCTCCATCATCTGGGGCTGCTCGGGACTCAAACAGAGTTTTATCTGGATCTGTCTGATCTTAACGGTACAAGGAGGCTGGAAACATAAGATCTGGTTTATCCCCTTCGGTTTGGTTTGCTGTTACGCATTTAATATCCTGCGTATATTCCTTATTTCGCTATTCATAGAGTTTCATCCGAGTTGGTTTCCGGTGCTCCATGACTACATCTTCAAATACGCTTTCTACGCCATGATGTTCGGGCTTTGGGTGTGGTTCGTGGAGAAATTAAAAATTAAAAATTAAAAATTCAAAATTAGCCTTTCTGTATTTTCTCCACGATTTTCTTTTTGATCGTACTGATGATAGACCAAGTGCGGCTTGCTTGCGTGTTGTCGCCGGTGAGGATATCCGGTATAGCTGCACCGGTCTGCTGCTCGGGGTAAACGACCATGTAACTATGGTCGGTGAAGAACTTACCTAACACATCCGGTACCTGCTCAAAGAGCGGGTTGTAACTCGGTGTAGAAGGACGGGCATTGATAAGCACAATCAGGTCGTCCTGTTTCATCTGTTTGGCAATCATCAGCACATCTTCCCACGCTTCCATCTCTCTATATGACGCACGGAGGAATTTTCCTTTGCGTCGGCAGAATGCCTGCAGGGCGTGCTGGGTCTCTTCGTTGGTATAGAAGATGACACGTGCACCTATCTGGCTGCTCAGTCTTCGTACGAGACCGAAACAGGAGATGAAATCATGCTCTTTCTCGGCATAGCGCGGCACGGCTACCAAGAGCCTGTTGATCGTGTTCAGCGGTTGAGCGGGGTGATAAATGATCGCCGCTTTGCTTTGGCTGTTGATGAGCGTATGGGCATCACTCCAGTCGCTCTCGGAGGATAACTCGGGTTCGTTCAGTTCGCTTAGCTCGCTTAACTCTTTGAGTTCGTAGTGCCGGTTCTCGCCCACAGTCAGCATGAGCCACTGGTTATTCGTTTTTTCTGCTTCAAGACGCGCTTCTTCCTGCAAGGCAAGCCGTTTAGCAGCATACTCGGTGATGAACGAAGACGAGGAGCAGAGGGCAAGGATCATCACCACGGAGGCATTGAGGATCTCGGTATTGAAGATACCGGTCTCGTAACCGATGGTGACGATCGCCAAGGTACCTGCTGCCGTAGCGTGAGTCAGACCGAACATGAGTTGTCGCTCTACCGGCTGCATGCCGAAATTCTTCTGGGCAATCCATGCCGCTATCCATTTGCCGATGAGCTTGGTAGCAACCATCACCACGGCGATAATAAGGGTCGTCCAGCTATTCCAGATCAGCGAGGCATCTATCAGAAAACCAACGCCTAAGAGGAACAAAGGCACGAAGATATTGTTTCCCACGAAGTTGATGCGCATCATCACGGGGCTGAGGTTCGGCACCAACTTGTTCATCGATGCACCGCAGATGAAAGCACCAAGGATACCTTCCAAACCCGACCAGTCTGCCAGCAAGGCAGAGACCACCATCACCGTCAACACCACAAGGAAACCCGTGTTCGGGTCTTGCGTATGTTTGAAGAACCGCTGTACAAGCCAAGGGAAGACGATGGTGATGAGCACTACCGTAATGACCACACGGGCAATGAGGGTGCCTGTGGTCATAGCGTCGGTATAGATGAAGTTACTCTTGATGATCGCTAACACGAAGAGCGCCAGAGAGATCGTGAGCATCGTACCGCCGACGGCGATGTTCACCGCGCTGTTTTTCTGCACCCCATAACGGCTCACGATAGGGTACGTCATGAGCGTGTGACTGCCGTACATGGCACCGAGCAGCGTACTCGTTACCCCATTGAAACCCAAGGCTAAACCGCTCAGTACACCTAAGACGAAAGGTACGATGAACGAATAGAAACCGAAAAGAAAGGAGTAGTTACGATGTTGCCGGAAGTCATTGATATCCACCTCAATACCCGCTTGGAGCATGATATAGAGGATGCCGATCTTACCCAAAGCCTGAATCGCGTCGCTGCCCTGAAACAGATGAAGACCATTGGGACCCACGATACATCCCACAATGATAAACCCGACAATACTCGGGATACGTATCTTGCGGCACACCATCGGCACTACCAGAACGATGGCAAGCAAAAGGGCAATGATGATTAATGGGTTGGTGATCATATATTAGATTTCAGATTTCAGATTTCAGAATTCAGATAAATTTTCCGGTGATGCTTTTGGGGTTGTTACGCAGGTCTTCGACCGTTCCTTCGGCTACCACGGTACCGCCTCCTCGTCCGCCTTCGGGACCCATGTCGATGATCCAGTTACAAGCTCGGATGACATCGGTGTTGTGCTCGATGATGAGGACGGTGTTACCTTTCTCCACTAACCGACGCAGCACGCCTAAGAGCACGCGGATGTCCTCGAAATGCAGACCTGTCGTCGGTTCGTCTAATATATATAAGGTCTTACCCGTGGACGGACGGGAGAGCTCGGTCGCTAATTTGATACGCTGACTCTCACCACCGCTGAGGCTTGTGGACGATTGACCGAGTTTGATATAACCGAGTCCGACATCTTGGATCGTTTTGATCTTACGAAGGATCTTCGGCTGCGGCTCAAAGAACTCCACGGCTTGGTTGACCGTCATCTCCAAGATATCAGCGATGGTCTTACCTTTCCACCGTACTTCAAGGGTCTCTCGGTTGTAGCGCTGACCGCCGCACACTTCGCAGGGCACATACACATCCGGCATGAAATGCATCTGGATCGTCTTGTAGCCGTTACCCATACACTCCTCGCATCGTCCGCCTTTGGCGTTGAACGAGAAACGACCTGCTTTCCAGCCTCGTATCTTCGCTTCCGGCAGTTGAGCAAAGAGATCGCGGATGTCGTTGAACACATTGGTATAAGTCGCAGGATTAGAGCGCGGCGTACGACCAATAGGCGATTGATCCACATTGATGATCTTATCGATGAACTGAACACCTTCAATGCTCTTATAGGGCAGCGGGGCAGTCTTGGAGCGATAGAACTTCTGACTCAGAATAGGGTAGAGCGTCTGGTTGATCAAGGTGCTTTTTCCACTGCCGCTCACGCCGGTCACACAAACCATCTGACCCAACGGAATCTTCACCGTCACGTTCTTGAGGTTATTCCCCGTACATCCGGACAACACAATCTGTCTATCAGGCGTAGCCGGTCTAACAGCGGAGCGGTCTAACAGTCCTTCGGACGGTCCAACAGTGACCTCGGTCACGGTCCGTTTTCCATTGAGGTATTGCGCCGTCAGCGTATCCGTCTTAAGCAGATCTTCCGGTGTGCCACTAAAGAGCACATTACCGCCCAGACGACCGGCTTTTGGACCGATGTCCACGATCCAGTCCGCCTCGCGCATCATCTGCTCGTCGTGCTCCACGACGATGACGGAGTTATTCATATCGCGCAACTCCTTGAGGCTGTCGATGAGGCGTTGGTTATCGCGTTGATGGAGTCCGATGGACGGCTCGTCAAGGATGTACAGCACGTTCACCAGACGGCTACCGATCTGCGTAGCCAGACGTATGCGTTGGCTCTCACCGCCCGAGAGAGACTCGCTCGAACGGTTCAGAGAGAGATAACTCAGTCCGACCGATTGCATGAACCGAAGCCTGGTGATGATCTCTTTGAGAATAGGTTCCGCGATCGATTGCTGTTTGGAGGACAACCCTTCTTCGTCCTTTTCATCAAGGGAGGGGGCTTGGAAACGTTCTAAGGTGGTGATCAGCTCGTCAATGTCCATCTCGGAAAGGTCGGAGATAGAGTATTTGCCAAGTCTGTAACTGAGTGACTCTTTGCTCAGACGTTTACCGTGACATTCGGGACAAACGACGTATTCCTCTTGCTCTTCCTCCTCTTCGGAGATAGTAGCTGCCGATAACTCTTGCAACTCTTCCCACCAGTTATCCTGTTGGATCGCTTCATCGAAGGTATCTGACTGCTGAAGGCTGAGCTCTGAACTCTTTATTCTTCCCAGTCCTTTGCAGCACGGACACCACCCTGATGGGCTGTTGAACGAGAATGTATGAGGAGCAGGCTCTTGATAACTGAGTCCGGTCTCGGGGCACATCAGGTTACGGCTCATGAAACGGGTGTTCCCTGCTTCGTCAGCAATCATCATGATACCGTTGCCCTGCGTCATCGCACGATCCACCGACTGCCGAATACGACGTAAGTCTACATCCTTTGTACATTGTACATCGTCCTTTTGTACTTTCAATCGGTCCACTACCACCTCGATGCTGTGTGTCTTGTAGCGATCCAGTTTCATGCCCGCTACTATCTCTTGCACCTCACCGTCCACACGCACATGGACGAACCCTTTCTTGCGGATCGTCTCGAAAAGCTCCTTGTAGTGTCCTTTGCGCCCATTAACGAGAGGTGCTAACAGCAAGATCTTCTTGCCTCCGTACTCACGGATGATGAGGTCGATGATCTGTTCGTCCGTGAACTTAATCATCGGTTTGCCGGAGAGGTACGAATAGGCTTGTCCGGCTCGGGCATAGAGTAGACGCAGAAAATCATACACCTCGGTGATCGTACCCACTGTCGAACGAGGGTTCTTGGTGGTGGTCTTCTGGTCAATGGAGATCACCGGACTCAGACCGGTTATCTTATCTACGTCCGGGCGTTGCATGTTTCCAATGAACCCACGGGCGTACGATGAGAAGGTCTCCATGTACCGCCTCTGACCTTCAGCGAAGATGGTGTCGAACGCCAACGAAGACTTCCCCGAACCACTGAGGCCGGTGATGACCGTCAGTCGTTTGCGGGGAATAGAGACGCTGATGTTCTTGAGGTTATGCACCCGTGCGCCTATAACTTCTATGTTGCCTTCGTTAACCAATGTACAATTTACAATTTACAATGTACAATTTATTGAAGCGCTTTAATCGCCTGTTGAAGCGCTTCAATACGTGCTTCTGCATCGGCTTTCTTCTTGCGCTCGAGTTCAACGATCTCGGGCTTGGCGTTTGCTACGAAGCGCTCGTTGCTCAGTTTTGCCATAACGCCCTTGAGGAAACCTTGCTGGTGAGCAAGATCCGCTTCGAGTTTCTTGAGCTCTTCCTCTACGTTGATGAACGCGTCCATCGGGATTGCAAACTCGGTGGTGCCCACGATGAACTTCGCACAGTTACCATTAGAATCGCCAAGATTGGCGATTTCGACATTCGCCAGTTTATCCACAAGCGGGTTCAGCTCAACCGGAGAGATAAGCGTCAGACGCTCCTTCTGCGGGATGTTCTTCGATGCACGCACATTACGTACGCCGGAGACAATCTCTTTCAGGGTCTCAATATCGGAGAGAATTTCACCATTAAGCGGAGCGTCACCATTTGCATCATTGAGCGAAGCGATCATTATCGTCTCACCTTCTTTGCGCTCATAGAGGTTCTGCCACAGTTCCTCGGTGATGAACGGCATGAACGGATGAAGCAGCACGAGCAAGCGGTCGAAGAACGCAAGGGTTGCTTCGTACGTAGCGCGGTCGATCGGCTGCTGGTAAGCCGGTTTGATCATCTCCAGATACCAGCTGCTGAACTCATCGCAGTAGAGTTTGTAGATCTCCATGAGCGCCTCGCTCAGACGATATTTGCTGAACAGGTCTGCTATCTCGCGCTCTGTCTCTGCCAGTTTGGCATCGAACCACTTAATCGCATATGCGGACGTCTCCGGTTGCGGAATATCGGCCACCTCGAGGCCCTTGACCATACGGAAACAGTTCCATATCTTGTTGCAGAAGTTACGTCCTTGCTCGCATAGACTGTCATCGTACAGGATATCATTTCCGGCCGGTGCAGAGAGCAGAATACCCATACGTACGCCGTCGGCGCCGAAACGCGCAATCAGATCCAGCGGATCGGGACTGTTACCGAGCGATTTACTCATCTTACGGCCGAGTTTGTCGCGTACGATACCCGTGAAATAGACGTGCTTGAACGGCATCTTGCCTTGGTATTCATAGCCTGCCATGATCATACGTGCTACCCAGAAGAAGATGATATCCGGACCTGTTACGAGGTCGGCGGTCGGGTAGTAGTACCGGATCTCTTTGTTATCCGGGTGCTCGATGCCGTCGAACAGACTGATTGGCCAGAGCCAGGAGCTGAACCAGGTATCCAGCGCACCTTCGTCCTGTACGTAGTTGCCTTCGGGCTTGGTCTCGGAGACGATGATCTTGTCGTCAGGGTAGTTCTCGAGGCCGGTCTGCGCAAGCAGGTCTGCATCGTAGTACGCCGGAATACGGTGTCCCCACCAGAGCTGGCGGCTGATACACCAGTCTTTGATATTCTCGAGCCAGTTGCGGTAGGTGTTCTTGTATTTTGCAGGATAGAAGACGATGTCGTCGTTCATCACCGGCGGGAGTGCGATGTCTGCGAAGTGTTGCATCTTCACGAACCACTGGAGACTCAAACGCGGCTCGATAGGCACGTTCGTACGCTCGGAGTAGCCCACTTTGTTGTCGTAGTCCTCGATTTTCTCCACGAGCCCCGCAGCCTGCAAGTCTTCTACAATCTGCTTGCGGCAGTCAAAACGGTCCATGCCGTGGTATTTGCGTACGTTCGGCTGCAACTCTTCCTCTACCGTGTCCATGTTCAGATGGGCATCAGGGGTGAAGATATCGATGGTCTTGAGGTTGTATTTCTGACCGAGCATGTAGTCGTTTACGTCGTGCGCCGGCGTCACTTTGAGGCAACCGGTACCGAAACCGATCTCTACGTAGCGGTCCTCGATGATAGGAATCACACGTCCTACACCCGGTACAATCACGTGCTTGCCCTTGAGCCACTGGTTCTTTTCCTCTTTGGGGTTGATACATACGGCTATATCGCCGAAGATAGTCTCCGGGCGGGTGGTGGCTACGACCGCGTATTTCGTCGGGTCTTCAGCTACGCGGTAGCGCAGGTAGTAGAACTTCGAGTGCTCCTCGTGGTAGATCACCTCCTCATCACTAAGCGCCGTCTGACGCTCCGGATCCCAGTTGACCATACGCAGACCGCGGTAGATGAGGCCTTTGTTATACAGGTCGCAGAACACCTTGATGACGGCTTTCGAACGCTGTTCGTCCATTGTGAAGGCGGTGCGGTCCCAGTCGCAGGAACAGCCTAACTTGCGGAGTTGTTTAAGAATGATACCTCCGTGCTCGTCGGTCCAGTCCCAGGCGTGCTTGAGGAACTGCTCACGCGTCAGATCGGATTTGTTGATACCTTGCTCTTTGAGGCGCTTGATGACCTTGGCCTCTGTAGCAATAGAGGCGTGGTCGGTGCCGGGCACCCAGCAGGCGCCGTCACATTGGGCGGCGGGATAACGATCGTAAAGGGTTCACGGCCATCCGGCTCAGAATGAAAAAGACCTTTGTCCAGCCAGTATTGGTACCAGCGGGCTTCAATGTCTGTAGGATTGTACTTTGATTCCATATAAGTGTATTTTTATTGTTTCTCAATAAGTATAGTGAAAATCGGGCGCAAAATTACAAAAATATTTTGATATATGCAAAAAAAGTTGTACATTTGCAGCCGATTTTAATGATTTAACCTTATGCGGGACATAAAACTCATTTTCGACCGAACTTTCTCGAAGAGTATTGTGAAGAAACTATTGTGGCTGGTAGGATTTATCCTGCTGTCCATCATCATCTTATATTTCCTCGGCTATATCCCGTCCTTCTACGAGTACGGCAAAGACCCGAAGAGCCACGGTATGTTCTACGATGTGATGGCGATGTTCATCGACCAGCGCAACCGTTGCTCGAACATGTCCACGCTGTTCTCGACTATAGTCGATGTGGTGGGTCTGACGATCGTCAACGGTCTGTTTATCGCGGTGATGACGAGTATCTTATCCCGTCGCGTGGACATGTACGAGAAGGGTTTGATACACTATAAGATGCGCGGGCATTTCATCATCGTCGGCTATAACAAACTGACGCTCCTGCTCATCAAGCACCTCTATCATACCGACCCGAAATCCCAGATTCTCTTGTTGACCTCGCAGGACGTTCAGCGGTTGCGTAAGAAACTCGGCGCCGTGCTGTCCAAAGCGGAAGAAGAGCAACTCGTTATCTATTCGGGTGACATGAGCAAGAAAGAGGACATCGCCGCGCTGCAGGCGGAGCATAGCAAGACCGTCTATATCTTAGGCGAGACGGGGCAGGAGGTCGATTCGGTCAAGATGGACTGCGTGCGGCTCTTGGCGCAAGACCTGAATGCCAAGCAGGCCGGCAAGCAGATCCGCTGCTACGTATGTTTCGACGATCCGGATATCTACCATACCTTCCTCTATGCGGACATCGCGCCGGAGGTGAAGAAATGCATCCATTTCCTGCCGTTCCTGTGCGACGAGGTCTATGCGAAGCGTATTATCGTAGATAATATCGTCGGCCAGCCGATCGACTCGAAAGAGGGTATCGGTACGTCGTCCCGCAAGCACGTGCATGTTGTCATCCACGGCATGAATCATTTCGGCCTCGCGCTCGCTAAGCAGGTGGCGCAGATCGCCCATTTCCCGAACGTCAAGACGGACGACATGAACACCCTCACGCATATCACGTTCATTGACCCGGAGGCAGGTCGTAAGATGCGCGAACTGAAGGGACATTACGAGTCGCTCTTTAAGCTGTCGTATTCGTGCTTCTGGGACGCTAACGCCAAGGCAGAGCGCACCTGGGAATATCCCGTTGCAAAGGATGCGGACTATAGCTATTTAGGCGCCAACTTCATGGACGTGCGCTGGGAGTTTATACAAGGCCACATAGGCGACGAGCAGGTGCGCACCTATCTGCATGAGTCCGCAGCCGATGATACGCAGTATCTCAGCCTCTTCCTTTGCCAGTCCGACGACGAGGCGAACACCGCGGCGGCGCTGAACCTGCCGGAGAATATCTACCTGAGTGCGAACGTACTCAATATCTACGTCCTGCAGCACTATTCGAATGCCATCGTGCGCATGCTGGCTACCTCGCCGAACTCGCGTTTTGCGCGCCTCACGCCGATAGGCAACATCGAGCATTTCTTCTCGCAGGAACTGGTGCCGGAAGAGAAAGGTAAACTCGTCAACGCCTGCTATTCGGGCGTCAAGGATATGACGAACGGCAAGGAGATAGACCGCTTGTGGCAGCAGCTGACGGTAGCCCGGAAAT